>JBKCJY010000400.1:0-50844 GCA_046301455.1 Chitinophagaceae bacterium | reverse complement strand
AAATCAGCATAGCTGCCAATGATGCTCTCTTTAATAATGGAATAGTTGATGGTGGTATTATCGCCCACGGCCACATTAGGACCAATGATGGAGTTTTTGATTTCACAATTTTTACCAATGCTCACGGGCTCTACTACAATTACATTTTCAAAACGATGGTCGGGCGAAATAGAAGTGCCGAATTTTTTAAGCAGTGTGGCATTGCTTTCAAGTAATGATTCTTTGTTGCCGCAATCAAACCAGTTGAGCACTTTAAAACTGTTGAACTTTGCGCCCTGGCCAATCATGCATTCGAGTGCATCGGTTAAACTGTATTCATCACGGTTTTTTACCCCGTCACGGTAATTGGTTTGAAGGCAATCATACAACATGGCTGTTTCCTTGATTTTATAAATGCCCACCAGCGCCATATTGCTTTTTGGTATCTGCGGTTTTTCCACAACTCGGGAAATGCTTCCATCTTCTTCCACATCAGCCACACCAAAACTGCGTGGGTCATCTACTTTCTTCACACCCAGCACCGAAGTAGGTGCATGCAGAACTGATTTTACATCGTATTCGCAAATGGTATCGCCCAGCACTATTACCACTTCATCAATACCCACCAGTTCTTTAGTGAGCAGTACAGCATGACCCAGACCTTCACGATCGCCCTGCTGCACAAAACCTGCATTAATGCCGGGGAACGTTTCTTTTACATAGTCCTGAATTTTGTCGCCCAGGTATCCCACCACAAACACAAAATCGTTGATGCCTGCATCACGCAATTGGTCAACGATGATACTGAGCACGGTTTTACCAGCAATGGGAATTAATGCTTTGGGTTGAGTATATGTATGCGGCCGCAGTTTGGTACCTGCACCAGCCACAGGGATAATTGCCTTCATTTCAAAAGTTTGGTACAATCAGGGGCGGCTAAAGTAGCACTTTTTAAAGAAACGCCTTTATTATGGAATTTGTAAAGAATCTGTTTATAACAAAAGCACTACCTCATTGTTTACCGCCTTATTTTTGCGGCCGTTGGAGCAACACTGCTTTCATTGCTTTCCGGAAGTGATGTAATAAATAATAAATCAATTAACCAATTTCAAATTCATGCAAAAAGATACCGTCATCTTCGATCTGATTAACCAGGAACTGCAACGCCAGCGTAATGGTATTGAATTGATTGCTTCAGAAAATTTTACTTCCTTACAGGTAATGGAAGCCATGGGTACCAGCCTCACCAATAAGTATGCAGAGGGCTATCCCGGCAAGCGTTACTATGGTGGTTGTGAAATTGTGGACCAGGTGGAAACCCTCGCCATTGAACGTTTGAAACAAGTATTCAACGCCAGTTGGGCCAATGTGCAGCCGCATAGTGGCGCACAGGCAAACACAGCTGTATTCATGGCCTGTTTAAAACCGGGTGATACCATTCTTGGATTGGATTTGAGCATGGGCGGACATTTAACGCATGGCAGCCCGGCTAACTTTAGTGGGAAAAATTACCGTGCCGTTCATTACGGTGTTACCAAAGATGGATTGGTAAACTATGAGCAATTGGAAGAGAAAGCAAGAACTGAAAAACCAAAGATGATTATCTGCGGTGCAAGCGCTTATAGCCGTGATTGGGATTACAAACGCATCCGTGCTGTGGCTGATGAAATTGGTGCACTGGTTTTGGCTGATATTGCACACCCTGCTGGTTTAATTGCAACAGGCTTGTTGAACGATCCGTTTGACCATTGTCATATTGTAACATCAACTACTCATAAAACATTGCGTGGTCCACGTGGCGGTATTATTATGCTACGTCATGATTTTGAAAATCCGTTTGGTGTAAAAGATCCTAAGGGCAATTTAAGGATGATGAGTTCAATGCTTGATCTGGCAGTGTTCCCCGGCATGCAGGGCGGACCGTTAGAACATGTAATTGCTGCAAAAGCAATTGCTTTTGGTGAAATATTAACCGAAGATTTTAAAGCTTACGGTCAGCAGGTAATTTCAAATGCACAGGCCATGGCCAAAGCATTTGTTGATAAAGATTACCAGCTCATCAGCAGCGGCACTGATAATCATCTTATGTTGATTGACCTCCGCAACAAAAACATCACCGGTAAAAAAGCACAGGAAACTTTAGACAAAGCACATATTACGCTCAATAAAAATTCTGTTCCCAATGATGATAAATCACCATTTGTAACAAGCGGTATACGTGTCGGTGTTCCTGCAATAACCACTAGAGGTTTGAAAGAAGCACACATGAATACTGTTGTTGATATGATTAACAAAGTGCTGATGAATGCAGATGATGCAACAGTAATTGAAACAGTAAAGGCTGATGTAAAAACGTTTATGCAGCAGTTTCCGCTGTATCCTGAGTTAGGATAAAAACTTTTTTTATGATACAACGAATTCAATCTATTTGGCTGTTACTGGCAGCCGCATCATCACTAGCCAGTTTAAAATTTTCATTTTACAGTGGAATAAAAGCCAACAATATTTTTACAGAGCTGAATGGCCAGTCACATTTCTTGTTGCTTGTTCTATCCGTTGCTGTAGCGTTAACAGGTTTGTTCGCAATTTTTTTATTTAAAAACAGAAAACAACAAATACAGTTAACGCTGCTGGGGTTATTACTTCAGATTGCAGTGGTTATAATGTACATCACACGGTTAAAAGAGTTTGAAACAGGAAACTTTGCCCTCACTTCTGTATTTACATTTGCTATACCCTTGTTTTTTATTTTAGCATGGTTGGGTATACGGAAAGACGAAAGGTTAATAAAAAGTATGGACAGATTAAGATAATCAGTTCAGCTTGTAAAACAGTAAAGAAATCTGTGACTTGTGAGGCCTCTGAATTTCGCAGCAATATTTAAAAATTTCTCATCATGTTTCTGCTCCGAATGTAGATGTAAGAAACATCATTCACAACGCTTCAAAATTTTGAGTCTCTTAAGTTAAACGGAAAACGGAAAAAAATCACAAATATGAAGCAGTAATGCTTTGCTTGCAGTTTTTTATAGTTTTTGGTAAGCCTGCAAATACCAACTCACCGCCGCTATCACCTGCTTCCGGTCCCAGATCAATGAGCCAGTCAGCTCGTTTAATTACATCGGTGTTATGTTCAATTACAATAACGGAGTGGCCTTTTTCAATCAACGCATGAAAGCTTTTAAGCAGTTTATTGATGTCGTTAAAATGAAGGCCCGTAGTTGGCTCATCAAAAATGAATAAAATATTCCCGCTTCCGTTTCCTCTTCCAAGGAAGGAGGCAAGTTTAACACGTTGTGCTTCACCGCCGCTCAATGTATCACTGCTTTGGCCGAGTTTAATATAACCTAACCCCACATCAGCCAATGGTGATAATTTCTTCACCAAATCTTTTTCCAGTCTGAAAAATTCCAGCGCTTCATCTACACTCATCTCCAGTATATCATGAATACTTTTATCATTATACTTCACTTCAAGCACTTCTTCTTTAAAACGTTTGCCGCCACATACCTCACACGTAAGGTGTACATCAGCCAAAAACTGCATTTCAACAATTTGCTCTCCCTCACCTTTACATGCATCACATCTTCCACCATCTACATTGAATGAAAAATGTTTGGGCATAAAGCCACGTATCTTACTCAACGGTTGATCAGCATACAACTCTCGTATTTCATCATAAGCTTTGATATAAGTAACCGGGTTACTTCTGCTGCTCTTACCAATTGGATTCTGATCTACCATTTCTATTTCAGCTATGGAATCGACATCACCAGTTATTTGTTTGTGCATACCTGCCCTATCGCCAAACTCACCTTTAAGTTTGCTGAGTGCGGGATATAAAATATTTTTTACCAGTGTTGTTTTACCGCTTCCGCTCACACCACTCACCACACACAATACATTCAAAGGAAACTCAACTGTAATATTTTTTAAACTATGCTGCCGTGCACCTTCAACCTTAATACTTCTGTTCCATTTACGGGGTTTACCAAAATCATCAATTTGTTTGGCGCCGCTTAAATATTTACCCGTTAAACTTTTGGGATTACTGATGATAGCATCATAATTTCCTTCAGCAATTACTTCACCACCCAAATGACTTGCCAGCGGACCCATGTCAATAATATGATCTGCTTCACGCATCATCATTTCATCATGCTCCACTACAACAACGGTGTTACCCAGATTACGCAACTCTTTTAAAACATTTATGAGATTGGATGTATCTCTTGGATGCAAACCAATACTGGGCTCGTCTAATATATAAAGCGAATCGGTTAAGTTACTTCCCAGTGAACGTGTAAGCTGTATCCGTTGACTCTCTCCGCCGCTCAATGTATTGGCCAAACGGCTCAATGTTAAATAACCAAGTCCCACGTGCAATAATGTTTGAATGCGGTTATGTATTTCAATTAAAATACGTTTGCCCACCTGTCGATCATATGCACTCAACTGCAGTTCATCAAACCAAACTTTTAAATCTTTCACCGGCATTTCACACAACTCACCAATATGCCTGCCGCCAACTTTTATATACAATGCCTCTTTGCGCAATCTGTAACCTTTACAATCTGTACATGTTGTTCGCCCACGGTAGCGGCTCAGTAATACTCGGTATTGTACCTTGTATAAATTACTTTCAACTTCTTTAAAAAAATCATCAATACCTAAAGCTGTACCAACGCCTTCCCACAACTGCCTGTATTGTTCTTTGGTTAAATCAGCAATGGCTTTGTGTACAGGAAAAGAACGACCCGTATTTTTTATAAACTGTTCTCTCCACCAGCCCAGCTTCTCTCCTTTCCACGGGGCGATGGCCCCCTCATATACACTCAAACTTTTATCAGGTATCACCAAATCTTCATCAATACCAAGCACCTGGCTAAATCCTTCACATACAGGACAAGCACCATATGGATTGTTGAATGAAAATAAATTGGGCACGGGTTCTTCAAACTTAATTCCATCCAGCTCAAACTTGTTAGAGAAAGGAATCAACTCTTTTTCATCCGGTTCCAAATACATTTCTCCTTCACCTTCATAAAATGCAGTGCCGGCACTATCTGCAATGCGGTGCAGATCATCTTCATCAAAATCTTTAACAATGAGTCGGTCAATTAAAACATAAATAGTGAATTGTGAGTTGTCAATAGTGAATAGTGCTTTCAGATCTTTATCTTTCAACTCCAGTAAATCTTCAATAGAAAGTATTTCACTTTCTTCACTTTTTAATTTTGACTTTTTACTTTCAACTTTCTTATAAACTCTTGTAAATCCCTTCTGCAATAAAATACTGAGTTCTTCTTTTACATTTCGCTTGGCATGCATGGGAAATTTTACAAGCATCAGCAACTTTGCTCCATCCTTGCATTGCTGCACAGCTTTCACTACATCGGGCACATCATCTTTTTTTACTTCTCGTCCACTTACGGGAGAAATGGTTTTGCCCACACGTGCAAAAAGCAAACGCAGGTAATCATAAATCTCCGTCATACTTCCAACAGTAGAACGTGGTGTGCGGGTGATCACTTTTTGTTCAATAGCAATGGCCGGGCACAAACCTTTTATGTAATCCACATCCGGTTTGTTCATGCGGTTGAGGAACTGGCGGGCATAAGCACTTAAACTTTCTGCATAACGTCTTTGTCCTTCAGCATACAATGTATCTATGGTAAGAGATGATTTGCCACTGCCGCTTACACCAGTAACAACAATGAGTTTGTTACGTGGTATGGTAACAGAAACATTTTTGAGGTTGTGAACCCTCGCCCCCTTTATAAAAATATTTTCTTTGGAAACCGGCATTGATGCAACTACTGCCCTTTCTTGTACCTCTTTACCCATAAGAACACAAATTTAGAAGAAAACAGGCTGTAAATTGGCAGGCAATTACAGTAAATCAGAAGCTTTGCCATAGTTTTAAAAGGCTGACTGAATTCAAAAACGAACTTTGAATTTTGTCAAAGTTGTTTTGTTCTTTATGGCATTAATGAGTAGACAATCGTAACATTACCCAACCCTCTTCGGAAAATACGCAGTTAAATGCTGCGTGGCTATACGTTAAATTATTCTGAATGTTGGTTAGTTCAATTTTTTCTTCTATTTTTATATCTGAAATTCAATATTCCTAAACGAGCCTAAATTTTATTTCTGCCTATAGCTACAACTTCTACTCAATTACAATTTCTGTAAAACATTTTTTGTAAGTACTTTTTATTGAAAACCATCAACCGTAGAATTGTATGCGTACACACGAACATTTTACTGACCAGCAACTGGTACACCAATTTAAGGATGGAGATTCCTCTGCCCTGGAAACACTTGTGCTTCGTCATAAAGACAAGCTCTTCACCTCTATTGTTCTTTTGGTGAAAGATAAATATCTGGCAGAAGATCTCTTCCAGGAAGTGTTCATTCGTGTAATTGATACCATCCGTGGCAACCGTTATACCGAGGAAGGAAAATTTCTACCTTGGGCTATGCGTATTGCACACAATCTTTGTGTGGATCATTTTCGCCGTGTAAAACGCACACCCATTATTAAAACAAGTGACAACCATGATATTTTTGAAGTACTGAATTTCAGCGAAGACAATGCTGAGCAAAAGATGATGAAAAACCAAAGCTACGACCGTATCCGTCGTATGCTGGATTTGTTACCCGAGGAACAAAGAGAAGTGATCGTACTCCGTCATTTTGCTGATTTGAGTTTTAAAGAAATTGCCGGGCTCACCAATTGCAGCATCAACACTGCACTGGGCCGCATGCGCTACGGACTCATTAACATGCGTAAGATGATGATGGAAAAACAAATTTCACTGTAAAAGAAACTACACTGTATAAGAGATCCCGCCACAGCGGGATTTTTTATTTTACACAAAGAAGAGAAATACAAATACATTTTTGGTTACGGGCTGAAGTGCAGGTAGCAGCGGTTTTGCCTTCGAATCATCCAGTGAATGATTCGCACTCTTGTAAGTTCAGTTTTTCATGGCGGCAAAACATTCATTCATTTCTTTTTAAACGCTTCCAATCCGCATTCCAACCACTGCTGAAACTCTCTTGGGTTGGGCGTGTATGCTTTTGTCTTGGTCAATGCTTTTTCATCTAAGCTGATGATGGCGTACTGCGGTTGTGCTACTGCATTAAAGTTTTCGCTCTGGAATGTAGCCCACTGATCGCCTACAGTAATAATTTGTTTTTTGTTTCCTGATTTGGTGAGGAATGTTTGCTGTTGTGCAGCGGGCAATACTTTCCGTTCATCTACATACAAACTCACCACTACAAATTCATTCTTCATCATTGAAAGAACAGTAGGGTCTGTCCACACATTTTCTTCCATGCGGCGGCAGTTTACACAAGCCCAACCTGTAAAATCAATCAACAAAGGTTTATTAAGCTTTTTTGCAAGCGCCAATGCTTCATTATAATCACGCAATGGCTCTAATGATTTTTCACAATTCACCGGATGACTATATGCACTGTAACAGAGCGGTGGAGGAAAACCACTGATCAATGGCAACTGTGCCCATTTTGTATTGGTAACACCCGGAGCAATATAAATGGTGAATGCAGCAAACAAAGCAATAAAAGTCCATCGAACACCACCAATCTTCACCTTTTTATCATCATGCGGAAATTTGATGAAGCCAAGCAGGTACAAAACAACCAACAATCCAATCAACACCCAAATGCCGATAAACACTTCTCTCGGCAATAACTTCCATTGCATTACCAAATCTGCATTGCTTAAAAACTTCACTGCCATAGCCAGTTCCAAAAATCCCAACACCACTTTCACTGTATTCAACCATCCACCACTCTTGGGTAAGGATTGCAACCAGTTAGGAAACATGGCAAACAATGCAAAAGGCAAAGCCAATCCCAATCCAAAACCACCCATACCAAAACTTAACTGCATGGCGCCGCCGTCTTTTGTTAACGCACCTGCCAGCAATGAACCAAGTATGGGACCTGTGCAGGAGAATGAAACAATGGCCAACGTTAGTGCCATAAAGAATATACCAATGAAACTGGTAACTCCGGCTTTTGAATCAACACCGCTTGCAAGGTTGCCGGGCAATGTAATTTCAAAATAACCAAAGAAAGAAATGGCAAACACTATGAAGATGACAAAGAAGATAATGTTAAGCCAAACGTTGGTTGAAATGTTATTAAGAATTTCAGGGTCTGTTTGATCCAGCAAATGAAAAGGCAAACTCAACAATACATAAATCAGAAAAATAAAAAAGCCATACATCACTGCATTGCGTATGCCTTTGCCTTTACTGCCGCTGCGTTTAGTAAAAAAAGAAACAGTTAATGGTATCAATGGAAATACGCAAGGTGTGAGCAATGCAATAAAACCTCCCACCAATCCTAATAAAAAAATGCCCCACAAACTTTTTCCTTCTGTGCCTTCATCACCACAATTCACCTGAGGGTTGTTAATATCAATACTTTCAATCTTTATTCTTGCTTTTTGTGATACACCGCCTTCAAGTGTTACATCAAATTCAAATTCCCCAGGTAAAAATTCATCTTTACCACCAGTAGCATAAACCAGCTTTCCTTTAAGATTGAGGGGTACCGTACTAATGAAGTTTACTTTTTGTACAAGCTTTACTTCACCGGAGGCTATCTGCATTTTTTCATTGGCAAACAAAGCATCATTCATGAGGCTGCCGCCCTTTGTTACCTCAGGAATGTTTACTGCAATAATGGAACTGTCGGTAAACACCACTTTGATCGGCTCAATGGATGTACCTGATTTGGAAGCGATGTATAAAAACTTTCCTTCTTTTACTGTTCCTGTAAAAAGCAACTCGTACTCACTGGCTGCAATCTTTTTACTTTCTACTTTCCATGAAACTACAGATGAATCCTGAGCCAAAGCAGAAAGGGAACAACAAATAAAAAAGAAAAGCAGTAATTGTTTCATCGTATAACTTGTATCAAAAATCCCGTTGAGGTAACGGGATTTTCATGTGTTAATTATTATTGATTTTTGGCCAAATAGTATAATCATTAAAAATTATCATCTCTTTTATTTTAAATTGGTTGATAATTTTTAATGATTATTTCATTTATAATTTAACCGAAAATTTTGCAACATCAGGAGGCAGGCATTGTCTATCGTCACAAACCATAAACTCTACTTCACCTGTGATAGCCGTTTTTACATTACTCTTGAGAGTAATGGTTTGCACAAACTCCACTTTGTTACTGTAATATTTTGAACGTGCATTGATGGCTTTATCAAACTGATCAAAAAGCTTACCCACTTCTTTAGGCTTGCCATTAAGTACCACCAAAGGATTATTTACAAATTTTATTGTTGTGGGTAATGCAATTGCATCCGCACTTTGATTTTGGCTATAGATATGCCAGCCCGGCTGAATGGTTGCTACCAGCCTTATTTCATATTTTTTATCTGCAATCTTTTTAGAGATGAACTCCCATTTTACTTTAGTGCCGCTTTGAGCAAAGATTGAAGCAGCAATAAAATTGATGATGACTAATAAACCAAACTTCTTCATATTTCTTTTTTTACAGGAAGGCAAAATTGAATGTAAAGTTGCACTTACTTTGTAATAACTATCACAAATTTAGGATGAACTGCTTTGAATGATTAACAAACAGCCGACTTAAACCGTCACCGCTGCATTGATTAACAAAGCATTCAGAATTTTGCGGCCATCTGTATTGCCCAGCAATTCGCTGGTAGCACGTTCCGGATGAGGCATCATACCAAATACATTACCCTCTTTGTTGCATATACCGGCAATATTGCGGATGGCACCGTTGGGATTTGATTCAGCAGTTTCTTTACCAAATTCATCGCAATACCGGTAAATGATCTGTCCGTTTGCTTCCAACGCATCCAAAGTTTGTTCATCGGCAAAATATCTTCCCTCGCCATGTGCAATTGGGATTTTTAAAGCTGTGCCGCCAACTCCGTTTAAGTATACATTTTTACATATGAACTTTTGATTGGCATTACGCAACAATGCACCCGGCAATAAATGGCTTTCGCACAAAATCTGGAAACCATTGCAGACACCCAGCACTTTACCGCCTTTATTGGCAAAAGCAATTACACTTTCCATCATGGGGCTGAAACGGGCAATGGCACCGCAACGTAAATAATCGCCATAAGAAAAACCTCCGGGCAGTACAATACAATCATCTGTGGTAAACATGCTCAGATCTTTATCCTTATGCCAGAGCATAATTACTTCCTGATTCATATCATTTTGCAGTGCATCCTGCATATCTCTATCACAATTACTGCCGGGGAAAACGACCACACCAAATTTCATACTTTATGAAGTTGTTAAGAAAGTGGCAAAGGTAAAGCAAAGGGCTGTAAAAAAGGAATGGTTTTGAGGCTGTGGGTTTGTTGTTTATAGCGGATGATTGTAAGACTGACGATAGGGTTTGATTGCCGACTTGCTCTATTTGAAAACAGAACCCTGAAGTCTGCGAATCACTCACTGGATGATTCGAAGTCAAGGGACGATGCCAAAGTTGCAATAGCTTGTAACCAAAAAATAAATCAGGAATTGAAATACTGCCATGCAATCCAGGCAAAACTCATCCACACAGTAAGTTCCATCAACCGCTTGCCTGATGGAAATGCATAAAACGCTGATGTATAAATGCTGATGGGTATAACAGCAAGTATAAAATGACTCAAACTACTGTTGTTGTTGATAAAGGGAATACTCAACGCTATGAGGAAATAATAAAACAGAAGATTCCAGTTTTTGCGCACCTGCAACACCAGACGCACACTGTAACGGTTGCTGATGAAGAAGCCAATAATAGTTGGAAATAAGAGTAAAGAAATGATTACCCAAAACTGCCAGTTAACTTTAATTATTGGAAATGAAAGCTGATGATGTGGAATAATTTCGAATACACGCTGCCATTGATCCCATACAAAAAAGTAAACAAACAAAAAATAGAAAGGCGTAAACAGTCCGATGATTGTTACCAACCACTCAGTAATTTGAACAGGTCGAAACAAAGCCAATGCAATAATTAAAAGCAGTATAAAATAAACTGCCGGAAAATAAATAAAGGAACAAATGCCAAAACCAAACCCGATATTAAACAGGAGGCCTTTTACTTTTTGATTGTGATATAAACTTACCATAGATGGCAGTATGCTTACCATAATGGTGTTGATAATAATGCCGGGCGAAAGTGTATTCCATTGTGGAACCAAACTGGTGAGCAGCAGCAAAGCAAATGCCACCAAAAAATTGGTGGATGGAAAAAGCTTCTGATCATTAATAAATCCGTTGAGCGTAACTGCCTGCATGAAAATGAGCAGGTAGGAAATAATGGGATAAAGCTGAGGAAACACCTGTCCCGGTTTTTCAAGCCATTGAATCAATTGCTTGTATAAAAATCCGTCAGTTTCATTTAAAGGCGGAAGCACCGGTTCCATAAAAAACGGCATCTTAAGCAAAATGCCCAGAAACAGGAGAATAAAAAGATTAAGCGGATTGTTTACTGAAAAAAATCGGATCACGTGTTGTAAAAGTTCAGCCGCAAACATTGTTAAAGAAAATCAATTCACCAAATAAATTACCGCACACATCCATCAAAATTCAATTCTTGTAAAACTGAATGCATTACGATAAACGGCGGGAGCAATCATTTCACGTGGACCCACCTGCTTGCCGAGGCGTATCATAAACTCATAACCCTTGTCTAAACTTTTAAGTGGTGGTTCTTTACTTATTTTACCATCGGGCGATAAAGATTGTGCATTGAGCATGGGAGTTCTTCTGTTCCATTCATTGTACAAAAAGAGCAGCTCTGCACCGGAGTTCATGATTTGATATGAGAGCATGTTATCTGTATTATCATCAAACTGGCTTTTGTTAATTACATTTTGCCATTGCATGTTGGCATCTTTATTCAATGAAAGAACAATAACATTATCAGCAAAATAGCGTGTTTGCTGATTAGGACCAAACCCACCCATACCCCAGGGACTACCCCAGCCCCAGTTATTACCCCAGCCGCCCCAGTTGTTCCAGGAGTTCCAGCCCCAGTAATTATTCCAAGGGCTGTTCCACATCCACGGATTATCCCAGCGGTTGAAATTATTACCCCGATTGTTGGTATAAGCGCTTTCTCCAGTTATAAGTACTCCGCCATCTTTTTTTACAATAAAGTGCTTCAAATAATAATCATTGAAAGCCATTTTGATGGATGACTCTCCTTTTGCCTGCGCCCTGAAATCTTCTGAAAATTCAATGGCATGTTCTATATCAGGATCATTGAGGCTCTTGTTGATTACACATATAAACAAACCATCAATATTGCCACGCTTTGCTTTTGAGTAGAGTGAAGAGAGCAGGTAGCGGCCATTAAGATTATCAACTTTTATACGCAGCTCATCCAGAAAAACATTTTTGATACCAAGTGGAAAAACTTTTACTGTATCAGAATAAGTTTGAAGTACTGCCAGCTTTGCTTCATTAATATATTCACGCTGTTGCGGCCGTGATATATGACTGAAAAGAAAATTCCCTTCATTATCCAGATAAAAATCTGCTATCGATTCTTTATTATTCTCCAGCCTGTAATTGAAAGCGGCTTTACGAACAGGAATTAAGTTATTGTTCATGAGCAGGGTTTGAATCAAAAAATCATCCCTCTGTTTAATTTTCATTTTAAACGCCATGATTTTTTTCTTATCATCACTTGTAATGAGCGAATACACTTTGTTATCACTCAGTCCCCCAATCCTTGTCGTATCCAATTCCTGAGGCTCACTCATTTTTTTCCCATTGCCATCAATACGCACACCCATAAGGTATACGATATTCTTTTTTTCATACTGGTAAAATAAAACTGAAAACTCAGGATTGCTGAAAATATCAACGCTGCGCACTCTGTCAGGGATAAAATCAAGATCAATCTTATCTTTTATCTTCATATCCGGACTATAAACACAGATATAATGCCTGCTGCGGATATTTTTATAAATAAGATATTGATTATTGTATTTACCCAAAATTTCAAACCGCATTTGGCGCAAATCATCACGGTCGGGCTCAGCATAATAAATACGCTGCGCAGATGCAGTAATAGCCGATAATAAAAAAACTAAGAGTGCTAAACCTTTCGTGTTCATAATCTGTAATTATTCTGTCTAAAGTTAACGAGGAACAAAGAAATATGTTTGAAAGATGCGGTTAAAATTTAATTTACACACATAAGAGCAGAAAAAATGAGCAAGATTTGTATAACTGGAGGCACAGGATTAATCGGCAAGCGATTAACAGAATTATTGTCATCGCAAGGTCATGAAGTTTTGGTTTTAACCCGTTCAGCAAAAAAAGGAAGCAGCAAAATTAGTTTTGCTGAATGGGATACCAACAAAGGAAGTATTGATGCTGAAGCGGTACGTACATGCGATGCGATTGTGCACCTTGCCGGCGCTGGTGTGGCAGATAAAAGATGGACAAAGAAACGCAAACAGGAAATCCTCAACAGCCGCACGCAAAGCAGCGCATTGCTTGTAAAAACACTTCAAGAAGATAAAGGAAGTGTAAAAACCATCATCAGTTCCTCTGCAATCGGCTGGTATGGCCCTGATAAAGTTGGTGGAGCCCCATTTGTTGAAACCGATAAGGCACATGATGATTTTTTAGGACAAACGTGTTTACAATGGGAAAAAAGTATTGAACCTGTTGAGCTGTTGGGCATTCGATTGGCAAAATTGCGTACAGGAATTGTTTTAAGCAATGATGGCGGAGCTTTGAAAGAATTTAAAAAGCCATTGCAATTTGGATTGGCAACGATACTTGGAAGTGGCAGGCAAATCATAAGCTGGGTTCATATTGATGATTTATGCCGCATGTTTATTTATGCCATTGAAAACAACATCAACGGTATTTATAATGCAGTAGCCCCAAAACCTGTAAGTAATAAGGAAATGACATTAGCGCTTGCAAAAAAAATGAAAGGCAATACTTTTATTACAGCACCTGTTCCTTCTATTGTTTTGAAAATTGTATTGGGCGAAATGAGTATTGAAGTACTGAAAAGCACAACTGTGAGTGCAGAAAAAATTAAGCAAACAGGTTTTCAATTTTTATACCCGAGTTTAGATGCTGCGTTGAACGAGTTGATACAATGAGATGAACTTAAGAGAAATCGGCTTCATGTTCGTTTCTCCCATTAACTCTCTTCAGCTTAACTACTTTTAGCTTATCAGTTTTACTGCATTTTCAGTTCTTTGCCACTTGCATCTTTCATTACGGGCATTTTTTGCGGAGGAATTTTTAATTGAGGACTTAACTCAGGTAATTTTGGCTTTGTTTCTTTATTGTTAAAAAGGTTTGCATCAACAAAATACCATTTCTTTCCATCTTTTGATAAAGCAATCAATGTAGTTTCCGTTTCAATACTTCCCATCATGGCTTCTACTGCAAGTGTTTGAGGTATGGTGCATTGAAGTACGCCTTTATGTCTAATAACTTCTGAAGGATTGCCAATCACGATTGATTTTACTTTAATTCCAAATTGCTTTCTGTATTTATCGGCACTGTCGGCCACCTGCTTAATCATTTGTTTGTTTTTTAGATCACTTACCAATTCGGGCCAGCTAAAAGTGGAATAAGTTTCTAAATCCATAGCGGCTAAAGCTTTGGCCATTTTTAAAGCTTCCGTTTTTATGATAGTTTGCTGATTTTGTGCAGCTGCAAAATGTATTGAAATTAGAAGAAATAACACTATTAAATTTTTCATTCGTATTAATTTTATAGGTCACGCTTTTTATAAACCCAGAATGCCAGCACCCAGAAAATAAGCAGATAACCAAATGTAATAAGCGCCTGTTGATTCAGAAGTCCTAATGATTTAGCGTAGGACTCGGGGTTGAGTTTTCCAAGAAAAGCAGGAATAGGTGTTAAACGGTCTGATGATTCTGTGGGCAAAAAACGTCCTGCATCTTTTGCAAATGAAATCATTACCCCGCTTAAAATATTCTCCAATACAATTTTATAAAATATAAACACACCCAAAGCAATAAATGCACGCCGAATGATCAATCCCAGTAAAAAAGCAAATGACAATTGTGCAAATACCTGTAAGGCAAAGAGGGCTGCATAATTCAGCATTTTCCAGCTTTCACCGGAAGTTTGAGGAGTTGTTATAAGTCCTATAGTGATTGTTACAAGTAGATATAAACCAACTACCAGAGCTGTAATGATAACAACATTGAAAAATTTTGCAATTAAAAATTCATTTCGACTCCACCCATCAATTACATTTTGTCTGTTCGTCTTGTACGTATACTCATTTGTAATAAGCATAATCACTAAAATAGCAGGAATAAAAACAAACAGTGAAGATGCGAAAGCAACCGTTCGGAACACTTCCGGCAATTCAAACGGATTGCCGATCAGGAATTTGATCATTTGTGCGGCTTGCTTTGCATTTTGTGTTTGCTCCTTGTAAATAAAATACAATAAGCCATTGATACCGGGATATGATAACAATGTTACGCCCATTATCCACCAAAAGCCGGGATAGTTTTTTATTTTAAGCCACTCTGTACGTAATAAGTTAAGCATGGAAAACAATTATTGAGATGATGAGTTATTTAGTTATTGGTGAGTTCAAAGAATTTTTCTTCAAGGCGTTTGCGTTTGAGCAGTAAGTGATTCAATACAATGCCTTTGCTGAAACAATAGCTGTTAATCTCTTCCAACTTTGCTGTGCCTTTGAGCAGGTACAACTGTACATAATGTTCCGATGATACTATTTGTGTAACACCTTTAAAATCTTTCACTGCTTCTTTTAGTTTGAGAATATCAGCTGCACTCAACTCAACAATATCTTCATCTACCAGCACATCATGAACAGCACCTGAGGTTACCAATGTTCCTGTTTTTAAAATTGCAACATGCGTGCACACCTTCTCCACTTCATCGAGCAAATGACTGGCCATGATGATGGTGTGCCCTTTTTTACTAAGTTCAATAATGAGCTCACGGATTTCCATAATACCCACAGGATCTAAACCATTGGTAGGTTCATCCAAAACCAAAATCGCAGGATCCCCCAGCAAGGCTGCTGCTATAGCCAGTCGTTGTTTCATTCCCAAACTAAAACTGCTGAACTTACTTTTTCTGCGTTCATACAATTTTACTTTCTGCAAAACAGCATCAATACCATTTTTATCTCCTCTCCCACTAATGCTGTGTGTTATATCTAAATTCCTGGTGGCAGATAAGTAATGATAAAAGTTGGGGGTTTCTAATAACGAACCGATTTTTTTACGAAGTGCAGGTGATGCCGGCTCACCAAACCAGTTGTAAGATCCGCTGTCAGCATTCAATACATCCAGTATTATGCTGAGCAAGGTTGTTTTACCGCTTCCGTTTGGACCAAGAATTCCAAAGACAGAACCTTCAGGCACTTCAAAAGAAACACCTTTGAGTGCCTGTATTTTACCGTACGTTTTTTTAAGATCTGAAATCGAAAGTATACTCATAGTTTTATTTTAAAAAAACCTCACAGTCTTAACTGCGGAATCATTCCGCTTTCAAAACTGTGAGGTTGATAGACATGCAAGTGCCAAGATATTAAGAAATCCCACACAAAGTATCAATCTTCATTAGTGGTATATAAAGGATGATAAATACTTGTAAATTCTCCAAGAACGGCAAAACCGTTTTTATCAAAGCGGAGCTTGTGCAGTTTTAAATCATCAATATCACTCTGTAAAACTTTGCGGTGGTGAGGATTTAGCGTTCCTCCTTTTTCGCCAGGGCTTTTGGAAACATCGTACTGAAAATGCGGGTCACAAATTGTACCACGTGGGTACATGATCCCGGGAATTTCTCTTCCTCGTATATCCAAATCATCAGGATGCTCCAGTCCCAACGTGTGACCATACTCATGTGCAGCGGTGGTGGAGGTTTGTAATAAATTATCCAGCTTAAAATAACCGGTATTACAACCAAGCCCATCTACAAAGGATATATGTGTAGGAGAAAAATTTTCAATGCGGAAATAATTGTTTGCCGGATTGGTATTATACCAAACTTCTTGCGGCCCTAAGTTTTGCATGTAATGACCTTCAATCTGAAACCGGATGTTCCATTTTTTGTTTTGCAGGTGAATACTTGTATTAGGTTCATTCCAATGCTGCTGAATATCTGTTGCAATTTGCTGTGCCAATGTATCATTTGCCTCATTACCGTAAAAGAAAAATACAGAACGGATGAGGAGTAATTGTTGATCCGGAATAAGTTGAACAGTGCCCATGTGTTTCTTATTTCCAATAATCATATTGCATATACCTTGCCGTTTCATCAGCAGTTTCTTTTCCCAGCAGTTTACTCACCACATGCAGACTCATGTCAATACCCGCCGAAACCCCTTCTGATGTAATGATGTTTCCATTATCAACAAATCTTGTTTTTTCTTTTACAGTGATGTTATCTGAAATTTTTTTGAGCGAATCAATTGCTAAAAAATGTGTGGTGGCTTCTTTTCCTTCTAGTAAACCAGCTTTAGCAAGGAGGAGTGAGCCTGTACAAACACTTAAGGTCAATTGGGCATTGGCACTTTGCTCCTGAATCCATTTGAGTACAATGGGGTTGTTCATTTCTCTCCTACTACCAAAGGGTGAACCATCAGGATGAATGCCGCCACCACCGGGAATAACAATGATATCAGCTTTCGGAGCTTTCTCCAAAGTATAAGTTGGTTTGATGGTGAGATGATTTCTTGCGTTGATGTTATCAAATTGTGCAACTGTAAATACTTCAAATGGCGGAGTAATTGAAGTTCGTAATCCAGCTACGCTGAATACTTCAAAAGGACCTGCAAAGTCTAATACTTCTACTTCGTTGAAAATAAAAATGACAACACGGTAAGTCATAATAAAAAAAGTGTTGGCTAAGTTAACCAACACTTTTGATTGCAAATAAAATGAATTGTTATGATTAATTTCTAACAGGCTTCCCACCCTTCAACAAACTCTGAATACGCTCTAATGTTTTCTTTTCACCGCACAAACTTAAAAATGCTTCACGTTCCAGATCCAATAAATATTGTTCTGAAACTAAGGTTGGTTCACTCAAATCACCACCACACATCACGTAAGCTAATTTTTTAGCAACAGTTGCATCATGCGGAGTTGCATAACCTGCTGTTTGCATACCATTGATACCGGCAAGCAAGGCGCCCAATGCTGAACGTCCCAACACTTTAATATCTGCACGTTGAACAGGTGTTACATAACCACTGTCAAACAATTCAATCACACTTCTTTTGGCTTCTGAAATGCGACGGCCTTGATTCATAACCACTTCATCCAATCCTTTGCGTAACACCCCAATCTGAAAACCTTCCTGTGCTGATGTAGCTACTTTTGCTGTTGCAATATTTAAGAAGCGATTTTTGAGTGTAATGGTTTCGGGTTCATCTTCATGCATTTCATCAGCAGCACGCAACACAAATTCTTTCGTGCCACCACCACCGGGAATTAAACCAACGCCAAGCTCTACCAGGCCAATATATGTTTCTGCAGCAGGCATACATTTATCTGCATGCAGATTGATTTCACATCCACCGCCCAATGTTAATCCATGCGGGGCCACTACAACAGGTACGGATGAATAACGCAAACGCATAGTTGAGTTCTGGAACATACGAATGGCCATATCCAGTTCGTCATACTCCTGCTCTATGGCGAACATGAAGATCATTCCCACATTTGCACCTGCGCTGAACTGTGCACCATCATTCGCCACCACAAGACCTTTGTATTTTTCTTCAGCCAATGCAACTGATTTGTTCAATCCCTCTAATACTTCTGCTCCAATGCTGTTCATCTTTGTGTACCATTCCAAACCAATTACATCATCTCCTAAATGATACGTGCGGCATGCTGCATTCTTCCAGATGGTTTGGTTTTCAAAATTCTTCATCACAATGAAAGCGCTTTCATCACCAACCGTAGAAACATAGTTACCAGTTAATGGAGAATAGCATAAACGTTTCCCATTTTCTACTTTATAAAAAGATGTATTGCCTTTGGCAAGCATTTCATAAATCCATGGCGCAACTGTATAACCTGCTGCTTTGAGTGCTTCGGTTTGTTTGGCCACACCCAGCACATCCCAGGTTTCAAAAGCTCCTATTTCCCAACCAAAACCTGCCATCATTGCATCATCTACACGATACAGCTCATCACTGATTTCAGAAATGCGGTGAGAAATATAAGAGAACAATGCGTAATGAAATGTTTTATAAAACTGACCTGCTTTATCAGTTCCACCACAGAGCATTTTAATTCTTGTTTTTAAATCGTCAATGGGTTTGGCCGCATCAATACTTGCAAACTTTGATTTTACACGTGGACCGTACTCCATTGTTTGCAAATTCAAAGTGAGGATTTCTTTTTCACCTCCACTTCCTTTTGTCTTTTTGAAAAAGCCCTGACCTGTTTTATCACCCAACCAATTATTGTCAAGCATCTTTTGCAACCATGCCGGAATGTTGAACAATTGCTTTGCTTCATCATCAGGACAATTATCAGCCACACCTTTTGCTACTTTGACCAATGTGTCCAAACCTACTACATCACCTGTACGGAATGTTGCAGATTTTGGGCGACCGATGATCGGACCAGTTAACGCATCCACTTCATCCACACTCAAATTCATTTTCTCCATGGTATTCATTATCGCCATCATACCAAATACACCAATACGATTGGCAATGAAGGCAGGCGTGTCTTTACACAAGACAGTGGTTTTACCCAAAATCAAATCACCATAGTTCATTAAAAAATCAACAATGGCAGGGTCAGTATATTTCGTGGGAATAATTTCCAGCAAACGCAAATAACGTGGCGGATTAAAAAAGTGTGTACCACAGAAATGTTTTTTGAAATCATCACTTCTTCCTTCAGCCATCATATTGATGGGAATGCCTGATGTATTAGACGTAATGAGTGTTCCGGCTTTACGATATTTTTCTACCTGTTCAAAAATCAGTTGCTTAATATCCAATCGCTCCACTACCACTTCAATAATCCAATCACAGTTGGCAATGTCTTTCATATTGTCAGTGAAATTGCCTGTTGTGATTTTCTTTGCCACATCTTTGGTGTACACAGGTGATGGATTGCTTTTGATAGCAGCAGCTAAAGCATCATTCACCAGTTTATTTCGTTCAGCAGGTTTGGTGCTTTCTTCCATTCCTTTGGGCACCATATCCAGCAAAAGTGTTTGAACACCTACTCCTGCAAAATGACAAGCAATTCTTGAACCCATTACACCGCTTCCGAGGACAGCAACTTTTTTAATCGTTCTTTTCATATAGAAACAAAATTAGTTAGTTATGCAACTATTTGAAATCGAAGATAGGATAAAATTGATTTTAGGAGAAAAGGATTCAAAAAACTTTCCTGTTAAGAAAAACTTAATGGTCTTAAAAGATTAAACCCCGCCTAATAAGCAGGGTCTATGAAGTATAATCCTTAACCTTAAAAATTACAGTTATGAAAACGTTTACTTACAACAAAACAACTCAAATGCTATTTTCAATCGGAGTAGCTTTTGCATTTCATGCCATTGTATGGATTATTAATTTCTTAGTTTATAATTCATAATGCATGAACATGAGGCAAACATCAATTAACCGGGGCCCCGTTATTTGTGATGCCATCAGGATTTACAAAATGTAATTTACCTTCCTTATCCTCAGCCATTAAAATCATTCCGTTGCTTTCAATGCCACGCATTTTACGAGGAGCTAAATTGGCAACTACCACGACCTGTTTTCCAATTATATTTTCTGGTTTGAAATGTAGTGCTATACCGCTTACAATAGTTCTTGTTTCAAAACCAAGGTCAATAGAAAGCTTTAAAAGCTTATCTGCCTTCTCTACTTTTTCTGCTGTAACAATCGTTCCTACTTTCAGATCAATTTTGCTAAAATCATCAAATTGGATTTCAGGTTTCAGATTTACGATTGCAGATTTTATTTCTTCCATTTTCGGTTCCTCCATTTTTATAAGCCCTGCTTTTAGTTTTTCAACTTGGTATTTTATTTCATCATCTTCAATTTTCCTGAACAATAATTCAGGCGCACGCAATGCATAACCTACGCTCAGTAATTTTATTTTACCTGCATTTTCCCAATCCAGCATCTTTTCAACCACCTTCATCATGTAAATCATCTTCTTAGCCGTATTGGGTAAAAATGGATTGATGAGTATAGCAAGATTCGCACTCAACTGCAAACACAAATGCATAGTATTATCAATACTCTTCTGCGCCTCAGGATTATCAGCTAATTGCTTCGCCACAATCCACGGTTCTTTCTTCTGCATGTACTGATTACCCTTTCGACTCAAATCAATTACTTCAAACAAAGCTTCACGAAACTTAAATTCTTCAAGTAAATTTTCAATTTTATTTTTTGCCTTTCCAATCTCAGCAATCAAATCCTTATCTGTTTCATCTAATAATTCTTCATGCAACTTCGGTACTTTACCGCCGCACAGTTTATGCATTAACACCCAGGTTCTGTTTATAAAATTCCCAAAGATGCTCACCAGTTCACTGTTCACCGCATCTTGAAAACCCTTCCACATGAATTCGCTATCCTTAGTTTCAGGTGCAATCTGCGTTAAGTAATAACGAAGCATATCCACACATTGCAAACCCCCATTTTCCTTCTTCACAAAATCGTTGATGTAATCACGCATATCCAATTTCCAGTTGCGGCTGGTACTCATCTTATCGCCTTCTAAATTTAAAAACTCATTCGCAGGAACATTTGCAGGCAAAATATTTCCATGCAGCTTGAGCATAATGGGAAAAATGATGGCATGAAACACAATGTTATCTTTTCCAACAAAGTGCACCAGTTTGGTATCTGCATCATACCAATAAGGTTTCCAGTCTTTATTATTATCTATTGACCATTGCTTGGTGGCACTGATGTATCCTATAGGCGCATCAAACCAAACATAAAGCACTTTTCCTACTCCGTCTGGGTGCGGAACTCTAATGCCCCACTCCAAATCACGGCTAATAGCACGTGATTGCAATCCACCCTCAATCCAGCTTCTGCACTGACCCACAACTGATGCACGCCAGTCGTCTTTATGTTTTCTTAAAATCCATTCTCTTAAAAATTCTTCATGTTTTCCCAATGGCAAATACCAGTGTGAGGTTTTTTTCTTCACGGGTTTACTACCGCTTAATGTACTCACTGGATTAATCAACTCATCCGGGCTCAATGTTCTTCCGCAGTTTTCACACTGGTCGCCAAAAGCACGGTCACTACCGCAATTGGGGCAGGTACCTTTAATATAACGGTCAGCCAGGAACGATTTTGCTTCCTCATCATAAAATTGTTCACTTTCTTTTACTTCCAGTTCGCCACGGTCATTTAAGTATGTAAAAAACTCCTGCGCCGTTTCATGATGAATTGGCTCGCTTGTTCGGTGGTAAATATCAAAGCTCATGCTCAAGTCATCAAAATCCTGTTTCATGGCTTCATGATACTTATCAATTATAGCACGTGGAGCTGTACCTTCTTTGGCCGCCTGTATGGGAATGGCCGTTCCGTGTTCATCACTGCCGCACACAAACACCACATCACGCTTTTGGGCACGCAGGTAACGCACATAAATATCTGCAGGAATATACGCACCCGCCAAATGACCCACATGTTTTAAACCATTGGCATAGGGCAGTGCACTTGTAATTAAATATCGCTTTGGTTGAGTCATTTTATTATTGTGTAACCAGCTTTTGTAATTCTGTTCATTGTCTGTTGCGTCGCACTCTTTTACGTTTATTAATTCTATTCGGCAGATGCTCTCACAAAAGAATCCGCAAAAATACCGTAAACCACCTCATCGCCCAAAATGCATTGGAAATTGCTATTTTTAACTATGAACCGTAAACATTTTGTATCATCATTATTGATGGCTGGTGCCGTACTGCCTCTCACGGCAGCAGCCAATGAAGAAGAGCCCGAAGCTGCACCCCTCATTCCCCGCTATTTGAAAAAAGGTGATGCCATTGCCATTACTTCACCCGCAGGCTATACATCAGCAAAAGAAATTGAACCAGCTGTACAACAAATCAAAAGCTGGGGTTTTAATGTAAAGCTTGGCGAAACCATTGGCAAGCGTGATTTTACCTTTGGTGGTACAGATGAAGAACGCACAAAAGATTTTCAACAACTACTGGATGATAAAAATGTAAAAGCGATTCTTTGTGCAAGAGGTGGCTATGGTTTCGTTCGTATTATTGATAAGCTTGATTTCACGAAATTCAAAACACATCCCAAATGGCTGATTGGTTTTAGTGATATCACAGTTTTACATTCTCATATTAACCGGAATTTTGGCATTGCCACCATCCACTCCAAAATGTGTAACAGTTTTCCTGAAGAATGGGACAAAGCCGAACCGATACAGATTGAAACCATTCTATCCATACGTAATGCATTAACAAGTGTGAAAATGAGTTATACTGCTACACCAAACATCAATAATAGAAACGGAACTGCATCAGGTGTTTTGGTGGGCGGCAATTTAAAAACCATTGAATCACTTACAGGAAGCAAGAGTGATCTCCGCACTGCAGGAAAAATTTTGTTTGTAGAAGATACAGGTGAATATCTCTATAGCATTGACCGTATGTTCTGGAATTTAAAACGAAGCGGCAAGTTGGATAAACTGGCTGGTTTAATTGTGGGCGGCTTTAAGCTCAAAAAAGATGAAGGTGAAAATGACACTGAGTTTGGAAAAACAGTTGAAGATATTGTAATGGAAAAAGTAAAAGAATATAAATATCCAGTGTGTTTTGATTTCCCTGTGGGTCATCAAAAAAATAATTATGCGTTGAAGTGCGGTGTGCAGCATAAATTGCAGGTAACATCAACTGAAACAGCTTTAACTGAAATCCGATGAAGATTCCTCCATATTTAAAAAAAGGCGATACCGTCGCCATTACCTGCCCTGCAGGTTATATGCCTTTGGAAAAAGCAAAAACCTGTATCAATACTTTGCAGCAATGGGGTTATGAAGCGCTGATTGGAAAAACAATGGGCAGTACCTCCAAAAATTATTTCAGCGGAACTGATGAGCAGCGTTTGAATGAATTTCAGGCCATGCTGGATGCACCAGAAATAAAAGCAATACTGTGCGGTCGTGGTGGATATGGTGTGGGAAGAATCATTGAACAGTTGGATTTTTCACAATTCAAAAAACATCCGAAATGGATTATTGGCTTTAGTGATATCACTGTGTTGCATGCACACATCAACCGGAATTATAAAATTGCAACATTGCATGCACCCATGGCCGCTGCTTTTAATGATGGCGGGGTTAAAAACAAATACGTTCAATCGTTGAAATATGCATTAGAAGGAATCAAAGCAAATTATTTATGCAAAGCACATCGGCGCAACCAAACTGGTTTAGCTGAAGGAGAATTAATCGGGGGCAATCTTGCACTTCTTGCACATCTTACAGGCACTTCATCCGATATTCAAACAAAAAATAAAATTCTTTTTCTTGAAGATGTGGGTGAGCAGCATTACAATGTGGATCGTATGATGATTCAATTAAAAAGAAGCGGCAAATTCAAAAATCTTGCCGGCCTCATCATCGGTGGCTTTACAGAAATGCAGGACACAGAACGTCCATTCGGGAAAAAAGTGTATGAGATTATTAAAGAACATATCGCTGATAACAGATATCCTGTTTGCTTTAATTTCCCCGTTAGTCATTCAAAAGAAAATCTTGCTTTAAAGTGTGGAGCGATTTACAGATTATCTATAAACAAAAGCCAAACTACCCTTTCAGAAATCTGACTTCCCAGCCTATTTATCCCAAATCAGGAATTATTATTGATTTGCATCATTTGCAAATGTGACATTAATCACGCTATCTGCGTGTATTCATCATTCCCTCCTAAAGGTTGCTGAACAACTTTTGTGAAGTCATTTTTCACAGCATAAAACAAAAGTATATGAGCATCCAATCAATCAGAATATTCTTTATCGGGGCACTTCTTATCCCCGCTCTCTTTATCAATGCACAAACATATACCGCTAAAACATATAAGCTTGCCATTAACGGAACTTCAACAATGCACGACTGGAGTTCATCTGCAACAAATGTTACGGTTCAGGGTGATTTTGTAATTACTAATGGAGTCATTGAAAAAATTACAGCTGGAGCGGTTAATGTGGTAGTTACATCCATTAAAAGTCATAAAAATTCAGGTTTAATGGATTCACGCACACATGAAACTTTAAAAGCAGATAAATATCCCAATATTACTTATGCAGTTTCAAAAATCAGCAATATTCAACAAAGCGGAGGTGAAGCAACAGGAACTGTGAGTGGTACACTTACCATTGGCGGTGTTGGCAAACCAACTGATGTTGTTTTGAAAATGAAAGTATTACCCAACGGTGATATTGAAGTAAAAGGCAACAAAAAAATACTCATGAGCAATCATGGCATCAAACCTCCTTCTTTCATGCTGGGCGCATTGAAGGTTGGTGACGAAGTAAGTCTTGATATCTATGTAGTTCTTCATAAAAAATAAAACCAAACAATAAACAACTTTTTTAAACTCTAACAAAAAACAAAGTATATGAAACGTCAATCACTAAAAACACTCCTGGCTGTCTTTATTCTATTAGCCATGACTGTAACTGTAACTGCTCAAAAGATTCAGTACTCCCGTAATTATGACAAAACAGGTATTAACGTATTTGAACCCCTGAAATCAGATTCTGGAAAGTATGAAGGATTCAAAATTCGTATTGGTGGTTCTTTTACACAGAACTATCAATCTATCAAAAGCGAAAACAAAGCTAATTATGTTGCTACTTCAGGAAGTAACTCACTTAATAGAAACCTGCTTGTTGGTTTGGTTAGAAACGCAAACGGCACTTTTCAAAACAGTGACAGTATCACTTCCAGAATGAATGGTTTTAACCTGGCAATGGCCAACCTCAATTTTGATATTCAGATTGGAGATGGTATCCGTGTATTCCTGGAAAACTACATGAGTGCACGCCACCACAATGAGTTTTGGGTAAAAGGTGGTTATATCCAAATTGACAAACTGCCTATGTTTGGTAATCCTGACTGGTTTACAAAATATGCCCGTGTAAAAATTGGTCACTTCCAACCTAACTATGGCGACTTTCAACATCGTCGTTCAGATGGTGGTAATACCATCTTCAACCCATTTGTTGAAAACTTACTGTTAGATGCATTTACAACAGAAATAGGTGGTGAAATCTATGTGTTCCCTACTAAAGATGTTATGGTAATGGCTGGTATGACTTCCGGCTTCATCAATGGTAATATTCAACCTACAGCTGAAAGTGTAAACTCAAACGGTGTTGTAAGAACAAAACGTTCACCTTCAATTTTTGGTAAAGTTGCTTATGACAAACAAATGAGCGATGACTTGAGATTCCGTTTATCAGCATCTGTTTATAACAACTCAAATATTGTTCGCAATACATTGTTTGCAGGCGACCGCACAGGTTCTCAATACTTTGCAGTAATGGATCCAGCTCAAATTAATGGTACTGCTACAAGTATTACAGCCAACTTTACTTCAGGTCGTTTAGATCCCGGAGTTGCTAACAGAGTAACTGCAATTAACGTAAGCCCATTCCTTAAATTCAAAGGACTGGAATTACAAGGTGGATATGATATGATTAAAGGTTCTGTTTTTGGCGATGTAGTAAATAACGAATGGATTAAGCGTGACTGGAGTCAGGCTTATGGTGAAGTTGTTTATCGTTTCCTCAAAAATGAAGAATTATACATTGGTGCACGTTATGTAACTGCAACCGGTGAACCAAGCGGTTTGAGATATGGTGCCAATGATGCAGGAAGAACTGCAAATTCACAAGCTAAAATCAATGTAAATCGCTTAGCTCTTGCAGCAGGATATTTCCCAACTAAAAACATGCTTTTAAAAGTTGAGTATGTAAGTCAAAACTATAATGATGTTCCATGGGCAGACTATCGTTATGAAGCGAAGTTCAGCGGATTAATGATTCAAGCTGTAATTGGATTCTAATTTCATATACTGCCCTTTATTCAAAGCCCTGTTCCTTACAGGGCTTTGTTTTAAACCCTTTTTGTTTTCATGAAATGGATCTGCATCATACTTCTTTTTGCATTCAACGGCAGCAACAATTTTAAAATTGCTTATAAAATTGATGCGAAGAGCCGACTGTATCTGAATGGCAAAACCAATATCAACAGTTACGAATGTTATTGCAATGATGATTTTCCCACTGCCATCATCAGTGGTGCAGAGCTGGAAAACGGGCAGCTGAATTTCACTCATGCAGTATTGCAGGTAAAAACTTCTTTACTCAGTTGCAAAAACAAACTCATGAACAGGGATATGCACAAAGCCCTGAAAGCAGAAGAACATCCTTACATCATCATTACCCTGCATGATGCGACTGCACTCAACAGCAATTCCAAACTTAGTCTCAATACCTGGCAGGAATATACAGCTACTATTACGCTCACCATTGCAGGCGTTAGCAAAAAAAACCAACTGCATGTTCACGTAAATAAACTGAGCAATCATCTCTTTCAGTTAAAAGCAAAAAAAGATTTGCTGATGAGTGATTTTCATGTAAAACCCCGCACACCGTTTAACATGATTAAAATTGAAGATAAAGTGACGATCAATTTTGATATGACCGTAGTGGTGAGTGACGTGAATTAACGATTCAACAAACTGTCAAGCTTTTGTTGATACAGTGAAAACGTACTTAAATTATTATGTGTTCCGTTTTCAATCGTAATAAACTCATCTGTTTTTTTTAGCAATGTTTTTAACTGCTCTGCATTACTGTAAGGAATTACTATATCATCTGTTCCATGAAAGATTGTAACCGGTATTTGCACATAAGGCAAAAATTCATTGAGCGGAAATTTATAATTCACCATTGTACTTGCAGGATAGATGGGAAAACGGTCTGCCGCCAATGATTCGATGCTGTAATAAGGGGTTTCTAAAATCAACCGTTTACCACCTGCATGGCTGGCAAGTTCTGTTGCCACGCCTGTGCCCAATGATTTTCCATAAAAAATAATACTATCAGCTTTGAATTGCTTTTCAGCCATTTTATACAAGAGCAAAGCATCACTGTATAAACGCTGTTCGGTTACTTCACCTGTTGATTTACCATAACCCGGATAATCCATCATCCATACTTCATAACCATGTTTGGTAAAGGAAGGAACAAATGGTGCATAATGATTGATATTATCCCTGTTACCGTGAAAGTAAAGCACAACACCACGTGAATGGTTTGTATCAACAGGATAAAATTCTACAATGCTTAATTGCTCATTATCATTGAGACGAACTACAATATCCCTGTGCGGTTCTTTAAAATTATATTTATAATCGGGGGGCAAAGGTGTAGCCTGGAATAAGAATTTATCCTGAAAGGTCCACAGCAAAATACCAATGAGCGCATATAAAAACAGCATCACCTTGGCAGCATTCACAACGGCTTTGATCACAGGTTTGCGTTGGCTCATATTTTTAAAATATCTCTTATGAAGTTGTGGTATTCAGGAAAAGAAGGAAGGTTGTTATGTCCGCCGCCTTCAATCCGTATCAAAGTTATGCGGCGAGGATTAACTTTTTGTAACTGCTCACTTTGTTTCAACGGAATTAACCAATCTTTTGTACCGTGAATGATATACGTATGACATTTCACTTCCTTAATCCACTTATCTGTTCTTAAATGATAACGCAGCACCCATTTCATTGGTAAAAACGGAAGAAATCGCTCTGCTGCTTTTTTAAAACTGAAGTAAGGCGCATCTAAAATTAAATATCGTGGATGATTATCACTTGCCAGCTTGGTAGCAAAACCGCTGCCCATACTGCGGCCATAAACAATAATATGATCTTCAGGAAATTTAACCAGCATTTCATCATACACAAACTGCATATCATTGAGCATGGCTTTTTCACTCCGCTTGCCGATGCTTTTGCCAAAGCCCCTGTAATCTACCAGCAGCACATCATATCCAAACCGGTAAAAATCTTTGGCATACTTTCCCCATCCTTTGATACTTCTGGTGTTGCCATGAAAATAAATAATTAGCCCGTGCGGATTTTTTACATAGAAATGAATACCACTGATGCTCACACCTGCTTCAGGTTGAAAACTCACTTCTTTAAATGGTGCATCGTATTTAAATTCAAAATCCTGTTTAAGCTTCTCCGGTTTGAAAATAAATTTTTCCTGGATGAGATAAGCCACACCCATGATGAGCAGATAAGCAAGAATGATATAAATGAGTGTGGGTGACAATTCAAACTCTTGATTTATAGTTGGCTAATTTAAACAGTTTAATTGATAACTCACATAATGAAAAAGCCGGCTCATAACAAAAGAGCCGGCTGAACTTTTTCAAATGAAATATTACTATTCCTCATCAGGCGGATAAATCCTTTTCAACTTCAACGAGCTAATGGGCGCCACAATTAACGGAAACTTTTCAACCGATACATTGCTCATATCCAGTCCAAAACCTTTCTCTTCGCTAAGACTTGCTTTTTTGATAGCAAAGTAAATCCGCATAATGATACGCTCTATCAACGGAAGTTCATTATCCTGGCTCAGGAATTTTTCCATCACTACAAACTGAAAATCGCCAACCACATTGTTACGCTGTAAACTTTCATAACGACTTGTAATGTTTACCTCTTTGTTACTTACCATATCTTCTACCACCTTTCTGAACATCAGGTTAATGCGTGGCTGCATGCGGAAGCCCAAACGAAATTCCACCCGTATAACTTCATTGGGAATAATGGTTTCTACTTCATACTCGCAGGTATATGGGTCATCCAAAGTATCTACATGCACAAACCAGTAAATATCGGCACGCTTGGGTTTGCGGTTGAGGATGGAGTAAATGATTTTATGTTCAATTTCTTTTGGATTGTTAGCGCTGGTTAAATACACAAGATGAGTTGCATGTTTCGTTACCGTCATGTCATTACTCAGTTCCTGCAAGAGTGGCAGGTAATGATCTAAACGTACAAACTCCACATAGCGGTTTTTAATTTTTCGGCTGCGGAACCACACATACATTACCAAAAACATTACAAAGCCAATGATGAGTGTAATGTAACCACCATGCAAAAACTTATCCATCAATGCGACCAGGTAACCCATTTCTATAGTAGCATATAAAACTAAAAACAACCAGATGATGGGTGATGCTACACGGTGCAGCACGAGGTAATTGGCAAACAAAATGGTGGTCATGAGCATGGTTACAATAATCGCCAGACCATAAGCCGCTTCCATTTTGGATGACTCTTTAAAATACAACACAACAAATACACATCCCAGGAACATAAATAAATTCATGAACGGGATAAACAACTGCCCACGCTCTTCACTTGGATAATTAATTTTTAAACGTGGCCACAAGTTTAAACGCATAGCTTCACTTATGAGTGTAAATGCACCAGCAATCATGGCCTGACTGGCAATAATGGTAGCGCTTGTTGCTATTACAACACCAGCTATAATAAACCAATGCGGCATTAAATCATAAAACGCATGTATGCCGGTTTGAGCTTTAAATGCAGCATCAATTGTTTTGCCCTCATAATGTGCCAGCAAGGATGCGCCCTGTCCAAAATAATTGATGAGCAGGCATATTTTTACATAAATCCATGAAATACGGATATTATCTCGCCCACAATGCCCCAAATCACTATACAAAGCTTCTGCGCCTGTAGTACAGAGAAAGACAGCCCCCAATAACCAAAATCCCTCGGGATACGTAGCCAAAAACTCTATAGCATAATGCGGACTTAATGCTTTAAAGATCGAAAGGTCATCAGTTACATGAAACAAACCCAGCACTGCAAGCATGGTAAACCACACGAACATAACCGGACCAAAAAGTCGCCCAATGGAACCCGTGCCAAACTGTTGCATGAAAAAGAAAACAGTGAGGATACTGAGTACAATAATTACAATGGTATTAACCGGTAATTCACGAAACTGCGGCAGAACTTTTAAACCTTCAATGGCTGATGTAATGGAAATAGGCGGTGTAATAATACCGTCGGCAAGCAAAGATGCGCCGCCAATCATTGCAGGTATTACCAGCCATTTACGCCTGCGACGCACTAATGCGTATAATGCAAACGTGCCACCTTCACCCCTATTATCGGCTTTTAATACAAGCCATACATATTTGAGAGTGGTTTGAAGTGTGATGGTCCAGATAATACACGAAAGTGAACCAATGATTAATAATTCTGAAACTTCACGACCGTTGATGATTGCATTAAATACGTAAAGCGGTGATGTACCGATATCGCCGTAAATAATTCCGAGTGCTATTAACAAGCCTGCGCCTGTAATCTTTTGCGTGTGCTTTCCCACAAAAATTGTTTAAGTGCGGATACGAACCAAATTTGAATTGGTTGCTTTAACGGCATAAAGGTAGGTGATGGGGGGAAATTGCAAAAAAGTCTTTAGCCGATAGTCATTAGCCGGCTCACTTCTCACACCACAACAAGCTTCCATCACCATAACTCAAAAAGCGGAAATCATGTTCCAGTGCATAATCATACACTGTGCGCCAGTTATCACCAATTAAAGCTGCAACCAACAACAGCAATGTTGAATTGGGCTGATGAAAATTAGTGATGAGTGCATCTGCGATTCTGGGCGTATAGCCTGGTGCCACTAATAATTGTGTGTGGCAAATAAGTTGCTCCTGCCCATGGTCGTTCATCCAGCCGATGAGCGCTTGCAGGGATTGCTCAGTTGAGATCTTTTCGGCATTGAGCTCATATGCATCCCATTGTTTTATTTCCAATTCTTCAATTGTTGCATCTGGATTGAGGAATGCTTTTACACCCATCCAGTACAATGTTTCCAAAGTGCGGAGTGAAGTGGTGCCCACCGGAATCACATCTTCAGGATGATAGTTGAGAATATTTTCAATGGATGTTTTATTTACCTGTATCCATTCTTTATGCATTTCATGATCTTTCATGGTTTCACTCTTCACGGGTTTGAATGTACCTGCACCCACATGAAGCGTTACGTGCTCCATCAAAACACCTTTCGCTGTTAACTCTTCCAGCAGCTTTGGTGTAAAATGCAACCCTGCAGTAGGTGCTGCCACACTGCCTTCATTTTTTGCATACACTGTTTGATAGCGTTCATAATCCTGTTTATCTGCATCACGGTGCAAATATGGTGGCAAGGGAATGACACCTGCATGATGCAGCAATTCACCAAAACAATAACTATCATGATGCCAGCTGAATTCAATTACAAAACAATCGGGCAGTCGTTCTTTGATTTCTGCAAAAAGCTGAATGGTGTTGCCGTCCACCTCAATCTTTTTTTCCAGCACCGGTTCTTTCCATTTGCTGGCGCCACCAATCATACAATTCCATTGCACTTTTCCTTTGCTCATCATGGCTTGTGTAACTTCAGCATTATGTGCGGGCTCTAAACAAAATATTTCTATTACACCACCCGTTGGTTTCTGAAAAAAGATGCGTGCTTCAATTACTTTGGTATTATTAAACAGCAACAATGTTTTACGGGTAAATTGCTCAGCAATATTCCTGTAAGTTGTTTCGCTGATCATTCCATTTTTATAAATGAGCAGTTTGCTCAGGTCACGTTCCGCCAATGGATATTTAGCAATACGTTCATCGGGCAGGTTGTATGTAAAATTTTTTATTTCAAGTTCTGATGGATGTGGAAGCATGCTGCGAAGTTCGTTCATTTGAAATAATTTGAAGTATTACAAATGAAGGTCTGTGAAGGTTGTGTGAAAAAAAGGCAATTGAATTGTCAGAATTGAAGAAGTTAACAAAGGGGTTATTGAACCGGCATTTGTACAAACGAGGGGCCGGTGCTGTATCTCTTACTTGTACTTCCTTATTTTCATTGCATCAATCAACTCAAAGAACATCCCCACTCCAATTTATACACCCCATCTTTTCCCTTTAAACAGGTAAACAAAAAATTAGCGATGTAAGGAATATTGAAGTGTTCATCATTCATAATCATTTGCACGGTGCCGCCAGCATAAATATCGTTGGTTGAAGTTTCAACAGGTTGCCAGTTGCCTGTTCGCTTGTAAGAACCATAACCTAAATCAGGATGCGTATAGGCCAATCGTTCTACAAGGTTGCAGATGAATTCGGGCTGGTCAAGCTGGGTAATGATAGTGAGTAAGGTTTTCATCGCTGTATGTTTTCTTTATATATACACGAGATGCTGATTGTTACTCTGCGTGTGTTAGAGAAATGTTAGGTTTTAAAACTTACCAAGGGAAAACACAAAGCAAAGAGATGGAGAGGATAAGATGATAAATCACTAATGCACTTACCCATTTTTCTCTTAACCTCTGTGTTCAAAATCCCTCCATGCTTTCCGTGCCTCTCTGCCCTTTTTTATTTTTTTTTCCTGCTTTTCCCGAGCAGACGATGCCGTCAGACGGCGAAAAAATCCCTCCGCAAAAGCGGAGGGATAACACAACTAATAAACTCAACTAGTCAGAAATACAAACTTCAATATCATAGCAACTGATTAATCAGGTTTCTTACCATCTAAAAATGTATTGATGGTATTGATTTCAGTTTTGTTATTATCATCTGTCTGTACAGTGTAATTGCTGTAAAAATTTTCAGCAGGCGAAATGGTATTGTACAATTCCAGATTGCGGCGCAGGTATGCAGGTACATTATCAAACTCATTGTTGGGGTCGGCACCATTAATATTGAATGAAAGATTCCGCAACTTCTGTAAACGCTCTGCTGCTTTTTTACGATGTTCTTCTGCTTCATCATACACTGGCGGCTCTTCATTTACAGGCAAGTGAAATTTCTGCTGCACCACTTCTTCCACAACAGGTGTTGCAGATTTTTCTACCAATTGCATTTCAAAACTTTCTTCCTCTTCTTTCACGAATTGAATTTGAACAGGATGTGGTTTTGGTTCTTCTTTTATTTGAGGAGCAACTTCTTCCTTTGGAGATTCTGCATAAATCACCGCAGGCTTTTGCAAAAACCCATTAGAAGGTTTTACTTCAACAGGCGTTTCTGTTTTTGGCATCATGGGTTTACCAATAAACTCGGCTTCACGCATAATGATTTCTTCTTTCTTAACTTCCTCAACTGCAGTCGAAGCAGGCATCACCACTTCAACAGGCTTTACTTCTGCAACGGGTTCTGCAACTGGTTTTATTGTAGGCTCTAAAACAAATTCAATACGTGCTGTTTCAACAACTGGTTGTGGCTTCACTTCCTCTTTTGGCGTCACCTCTTCCACAATCACAGGAGCAATCGGATCTTTAACTTCTTCTTTAAACAATACCGGCTGTACGGTTTCCTTTTTTACTTCAGGTTCACCTAGTACCAATACAATTTTTTCGTCTTTTGCCTTTGGCTCTTCTTTTACCACTGGCTTTTTATCAAACGGATTCTTTTGCTCAAAACCAGTTGCAATGAGTGTAATACCAATTTCATTTCCTAACGCCGGGTCATAACCCAAACCAAGAATCACATCCGTATCTTCTCCTGCTTGACTCAACAAATGATTTTGGATAACTTCCACTTCATCCATAGTAAACTCATGTTCACCTTCTGCACTGTTGATGTTAATGAGAATCCACTTAGCGCCACGTATATCATTATCATTGAGCAATGGTGAATTCAACGCCTGCTCAATTGCCAGTTGCGCACGGTTTTCGCCGCTGGCACTTGCATTACCCAGAATTGCAACACCACCACTCTTCATCACGGTGCATACATCCGCAAAGTCAACATTAATTTGTCCTGTGCTGTTAATCACATCGGTGATACATTTTGCAGCAGTTGCCAATACATTATCAGCTTTTGAAAAAGCTTCTTTCATTTTTAAATTACCAAACTGATGACGCAGTTTATCATTGCTGATAACAAGTAATGTATCTACATAATCTTTCAATTTGTTAATACCTTCCTCAGCCTGAGCAATACGCTTCTTTCCTTCATAACCAAAGGGAGTGGTAACAATACCAACAGTGAGGATACCAAGGTCTTTACAAATTTTTGCAATGATAGGTGCACCACCTGTACCTGTACCGCCGCCCATGCCTGCAGTAATGAATGCCATCTTGGTATTAACTTCCAGTATGCGTTTGATTTCTTCCAGACTTTCTTCTGTAGCCTGTCTGCCAATTTCAGGGTTAGCACCTGCACCAAGCCCCTGTGTTAAATGTGGACCCAACTGTACTTTATTGGGCACCATACTCAATGCAATAGCTTGCGCATCTGTATTGCAGATGATGAAGTTTACACCTTCTTTAATTTGAGAGTGCATGTGATTTACAGCGTTGCTTCCACCGCCACCCACACCAATTACCTTGATGATGGACGATTTTTCTTTTGGCAAATCAAAATGTATCATAATGTTCGTTTAATGGGTTTGTAAGTTTTGAAAAGAACTAATTGGAGTTTATCATTTGGGTTAAGATTCTTAGAATTTTTTATCTTCTTCTTCATGAAATAAATCAATCAATCCGTCTTTAATACTATCCATAAATCCCTTTAAGCTTTTTCTTTTCTTGATTTGTACATGATGCGTATCTGATGGTTCATCATAGGTAGTTACAACTTCTGAAGCAGGTTCAGCCACTTCAATTCCTTTCAATTTATTTTGTGTGTTTTCAAATACGTTGTAACCTTTCAGTATTAAACCAATACAGGTTGAATACATTGGCTTAGCTAATTCATCAATATGGCCTGATGCCAAATGTTCATTGGGATAACCAATACGTGCATTCAATCCTGTAACATATTCTGTTAACTGAATGAGATGTTTCAATTGTGAACCACCACCTGTTAACACAATACCACCATTGAGTAAACGATTATCCAAACCAACCTGCTTTAAATGATACGCTACAAAATCCATTATCTCACTCATGCGTGCCTGAATGATATTTGCAAGATTTTTTACAGAAATTTCTTTTGGCTGCATGCCACGAATACCCGGAATAGTGATGAATGCATTTGATTTTGCTTCATCAGCCAATGCACTTCCAAACTGCACTTTCATTTGTTCCGCCTGTGTGCGTAACACACCAAGCCCCATTTTAATATCATTGGTAATGTTTTCACCACCAAATGGAATCACAGCAGTGTGTTTTAAAATGCCTTCATAAAACACAGCAAGATCAGTAGTGCCACCACCAATATCAACAATAGCAACACCTGCTTCCAAATCATGTTCACACATAACAGCAGCAGCAGATGCAAGCGGTTGCAATACGAGGTCTTTTGTTTTTAAATTACTTTTCTCTACACTGCGATTGATATTACGAATTGCATTTTTATCCCCTGTGATGATGTGAAAGTTGGCTCCCACTTTTACACCACTGTAACCGATAGGATTGGGAATGTTTTGAAAATTATCAACTGTAAATTCCTGTGGAATTACATCAATGATTTGGTCGCCTGCAGGAATATAGGTTTTGTACTGGTCGCCAATAAGCTGGTCAATTTCTTTTTGAGAAATTTCTTCATCTGTTAACTGACGCACAATATCACCACGTGTTTGAAGTGATTTGATGTGATGACCTGCAATACCCACATACACTTCATTAATTTCCAGGTTGGGGTTACTTGCATAACAGTTTTGTAATGCCTGTTCAATGGCTTTAATGGTTTGGTCAATATTGAGCACCATACCATGCTGCACTCCATTGGAGTTGGCACGGCCAAAACCAAGAATTTCCAGCTTGCCGAATTCATTTTTACGGCCAGCGATAGCTGCAATCTTGGTAGTTCCAATGTCCAAACCAACAATGATGGGATTGTTGTTTACGGTAGTTGTAGTTCCGTTTGGTAATTCCGTTGTCATAGTTGTATTGAGTTTTAGTTGTGTGTTGAAAAATGTTTATTGTTTATGTTGTTTTTATTTTGTGTCATATTCTCTTTGGTTCTTATTTCATAGAGGTTGGTTCTCTTATAGTTGCTGTTAATTCTTCTTTTCCATTACAGTTTTTGGCTTGATTTGTGACGGTTTCTTTTCACTTTGCTTTTTTGCTTCGTTCAAAACATTTTCTTCTTCACGTTGGGTTGTTGGTTTTGTTTTTACACGGGGAGGATTTTGGTTCTTCACCGGTATTGATAAAGGATTGGATTGAGTTTTCACAGGAACAGATTGTGGGTTTTGGATAGTGGTTTTAGAGGTAACCGAAACTGTTGAATCTTTTTTTATCAATGCCATTGATGTATCTCTAGCCAGTTGCAAACTGTCGATTACATTACTTATGCGGATACTGTCTTTAGAAGCCAGTGCAAAACTTTTGAACAAGCTGGCACTGTCTCTGCGTACTGCTACGAGTTGTTTATCATAACGCACATCTAATGAGCTGTAATAATTCCATCCTGTTTTATTCATAATTTGTTTGTAGAACAAGAGCAAGCGGTTAAACTTTGCATCCACATTGGTTCCTTCACCAAACTGTATAATGTGATTGCCCAGCTTGGGTATCAATTCCAATTCATAATTATTAATGTTCACCTGCTCTACTTGCGCCATCCAGAAATTGTGTTTGAGCAAATAAGTTCCCACTTCTTTCACCTGTTGTAACAACACACTGTCTTTACTCACTAATGGTTTTGTAATCGTTGGGAACGATGTAAATACAGGCACTCTTGCTATTTGATCGTTGGTTGTAGGCAACTGTTCACCCATATCATCTAGATAAAACGTTTCACCACTCACAGCAAACACACGAGCCACAGGTTGACGTTCGGTGATGTCAACATGCAACACATCTTTATTGTCAAAGAACAATTCTGCATTACGAATCCAAAGGTTTTTTTCGAGCAGTTGTTCCAGTTGATTTAAGTCAAATGTTTTAATCAACTGACCTTTCATGGTTTCAGGCGCTCCTCCTGAAATAGTGTTGAGAATATTTTTTTAGCTGATGTACTGCACGCCATCTACACCCTTTACACGCACCACTACATCACTACAAACTTTTGCATTTTGCTGACGTGTAGCAGCAATCAGCAATACCACAGCACCAGCCGCCACCAGCGACCAAACTGTTGTAATGAGAATTCGTTTAACTATTTTTTTATTTATTGCCACTTATTTTAAAATCAATTCTTTTAATTCATTCAACATTGCATCTATATCTCCTGCACCTGCGGTGATGAATACAACACCCTGGTTGGCATTCCCACTAACCAATTCTTTGACACCTGCTTTCAACTCATCTTTACTCATCACTTTTTTATTCTTTAGATTCATTCTCTTTAAAATCATATCACTCGTTACACCTTCTAATGGTAATTCTCTTGCCGGATAAATGGGCAGGAGAATTACTTCATCTGCCAAGTCCAGTACTTCTGCAAAGCCATCAGCCAAATCTCTTGTTCTGGTAAACAGATGCGGCTGAAATACAAGAACCAGCTTCTGTTTTTCAAACAAACTTCTGGTACCGTTTATTAATGCCCGTAACTCTTCAGGGTGATGTGCATAGTCGTCAACAAAAACAACATCAGATTCACCTGGAGCAATTACATATTCAAATCTTCTCTTCACACCTTTAAAATCTGCTACTGCATTCTTGATTTTTGCATCATTAATTTGCAGGATGTGTGCCACAGCAATGGCAGGCAATGCATTTTCAACATTATGCAGTCCGCCGATTTTTAAATTCACATCTTTGAGCAACCAATCCTTCATCACCACATCAAATAAATACGTTCCATTTTCTACTTTGAGGTTTTTGGTATACACATCAGCCATTTCATTATTTAAATGATAAGTGATGTGATGTGTTGCTTTTAAATCCATCGTCCGTTTCAATCCATACTTACTGATGAGCCATCCGCCTTCTTTAATTTTTCTTGTGAACTCAATGAATGCCTCTTCCATTACCTCTGCAGTTCCGTAAATATCAAGATGGTCGGCATCCATTGCAGTAATCACAGCAATGTCGGGACTCAACTTGTGAAAGGATCGGTCGTACTCATCTGCTTCCACCACACATACATTGTTATCACTGCTCCAGAAATTACGATTATAGTTTACAGCAATACCTCCGAGAAATGCATTGCATCCATTACCTGTATGCCGCAGCAAATGACCTGTAATGGTGCTAATGGTTGTTTTACCATGCGTACCTGCCACACATATATTCAAAGAACTTTGCGTAATAATTTGCAACACATCACTCCGCTTAACAACACTGTATCCGTTTTGCAAATAATATTGATATTCCTTGTGCTCCTTAGGAATAGCAGGTGTGTACACCACCAACTGCACATCTTTAGGAATACTATCAACATCTTCTTCATAATGAACTTCAATTCCCTCAGCTTCTAATTGTGATGTAAGTGGCGTTACTGTTTTATCATAACCACTTACTTTCACTCCTTTTTCATTGAAGAATCGTGCAATGGCACTCATACCAATACCGCCGATTCCAATGAAATACACTCGCTTTATATCTTTCAACTCAATCATTTACTTATCAGCTCAATTACTTTATTTGCCACCACAACATCTGCATCTGCAATTCCTAACGGCTTTATATTTTCTTTCAACTCGTTTTGTTTTGTTTGATCATTAGCCAATGCGATGATAGTGTTCACTAATTTTTCTTTTGCTTCATTATCTTTCACCATCAATGCTGCTTTCTTTTTTACAAGGTGCATCGCATTCACTGTTTGATGATCTTCAGCCGCATGTGGATAAGGAACAAACACAGCAGGCTTTACTACCAGACAGATTTCAGCAATGGCCATTGCACCTGCTCTTGAAATCACCACATCAGCTGCCGCATACGCATTTTCCATTTGTGTAATGAAATCATTGGCCCACATATTGCTTTTCCCTTCACTTTTTGCTTTGCCTTGTGCTGCATAAGGTTTCCCGGTTTGCCAAATGAGTTGCAGATTGTTTTGTGCAAACGCATCAATACCTGCATCAATGGCTTCGTTAATACTTTTTGCTCCAAGACTTCCACCAACAACGAGCACAGTCTTTTTATCTGTACTCAATCCAAAGAACTTTAACGCATCTTCTTTTGTAACATTCGCCTTTGAAATAGCTGAGCGAACAGGATTACCTGTTATCATCAACTTTTCTTTCGGAAAAAACTTTTCCATGCCGTCACTTGCTACAAACACCTTCGTTGCTTTCTTTCCCAATAAGATGTTGGATTTACCTGCAAACGAATTGCTCTCATGAATAAATGTGGCAATGCCTTTGCTTTGTGCAAACCTTAACACAGGAAAGCTAGAATAGCCGCCCACTCCTATTACTGCATCAGGCATAAACTCATTTATAATCCGTCGTACCTGTAAAAAACTTTTTACCAGTTTTAACGGCAACCCGATGTTTTTGATCAAAGAACTTCTGTTAAAACCTGCAATGTCCAATCCCTTTATTTCATAACCAGCCTGAGGCACTTTTTCCATTTCCATTTTCCCTTTTGCACCAATAAACAAAATCTCTGCTTCAGGCTTTACTTTTTTAATGGCATTTGCAATGGCAATAGCAGGGAAAATATGTCCGCCTGTACCACCTCCTGCCAAAACCACTTTCACACTCATGCCACTACTTCTTTAGTTTGTTTCGAGTCTCCTTCATTGTCCTCTACATTTCTTGCTACACTTAATATAATACCAATGGCCAAACAAGTAAACAGGAAACTGCTGCCACCCATACTTACTAATGGAAGTGTTACACCTGTTACTGGAAACAATCCCACATTTACTGCCATATTAGTCATGGCTTGTATTACTAATGTGAAACTTAATGCCAATGCCAAGAAAGCACCGAATGCAAACGGACACTTTCTGAAAGTGATAATACTCCGGAACAGAAACACCATATAGATAAAGATGATGAAGGCACCACCCATCAATCCATATTCCTCAATGATGATAGCAAAAATGTAATCGGAATAGGGATGCGGCAGAAAGTTTCGTTGTTCACTGTTACCAGGACCCAATCCTACCCACCCACCTTTTGCTACTGCAATCTTTGCCTGCTGAACCTGATAAGGCGCATCATCTGCTTTAGCATACATAAAATCCTGTACACGTTTGATCCATGTGGGTACACGGCCACCTGCAAGTACTGCGGGCAGTTCTTTCATTTTACCTTCCTGCTTATCGTAGTAAGCAGATGCGATGCTGATTAAAATGATTATCGGAACAATCACTGTTGCTGCTACCAATGCAATGTGTTTGAAACTCACCCGGCCAATGAACAACAACAACATACTTGTTGCGCCAGTGAGTAATGCTGTTGATAAATTTGCAGGCGCAATTAATCCACAAATGATAACAATGGGCATCATAAGCGGAATAAATCCCTTCTTGAAATCTTTAATCATATCCTGCTTTTTACTCAGCAATCTTGAGAGATACATGAAAAGTGCCAGCTTTGCAATATCAGATGTTTGAATGGTGAGGTTGATAATGGGCAATTTAATCCAACGGCTTCCTTCATTCAAACGCACTCCAAAAAGCAATGTATAAATCAGTAATACTATGGAAATAAAGAATAATATTTTAGCTACCCGTGAGTAGATGGTGTAATTCACTCTGTGAGCAAAGTACACTACTACAATACCAATGGTGATGAAAATAATTTGTTTGAACAGATATACGGCATTGTTACCCTTGTACATTTTATATGCCAGTGAGTTAGTAGCGCTGTACACTACCAATAAACTCACGAGTGATAAAATAATCACGAGTGCCCAAATCACTTTGTCGCCACGGGTTTTATCTCTTAACCCCGAAGGAGAAAGTTGTGATGTTATCGATGCGAATTGATTCAAAAAATAATTGTATTTTATAGTTTCTTAATTATAAATCTTACTTACGAACTGTCAATTTCTTACAGTTCTCTCACCGCTTTCTTAAACTGATTTCCTCTGTCTTCATAATTCTTAAACAAATCAAAACTGGCGCATGCAGGACTCAGCAATACAGTATCCCCTTTTACTGCAAAATGATACGCAGCTTTTACTGCATCTTCAGCACTGGTAGTATTCACCATTAAAGCCACATCATCACCAAAAGCTTCATGAATTTTTCTGTTATCAGTACCCAGGCACACAATAGCTTTTACTTTTTCTTTTACCAGTTCTTTCAATACTTCATAATCATTTCCTTTATCCACACCACCAAGTATCAAAATTGTTGGTTGTGTCATACTCTCCAATGCAAACCATGTGGAGTTAATGTTTGTAGCTTTACTATCGTTAATGTATTCCACTCCTTTAATTGTAGCTACATACTCCATACGGTGCTCCAAACTTTCAAAGGTTTCAATGGCCTCCCGTATCTTTTCCTTTCGGATTCCGAGTGTGGCACCTGCAATTCCTGCTGCCATAGTGTTGTACTGGTTGTGTTTGCCTTTAATTTTAAAATCATCTACGCTCATCGTTACTTTGTCATCATTCACTGCAATCATCATTGTGCCATCTTTAATGAAAGCACCTTTTTGTGGTTCTTTGTTCATGGTAAAAGGGAGTGGGTTAGAATTTAGAGTTAGTTTGTTCAGATATTTAATAGTTACAGGGTCATCAGCACAATAGATGAACACATCATCGGCTGTTTGATTTTGTGTGATTTTAAACTTTGATTTGATATAATTTTCAAATTTGTATTCATAGCGGTCGAGATGGTCTTCAGTTATATTAGTGAGCACAGCAATCTCTGCACGGAAATCTTTGATGTCATCTAATTGAAAACTGCTGATTTCTGCTACATAAATCTCTTTGGGGTCGAGTGCTACTTGCTTGGCAATGCTGATGCCGATGTTACCTACAAGTGCACAATCCAAACCTGCGTGTTTGCATATATGATAAGTAAGTGATGTAACAGTTGTTTTACCATTACTTCCGGTAATGCCCACAATTTTGCTCTTGCCTTTGTATCGCCATGCCAGTTCAATTTCACTGATAACAGGAATCCCTTTTTTGCGGATGGCCTTCATGATGTCGCTCTTCTCAGGAATACCGGGGCTTTTCATGATTTCATCTGCCATCAAAATTTTTTCTTCTGTGTGTCCTCTTTCTTCAAAGTCAATTCCATGTTCCTTCAATTCTTCTTTGTACACTTCTTTAATAGGTGCACCATCACTCACAAATACATCATACCCTTGCTGTTTAGCAAGGATGGCAGCGCCTGTTCCGCTTTCGCCACCGCCGAGTATGTAACATTTGTGTTTCATCAATTTCTTGTTACAGGTTTTTTCGTTTTTGTTACTGGTAACCTGCAACTTTCAACCAGCAACTCATTTTGGTTTCTCACCTCTTTTACGCTGATTCAGAATAAAAAAGGTTCTTCATTGGTATGGGTTAGTAGGGCGCTCCTCACAATCGGTTCTCTCAGGTTGGTCTTCAATGGATGATGGATCTACTTCTAAAACCTGTTGGTTTTTCACAACTATGTCTAACGGATTTTGAGGGTAACAATCGCAAAGGCCACGCAGAGGATGGTTACAATCCAGAAACGTGTTACAATTTTACTCTCATGAAATCCTTGTTTTTGATAATGATGATGTAACGGGCTCATCAAAAAAATTCGTCGACCTTCACCATACTTTCTTTTTGTGTATTTGAAATATGCCACCTGCAGTGTTACACTCAACGCTTCCACAAAAAACACAGCACACAAAATGGGAATCAGCAATTCCTTTCTTACTAAAAACGCCAATGATGCAATCACGCCTCCCAGCATTAAACTTCCTGTATCGCCCATGAACACTTGTGCAGGATAAGAGTTGTACCATAGGAAGCCAATACATGCACCCACCATGGCTGCAATGAAAATGGACAACTCACCAATTCCGGGTATGTAAAGAATATTAAGATACTCTGCCAAACGACTGTTACCGCTTGCATACGCAAACACACCTAATCCAATTCCAATGATGGCTGATACTCCAGTTGCCAATCCATCAATACCATCCGTTAAGTTGGCTGCGTTTGAAACAGCTGTCACAATAAAAATCACAATCACTACATACAGCAACCATGTGATTCCACGAATAGCCTGAGGTAATAATTTTGAATAGTTAAACTCATGGCTTTTTACAAACGGAATAGTTGTTACAGGTTCGTTTGCTTCAATCATCACTTTTTCTTTACCATCGATTTTTATCACTTTTGTTTCAACACCTGCGGGTACTTGTGTTCCCTTAAACTCACGAAATGCTTTTACAGAGCTGTTGAACATAAGTGTAGTTGCTACTGCCACGCCTAATACTACCTGTCCTAAAATTTTAAACCATCCTGCCAATCCATCAGCATCACCTTTTTTATAAGCGATACCCTGTTGTTGTGCAATACGCTTGGCTCTAATTTTTAAATAATCATCAATAAAACCAATCAACCCCATCCATATTGTTGCAAACAACATAAGCAGAATATAGACTTTACTTACATCTGCTAACAGTAATGTGGGAACGATGATGCTTACAATGATGATGATGCCACCCATTGTAGGTGTTCCTTTCTTTTGCTGCTCGCCTGCCAATCCTAAATCACGAACACTTTCACCTACTTGTTTTTTTCTTAAATAATTGATAAGACGTCTCCCAAACACTGTTGATATCACTAATGAAAGAACCAAGGCCAGCATTACTCTGCTGGTGATGAACTGAAACAGGTTGTCGCCGGGGAATTTTACCCCGATGCTGTTTAGCCAATCAAATAAGTTCTTTAACATTTGTGTTACGTTTTTTAGTTACTGTTTATTTCTCCAACAACTCAAACATTTCCTTCAACACTTTTTTATCATCAAATTCGTATTTCACTCCTTTAATATCCTGGTACTTCTCATGTCCTTTGCCTGCGACTAGAATGATGTCTTCATGATGCGCCAGGCTAACTGCGGTTTTAATCGCTTCCTTCCTGTCAGCAATTGAAATAAATTTTCTTCTTGCTGCACTGTTCAATCCTTCTTCCATATCAGCCAATATTTCCAATGGGTCTTCTGTGCGTGGATTATCACTGGTGAAAATCACTTTATCACTCAACTCACACGCAACTGCTCCCATTACTGGTCGTTTGGTTTTATCTCTGTCGCCACCACAACCAACTACTGTTATGATCTGCTCATGACCACGTTTTAATTTCTTAATCGTACTCAACACATTCTCCAACGCATCTGGAGTATGTGCATAATCTACAATACCAAGAATTAAATCTTTCGAAGAAATGATATAATCAAACCTTCCCTCGGCACCTGTTATACTGCTTAACACCTGTAATACTTTCTGTTTCTCTTCACCTAATTCAATGGCAGCACCAAAAACTGCCAATAGATTATACGCATTGAATTCACCAATTAAGCGGAAGTGCACCTCTTCATTATTCACCAGCATATACAAACCTGTAAGGCCATTTTCTAAAATCTTTCCTTTAAAATCAGAAACAGATTTTAAGCTATAGTAACGTTTCTTCGCTTTCGTGTTTTGCAGCATCACTTCTCCACGCTTGTCATCATGATTGCTGATTGCAAAGGCATCTGAGGTAAGCCCATCAAAGAATGCTTTCTTTACACGGATGTATTCATCAAATGTTTTATGATAATCTAAATGGTCGTGTGTAATGTTACTGAACAGTGCGCCTGTAAAATGTATACCTGTGATCCGGTGTTGATGAATCGCATGACTGCTGCTTTCCATAAACACATGTGTGCAGCCAGCATTATACATTTTTTTCAACAAGCGATTGAGTGAAATCACATCAGGTGTGGTATGTGTTGACGGGAACACTTCATTTCCCACATGATATTCAACGGTTGAAATCAATCCGCATTTATAACCCAATCCGCTGAAGAGTTTGTATAAAAGTGTGGCGATGGTTGTTTTACCGTTGGTACCTGTAACACCTACTACTTTCATTTGCTCTGTTACATTTCCAAAAAACTGATTGGCCATGTAACCTGCAGATTCTGCACTATTGCTTACTTCCACATAAGTAGCCGCATAGCTGATAGTTGTTGGTAAATGTTCACACACAATAACAGTTGCCCCTTTTTCAATAGCTTTCTCAATAAATGTATGTCCATCTGTTGCTGTTCCTTTAATGGCAATAAAACAACAACCCTTTGTTACAAGACGTGAATCAATCTGCACATCATTCACTTCAACATTGGTTGTTCCGTGAACGCTGCGGATATGCACTTTGTATAATATGTCTTTTAACATCTTCATTAATTCAAATACAATATGATTGATTGTCCTTTTGTTGCAGGTGTACCTGCAGTGATTGATTGACCTACTACTTTTCCTTTGCCGTTTATTTGCACACTCAGCCCATTATTTTCCAACACATACAATGCATCTTTTAAACCCATGCCACGTACATCGGGGATGGTGGATGATGATGTTTTGAACACCTGCGGTTGTACTGTTTTATTTTTTAATGCAATGGTTCTCCAGTTGCCGCTCATAGCATCGTTGTATCCAAATTGAAATGTGCTTGTGATGGATTGAATTTCTTTTTTCATGCCGCCAAATGTGTACAGCATTGAATCAGCAACAGGCAATTGCAATGGTGTTTGCTGATTCAAACTGTATTTATATAAATGGTCAGCTATTTCACGAAACACAGGAGCTGCAACAGTTCCACCATAATAATTAGCAGCATGCGGCTTGTTTTTTACTACAACAATGATGGAATACTTGGGAGCTTCGGCAGGAAAATATCCAGCAAATGCACTTTGATAAACACCATCACTATACTTGAACTTTCCATCATTGACTTTTGCTGTCCCTGTTTTACCTGCCACTTTATAAGGTGAATTGGCAAATACATTTTTACCTGTTCCGGTTATACAAACTTCTTTCAAACACTCCTGCAATTGTTGAATAGTTAGTGTACTGCCGATTTGTTCAGTTAATACTGTTGGTTCATTTTTTTGCACAATTGTACCATAGCTGCGAATTTCATTGAGTAAGTAAGGTTTCATCATCTTACCATTATTCGCTACTGCATTGTATACCATTAATAGTTGCAACGGTGAGAGCATGATTTCATAACCAAAGCCCCATGAAGCCAGTGTTTGTGGATGCCAGTATTTAGCTGTATTTGGATTTTTCACCAATGGCTTGAACTCTTCATTCAACTCAATTCCAGTTTTTGAAGTAAGATGAAGATTCTTTAAATGCTTATAATATTTCTTTGGGTCATTGATGTAATACTGATAAGCCAATTTACTCATTGCTACATTGGAGCTTTGTGCAAATGAATTTTTAATACTAATCACTTCAGGGCCGTGATGGTCATCAACAATCGTTCTTCCATTTAAATTCCATCTGCCACCGTTGATAGTGATGTTATCATTAATGGTTACATGTTTATCTTCAAGCGCTGCAAAGAGTGTAACAAGTTTAATAGTAGAACCAGGCTCTGATGTACGCAGTGCAAAATTGTCTTTCTCAAAATAAGTTCCTTCTTCTGTTCGGCTAAGGTTGGCAATAGCTTTAATTTTCCCTGTAGCCACTTCCATTACAATGCATGTACCTTCAAGAGCTTCATTGGTTGTCATCGTACGCATCAAAGCACGTTCGGTAATATCCTGAATGTTTACATCGAGTGTAGTGTAAACATCATTACCATTTTCAGGTTCAACTTCAAAACCTTCAACAGGCATCATTACACCACCTGCTACAAAACGTACCAATCGTTTACCGCTTGTTCCTCTTAGCACAGTATCAAATGAACGTTCCAGTCCAACCAGTTTTGAATTTTCTCTATACAAACCAATGGTACGGAAGCCCAACTCACCAAATGGATTTAAGCGTTTAGTTTTTACTTCAGCAATAAAACCACTTTTGTTTTTGCCCAATTTTACCAATGGAAATTCACGAAGAGCTTTGTATTCTTCAAACGAAACTTTTTTGCGGAAGGGATAATAGCGTTCTTTATTTTTATAAGCCAGTTTTAATTCTTTCTTCCATGTTTCAGCAGATTTATCTTTAAACAAACCGCCCAGTGCAATACTTAACGAATCAATATTGTTGAAAAAGTTTTGTCCGTTTATTGCACGCAAACCATCAGCACCAAAATCAATATAAATATCAAATTGCGGCAATGAAGTGGAAAGCATACTTCCATCTTCACTGTAAATTGTGCCTCGCTCTGCAGCAAGGTCAATTATTTTTGTGTGCATACTATCGCCCATGCTTTTCCAGTAAGCGCCTTCAAAACTTTGCGTATAGAAAGCCTTACCCAAAATGAGTATGCCAAATATTGCAAGACCAAGGAACCCAAGGTACACACGCCACAATATGTCTTTTTTTACTTCCATTAATTTTTTGCTGTGCTGCTATCAGTTAATTTGATGGGTTGCTGAATATTTTCTTTGAGTCCGATGGTATCTACTGCTTTTGAAACTTCACTCAACCGGTTTTGAAACATGAGTTTACCATTGAGTGATTTGTATTCATACTCCTGCTCTTTTAGAAGCCTTGTGGTTTTATTAATGTCACGGATAGTGTTGTCGGCGTAGTGGCCGTTGGCGATGTAGAGTACCGCCAGTAAAGAAAGAAACAGAAAGAATGGAACGTTACGTACAATCCATTGATAGTTGAACCATTTTTTCAATTCAAACTTCGGTTCTTTTGCTGCCATCGGTTGAGTTCTTGTTCTGAGTTTGTTTTAGTTGTTGATGGTTTTAAAAGGATTGGATTTTAAAAATTGTGGTTTCAGAGATGGAATTCAGTGGGTATGATTTTCGATATAATGAATGGTGTTATCAACGGCATTTTATTTTCAATCAGGTATTGGATTCGTCTACAGTTTTTCAGCCACTCTTAATCTTGCGCTTCTGCTTCTTGGATTTTGTTTTTGTTCTTCAGGACTTGGCTCTGTTGGCTTCTTTGTTATTACTTTAAAAATTTTTTCACGCTCACCGGTTGAGAAAGGGTTATACGTTTCCTCTTCAAAACTTCCCTGTTTAAAAAAGTTTTTAACCAATCGGTCTTCCAGCGAGTGAAATGAAATAATGCTTGCCCTGCCTCCCGGCTTTAATACTTCAGGTAATTGTTCCAGCAGTTCTTTTAATACAAGCAATTCGTCATTTACTTCTATACGTAGTGCCTGAAATACCTGGGCAAAATATTTATTGGGATTACCCTTCACTACAGTTTGCAATGCTTGTTTGAGTTGGTTGATTGTTTGCAGCGGATTGTGTTTGCGTTGATCAACAATTGTAGCAGCCAGTGTTTTGGAGTTGGTTACTTCGCCATACTGTTCAAACATTTTGTGCAGTTGCTCCTGTGTAAATGTTTGAAGAATAGAAGCTGCTGTTTTTGCTGATGATTGATCCATACGCATATCCAGCGGACCATCAAACCGTGTAGAAAAACCACGTTCCGGTTCATCAAACTGATGACTACTTACTCCCAAATCGGCCAACACACCATCCACTTTTTCAGCTTTATGCAATTTCAAAAAACGGCTGATGTAACGGAAGTTGTGCGGAACAAAAACAATGCGTTCATCATCTGGCAAGTTTCGTTTTGCATCAGGGTCCTGGTCAAAAGCAAATAATTTTCCATCGGCATTCAATCGTTTCAAAATTTCACGGCTGTGGCCACCGCCACCAAATGTGCAATCAACATAAATACCATTGGGTTTTATGTTGAGGCCATCCACAGCTTCCATCAGCATCACCGGAACATGATACTCATATTGCGGCGCCTGCCCTTCATCAACTTTTGATGTGGAGTGGGCTATTTGCTTTTTTTGCTCCATTACTACTGCTCTTTTTTAACCATCACTTCATTAGCAAGGCTGCTGAAAGTGTCGGGTGAAAAGTTTTCAAAGAACTGCTGGTACTTTACTTTATCCCATATTTCTATTTTGTTCACACGAGCCACCATCACTGCATCTTTTTCCAGAGATGCATAGGCTTTTAATGTTTGCGGAATGAGCAGACGACCTGCGCTATCCGGTTCCACATTGGTAGCACCGTTTAAAAAATAGCGTTGAAATTGTCTTACTTTAGGGTCAAAATCGTTTAGCTGAGATATTTCCGCCATGATGGGTTCCCAATTTTTCATAGGATACAAGGTGAGGCAGGTTTCAATACCTCTGCTGATCACATACTGGTTGCCCCACTCTTCCGGCACTTGCTTTTTGAAAGCGGCCGGGAGCAGAAAGCGACCTTTTTGGTCCAGCGTAACTTCGTATTCTCCAAGAAAACCAATCATTTGTGTTGAAACAGGACAATATTCCCATTATTCCACACAAAATAACATATTTTCCCACTTTACAAGCAAAATGGGAGTGTTTTATTTTTTCCACAAATGGGAAACCCTTAGCCGCATTGGGTTTGCGGGTGATTTAAAACCGATTTTATTGCAAAGGCTGTGGAAAGCTGTGATTTAACTGTGGATAAGTGGCAAGCGGGTGTGAATTTAGAAGATGATCATGGGACGGCAGAGTTTTTTCATAGCAGCGGTTTTGCGTTGCACCCTTGTACTTTTAGTTCTCGATGGCAGCAGGTTATTCAAGTACAACACTCATTAAAAATCTCGGCATTAAGGAAGAAGCAAAGCTTTTGATTTTAATGCACCCAATGGTGTTGATTGTTATTGGAAAATGATTGATAAGAATTGCTCATCAAAAGATATTTCTTTGCTCAGTCACTGCTTTGCAAAATCTCAGAAAGAATTATTTCATCTGTATCCTAAAATTAAAAATCGACTGCACGGCAACGTGAGC
>JBKCJY010000399.1:0-3103 GCA_046301455.1 Chitinophagaceae bacterium | reverse complement strand
TTCCATAGCTGATAAAACTCCTTGCAGTAAGATGCTCACTCAAATCATAGCGTACACCCACACTGCCCACCATTTCAGCCTGTTTAAACGTAAAGCGTTTTTCCTGCAAATCGCCCTGGTAATTGGCAAGCCCAAAACGAAAACCGACGTGGGTGTTTTGAGAGAAGGCGAAAACAGGGATGATGAGTAGTGTAAATAAATATTTCATATACTTTATTGGATAGTACAAAAACGTAAAAAACTAAAGGAAAGTATTGTGTAAATGAAAAAAGCGAAGCAATTGCTTCGCTTTGTAGCCTCGTCAGGAATCGAACCTGAATCTGGAGCTTCGGAAACTCTTATACTATCCATTGTACTACGAGGCCAGAAAAAACAAATAATTGGAATTTGAAATTTGAGTTTTGTTATTTTATCAATCCGCCAACATTGCTTCCAAAAATCTTTACCGCAATGGCGAGCAATATTACACCAAAAAATTTACGAACAGCAACCAAACCAGCGGGCCCCAATGCTTTTTCTATTTTGCTTAGAGAACGCAGCACAACATAAATAATCACCAAGTTCAAAAGAATGGCAATTAAAATCATCCATTCATTTTTATCACTGCGTTCAAATGTTGCTTTAAGCGACATAATGGTAGTTAATGTACCCGAGCCTGCAATCAGAGGAAATGCAATTGGCACCACTGTTCCTGCTTTGGGATTATTCTCAGCTTTAAAAAATTCAATGCCCAACACCATCTCCAAACCCAGAATAAAAATCACAATAGAACCTGCTACGGCAAATGATTTTACATCTACTCCCAGTAAATTCAAGAACGGTTTGCCTAAAAAGAAAAACAGAACCATCAAGCCGCCTGAAATCAGTGTTGCCCTGAAAGAATTAATACCACCCAGTTTTTCTTTAAGTGAAATGAGCATGGGCACAGAGCCCACAATATCAATTACAGCAAACAATGTAAATGTAACAGTAAGCAGTTCTTTAATATCCCAGTTCATGGTTTTGATTTTTGCAAAGATATACAGATGAGTTTCATTCAAATAAAAAGGCTCTGTGTTCTACACAGAGCCTTTTTATAATCAGATAATAATTACAGATTCACAGTAATGCCTGCATTTATTAAAAAAGGAATACTATTGAAACCTCTCAAATCAAAGAATTTTGAATTGGTTATATTTTGTAAATCTGCAAACAGTTTTACATTCTTTGTGGCTTTGTACTCCGCATAAACATTCAGCAAAAAATAAGCATCAAGAGCAATATCAGGTTTTTTATAGTCAGTAACATCATATCGCTTACTTACTGATCTTGCTGTAACAGATGCACTGAATTGATCTTTATAATTATAGGTTAGTGATAAGTTTGCTGTGTGTGCAGGTCTTCTTAACAGGTAGCTGTACGAGGAGTCTTTAAATGTTACACGGCTTTGTGTTACGTCCGTTCCATTTAAAAATGTGTAATTACCTGATATGCGGAAGGACGAACTGATGATTGCAGTTGCTTCATATTCCAGACCACGTACAAGCTGACGAGGAAAATTAAAGTACTTGAAATTCACATTATCAAAGTCGATTCCATTTTCAATTTCACGGTAGAAATATACAAGGCGGTGATTGATCTTTCCGTATTTGTGCTGTACACCCAATTCGTAATTGATGCTTTCTTCAGGTTTTAATTCTGTGTTTCCAAAACCTGAAAATAATTGATACAGGCCCGGAGCCTTAAAACCGGTAGCGATACTTCCAAAAACACGCAACTGATCGTTGACAGCATAACTTGGATTAAAAGTATAAGTATAATTGCTTCCGTAGCGGCTATGTACATTCAAGCGGCCGCCTGCTTCAATATTCCATTTTTTATTGGGCGAAGCAAACAGTAATGATGCATACATAGAGGATTGACTCATGGATGTATCCCTGAAATTGCTTCTGAATGGTCCGAAAGAACTGATGGATAAAAATTGACTGTTGTAAGAGCCATACCGGTAATCAGCTCCCTGCAATAATGTAAATGATTTGCTCAGCTTAACTGTAGCAAATAATTCTACATACTGGCTTTTACTGAAATAATCATCACGAACGTATTTTGAAAAACTACTGACGCTGGAACTGTCGTTTAAAAAATTACGTTTGTTTTCACTGTATTGATAATTACCGGTAACACTTACAACATCATTTTTAAAATGAAAACCTGCGCCGGTTGTAAAGTTGCGGTTGTTAATGGTAAAATCTTTATCGTCTTTAAATGCACCTCCATCCACATCAGCTTTATAGGAGCTGTTTTGTATAAAACTTCTGAATGATAATTTCTCAGATGCTGCATATTGTACTGCTGCATTAACTATAGATCCTTTGTAGCCATCCCTGTCAAAATCTTTATTGCCTGCACTGTCATAAGCTGCTGAAAAGCCTCTGGTATTAATTCCGGATATTCTTGTTTGGTAGGTAAACTTTCCTGCTTTGCCATAGAGTTGTGCATTGCCACGAAAAGTTGAAAGATTGCCTCCTGTAATTGTTGATTTGAAGTTGAATGGTTTTTTTACATTCTGTTTTACCGTAATGATATTGATAACACCGGTAACCGCATCACTTCCATACAAAGTGGATTGGGCGCCTCTTGCTATTTCGATGCGTTCCACATCATGCACACTAAAAAAGTTGAGATCAAATTCATTGTTGATGAAAGAAGCATCCCCAACAGGAATACCATCCATCAGCACCAACACTCTTCCACTGTTACCACCACGCATGTACACTGTTTGCACACTGCCTGCATTGTTCAACGCACCATTTATGGTGATGCCGGCCTGTTCATTCAATACCTGTGCAACTGATCGTCCCTGGTTCTTTTCAAGAATTTCTTTTCCTATAACTGTAACCACTTTGCCTGTTTGTGATTGTTTTTGCGGCAAACGGTTGGCTGTTACAATTACTTCATCTAAACTTTTTGAAGTTGTGTCTGATTGCGCAAATGCATGACTGCTGAAGATTACAGCAGCCACAAAAAACATTTTCTTTTTCATTTACAGAAAATTTTTAAGTGACTGCTTTCGAAAAAAAGATTGAAATATAAAAGCCTGCGCTGTTACACTTCATGCTTTTCA
>JBKCJY010000398.1:0-3716 GCA_046301455.1 Chitinophagaceae bacterium | reverse complement strand
TGCATTGATAATGCCTGCGGTATTGCAGTTGCAGAGGCGTTATGTGCAGTGGGAAATGATGGAAGCGTTGGAAGTAAAAGAACTCATTACAATAATTGTTGATGCAGATTCAATTCAATGGATTGAAACCGGAAAAGAATGCCTTATTGATGGCGAATTGTTTGATGTAAAAAAACACGAACAACAAGAAGAAAAACTTACTCTTACCGGTTTATTTGATATAAAAGAAAAAGAAATTAAAGCATCCATTGCCAAACAAACTGAACATCAACAAAATAACCAATCTAAACAAATTGTAAAACTCTTGCTGCTTTTAGCTACTCCTTTTATTGAAACTTCAACAGATATTCCTTTAAACGAAACTTCACTAAGTAAGCAGCTGTATAAACACTCCTGCTACCTCTCGCCTTTTACTGGCAACTGCACGCCACCTCCCAGGCTTATGTAACCAGTGCTTTTAATTTTTATCAACATGTAACAGCTTCTTATGAGAAAGCGTGTGCATGATTTATTATTTTATTTCAACCCTTACTTAAATGAAAAAAACAGTTTTGTTTTTATTTATACTATCGTTTGCTCAGTTTACAAAAGCACAAACACAGAAAGAAGATACTACCACAAAAGCACTTTCTGAAATTATCATCAGCGCCAGCAAGTTCCCTGAAAAAAAAATCAATGTTGCGCAAAAAATAGATGTAATCAGTTCAAAATTTATTGCCAATGTAAATGCACAGAACACCGGCGACTTACTAATCAACACAGGAAATGTTTTTGTACAAAAAAGCCAGCAAGGCGGCAGCAGCCCGGTTATCCGTGGATTTGAGGCAAGCAGAGTATTACTGGTGGTTGATGGTGTGCGTATGAACAATTTAATTTACAGAAGCGGGCATTTGCAAAATGCAATTACAGTTGATCAAAACATGTTACAAAGTATGGAAGTGTTGTATGGCCCGGCTTCTACACTATACGGTAGTGATGCGCTGGGAGGTGTTTTGCATTTCAGAACAAAAGCTCCACAACTTGCAAAAGATGAAAAAATGTTTGCTGTTAGTGGTAATGCTTTTGCACGTTACAGCAGTGCCAATAATGAGCAATCCATTCATGCAGATGTAAACCTTGGCTGGAAAAAATTTGCATGGTTGCAATCATATACTTTCAGTGATTTTGATGACATGAAGATGGGGAGAAATTATCCTGATCAATATCCAACATTTGGAAGACGAGATTCATTTATTACAAGAATAAACAACAGGGATACTGTTTTAAAAAATGACGACCCCAGAGTACAGAAATTTTCAGGTTATCAGCAATGGGATATTCTGCAGAAATTTTTATACAAACAATCTGATAAAATTTCTCACACACTAAACTTTCAATACTCCAACACAACTGATGTCCCACGTTATGACCGGTTACAGGATAAACGCAACTTTGGCGGAATCATCGGTACTACATTACGCTGGGCCGATTGGTATTATGGGCCGCAGAAACGTTTACTCGGAGCGTATGAATTAAGTATTGAAAAAGCAGGGTGGTTTGATAACATTAATGTAAACATCAATTACCAGAATATTGAAGAAAGCCGTACGCAGCGTCAATTCCGTTCTGCCAACAGAGAAGCACGGACTGAAAATGTAAAAGTGTTTGGTTTTGTAATTGACACGAGGAAAATTATCAAAAATCATGAATTAACAATGGGTGCTGACGGTCAGTTGAATTCATTAAAATCATCCGGAACCGTTACCAATGTAAATACCAATGTTGTTACCAATCTTGTAGATACCCGTTACCCCAACGGTAAAAACAAAATGAACAACTTTGGTTTGTTTGCACAGCATATTTATAAATTCAAAAGCAAAAAATTAATATTGAATGATGGACTGCGTTTACAACACAGCACTTTAAACTCCACCATTGCAGATAACTCGTTCCGTAATCTTCCTTATACTGAGATCAATCAAAAGAATACAGCGCTTACAGGTAATATTGGTTTGGTTTATTTACCCGGGCCGCAAACAAAACTTTCAACAAATTTGTCAGCAGGTTTTAGAGTTCCGAATGTAGATGATCTGGCAAAAATCTTTGAATCAGGCACTACGGGAGGCATTCGACAGGTGGTTGTACCTAATACTGATATAAAACCGGAGCGTACATACAATATTGATTTAGGCATTAGTCAAAACATTGGAAAAGATTTTCGTTTTGAAGTAAGCGGTTATTATACTTGGTTCAGAGATGCATTGGTAAAAGCGCCCTTTACATTTAATGGACAGGATTCAATTCTCTACAACGGGGTAAGAAGCCAGGTTTTAGCTAATGTAAATGCCAATAAAGCTTATCTCTATGGTTTCAGTGCTGCTGTTTTTGCAACCATTGCAACAAATTTTACATTCAGCAGTACTTTCAGTTATACCGTTGGGCGTTTTGAAACTGATGCTTCAAAAAATTCCAATATTTATGAAAAACAATCCAACGGAACATATGCATTGGTGAGCCGCAAAGTTAGCAGCAAGCCATTGGATCATATTCCTCCTGTGTTTGGAAAAACAAGTGTGGTGTATGAAAAACATAAATTGATGGCTGAAGTATTTGCCTTATACAATGGCTGGAAACGATTGGATGATTTTAATGCAGATGGTGAAGACAATCCACAGTATGCAACGCCAGATGGTATGCCTTCATGGTTTACACTCAACTTTCGTTCTTCTTACAAACTGCATAAAAATATTACACTCCAATTTGCTGTTGAAAATCTGGTTGACAGGAAATACCGTTATTTTTCGTCAGGTTTTTCAGCACCGGGAAGGAATTATATTGTCGCTCTGAGGGCAAGTTTGTAAATGACCTCATTTAAAGAACCGCTGCTTTTTACATAGCAGCGGTTCTTATTTTTAAAAACGAGATGCTACTATATTATGCCATTTAAACGCAAATATGAAATCCCAAATCTTTAGGAACCCCCCGTATATACCTGCACCGGTAATATCATTTGCCTTTAGGCTTTAGCTTCCAGCCCTAAACATCACAGAAACGTCAAAATTTTCCGGTTCGGCTTATTTGGATCTGCGTGCAGCAGGTAATTCAAATAATTTGTCTAAATTGAGGGTTGCAAACCCATCGGAATGACGGAAGAAGCAATCTTACAAGGATGTGTCAACAATCAGCCTGCTGCACAGCAGGAATTGTACAGCCGCTACAGCCCTAAAATGCTGAGCGTTTGTTACCGCTTTGCCCGTAATCGGGAAGATGCGGAAGACATGCTGCAAGAAGCTTTTATCCGTGTGTTCACACAGATTCATCAGTTTCAACGAAAAGGCTCTTTTGAAGGGTGGATCAGGCGCATTATTGTTCATACCTGCATTAATCATCTTAAAAAGCATAGGAAGTTTAATGATGCGGTTGACATTAGCAACGCACAGAATGTAATGGTGCGTGAAGACAGTGTGCCTTCCATCATCCAGGCCAAACAGGTAATCGAATGCATCAGAAGTTTACCTGTTGGTTACAGAACGGTACTTAACCTTTTTGCAATAGAAGGTTACAGCCACCGTGAAATTGCAAACATGCTGGAGATAGAAGAAAGTACCAGCCGTTCGCAATACACAAGAGCCAAAGCCATGCTGGAACAAATTTTAGTACAAAAGAAAATTATGTTTCGGCCGGAGAGACAGGATGACTGGGTTGCAGCAGCCCATCCTCGGTTTTAAAATTGAATT
>JBKCJY010000397.1:0-10333 GCA_046301455.1 Chitinophagaceae bacterium | reverse complement strand
CCACGCTTGAAGTTGGCTAAAAACTGTCCTTGCCATGTACTATGACGAGCATCTCTCAAACCATTTACATTCTGGCTCCAGGGATATACTTGTTTATTTGCTGTTAACTCCTCACCACGGCGCTTTTCAGAGCGGCGGGGGTTGGGGTTTTGATTAATATATCCATATGCGGCATATTCCCATTCTGCTTCAGTAGGCAAACGATAATCGGGTAATACAATTCCTTCTTCCGTACTAATATTCATAGGCACTTGTTTGGTAACAGGATCACGGTACGCACTGATACCTTTACCGGGTGTAGCCTGATATTCACCTAACAAGTATGCTTTTGTATTAAAGTTTTCCTGGCCTCCGCCCTGTAATTGCTTTTGGAGTTCGGCTTTTTTGTTCACAATGTTTTTATCCCAAAGGATTTTTTCATTCACACGGTCGGTACGCCACAAGCAATAATCATAAGCCTGTTTCCAGCTTACACCCACCACTGGATAAGATGTATATGAAGGGTGGCGGAAATAGTATTCAACCAATGGCTCATTGTAAGCCAGCTCACTTCGCCAAACCAAAGTATCAGGTAAAGCCCTGTTTGTTATAGCAGTATCCTGGAAAACTTTGTTCAGCCAAAACAGGTATTCACGGTAGTGTACATTGGCTACTTCGGTTTCATCCATGTAAAAAGATTGTACCGTAACACGGCGGGGAATATTATTCCAATCACGCATTACATCTTCTTCAGTGGCGCCCATAGTAAAGGTGCCACCTTGAACAAAGACCAGGCCCGGGCCGGTTTTCTGCTGTTGCTCTTTGGAAACACGAAAGCCGCTTCCGGAAGGGTCGTTATACGTCCAGCCGGTATTTGTTGATTGTTCGTACTTCTTTTTTTTGAAGATGCTGCCGTTTTTGCAGGAACTAAACAATACTGTTCCGCATAGAATGAATACGGTAAATTTCAGGAGGAAAAGGTTTTTCATCTTTTCTTTTTTTGTTTAACGGGTAAGTTTCAAAAATATTGTATTGGATTCTTCTCCCCAAAATATTTCTCAGGGATGTTTACAAACATAGGTATTTTATAATTCAATTTCAGTGAACTGGGTAAATTTCAATTATTTTTGAGGGTATCCCTTAGTATGAGGCATTTCTTCTTCGTCATATTTACTGTATTTGCTTCCTGTGTTTCACTTGCCCAGCGAACTTATGCGCCCAATTCGGTGCTTTCAACAGGTAATTGGTACAAATTTTCAGTAAAATCTGCCGGTGTTTACCGTATTGATGTTTCTTTTTTACAATCATTGGGCATTTCTGCATCTGGCATATCAAGTACTTCTATCAGGGTTTTTGGAAATGGGGGCACAATGCTTGCGGAGGCAAATGCTGCTCCCCGTGCTGATGATCTGGTTGAAAATGCTATTTGGATGGTAGATGGTGGCGATGGGAACTTTGGCGGTAGTGATTATTTTTTGCTTTATGCCAATGGCCCGGATGAATGGATAAAGGATTCCGTTAATCAAAACTTCAGGCATAAAAAAAACTTATATGCAAATGAATCTTATTACTATATCTCAGTTGGAGGAAGTACAAATGGATTGCGAATAACAAACAGGCTCGTATCTGGTCCGGCTAATGCACAACTTTCAGTATTTAAGGATCGTTATTTTTATGAACTTGATAGTTTAAATTTATTAAAAAGCGGTAAAGAATGGTATGGCGAAGAATTTAGTAACGCTCCCGGCAGAACGCTAACAAAAAACTTTACAGTAACCATTCCAAATATCAATACAGGCGCACCTGTCACCATTGTTTCAAGTGTTATTGCACGAAGTACAGGAAGCGGCAGCAGCTTTGCTTTAAGAGCAAATAATAACCCGGTTTTATTTCATACGATTTCTCCGGTTGGCAGCGGTACTTATGATCCCGTTGCAGTATCAAGTGAAGTGCTTGCGTCTTTCAATGCAACATCTCCCAATATAACGTTGCAATATGTTTATCAACCAACAAGCGTAAATGCACAGGGTTGGTTAAACTGGTTTGAATTGTTTCCGCAGCGGCAATTAAGCATGAATGGTGTAGATCAATTATTATTCAGAGACTGGTCAACAGTTGCAGCAGGTAACGTTACTGAATTTCGATTGCAAAACGCCTCAGCAACAACTACTGTTTGGGATGTTACCAATCCATTGCGTCCTGTAAATATGCAAGGTAATTTATCAGGCAATGAATTCAGGTTTAATCAAACAACTGAACGATTAAGAGAGTTTGCAGCTTTCAATAATCAAAACTTTTTACGTCCTGATGCTATTGGCAAAGTTGATAATCAAAACCTGCACAACTCTACTAATGCTCAATATCTCATTATTACACATCCATCATTATTGAGTGAAGCACAAAGATTGGCTGCATGGCACCGTCAAAATCAAAATTTGATAACTGTAGTTGTAACTACAGAACAGGTGTATAATGAATTTTCAAGCGGCACGCCCGACCCCACTGCTATTCGTGATTTTGTAAAAATGTTTTATGATAAAGCTGGTGTAACCATTGCCAATCGCCCTAAGTATTTACTACTTTTTGGCGATGCGTCATTTGATTATAAAAACCGAACATCGGGCAATACCAATTTTGTTCCCTGTTTTGAAAGTGATATTTCACTTGATCCGCTTTCCTCTTATACATCAGATGACTTTTTTGGTTTTTTGGATGATGGCGATAATGTAAATATTTCATTTCCGGTTTCTTTACTGGATATAGGCATTGGCCGCATACCTGCACGTTCGCCGGCTGATGCAAAAAATGTCGTGGACAAAATCATTCGTTATCATGAAAAAGATGCTTTTGGTCCGTGGCGCAATGAAATAACACTCGTAGCAGATGATGAGGATAATAATCTGCATCAGGATGATGCAGAACTGCATGCAGGCATCATTCAGTCAAAAAATATATTTCACATCAATAAGATTTACCTGGATATGTTTCGTCAGCAAAGCGGAAGTGGCGGAAGCCGTTACCCTGACGTTAATCAAAACATCAACAACCGCATTTTTTCAGGCACATTAATTTGGAATTACAGTGGTCATGGTGGTTTCAGGCGTTTGGCAGAAGAAGTAATTCTTGACCAGGAAATGGTAAACAGCTGGAGTAATGTTACAAAGTTGCCTTTATTTATTACAGCTACATGCGATTTTGCACCTTATGATAATCCATCCATAACATCTATTGGTGAAAATATTTTGTTACGGGAACGTACAGGCGCTATTGCATTGATGACCACCACAAGGGTTGTATTTGCCTTCAGCAACCGCATCATCAATAGCAATTATTTTCAGCAGGCATTAACACCCGATGCAAATGGCATTTACCCTGCTTTGGGCGATGCAGTGCGACTCACCAAAAACATTACCTACTCAAATTTTGGAGATATCATCAATAACAGAAAATTTACACTGTTGGGTGATCCTGCAGTACGTATTGCATTTCCACGTGTAAGAGCCAAAACAACACTCATCAATAATCTTCCACCTGCAAGTGATACACTAAAGGCTTTGAATAAATACACGATTAAAGGCGAAGTAACAGACCGCAACGGACTTAAGCTTACATCCTTTAACGGTAATGTGTATCCGGTTATTTACGACAAAGAGCTATCAGTAAAAACTTTAGGCAATGATCCTACAAGTTTGCCTGTTAATATTCAAACGCAAAACAATGTGGTTTTTAAAGGCAAAGCAAAAGTTACAAATGGAGAATTTACTTACACGTTTGTTGTACCAAAGGATATTAATTATCAGTTTGGCAATGGTAAAATAAGCTACTATGCTGATAATGGCTTAATTGATGGTAATGGTGCAGAAGCCGGAATTGTTGTTGGCGGTGCATCTGATAATCCATTGATTGATAAAAAAGGTCCTGATGTAAAAGCTTATTTAAATGATGAGCAGTTTGTAAATGGAGGTATTACCAATGAACAACCTGTACTCATTTTAAAATTATTTGATTCAAGCGGTATTAACACGGTTGGTACAGGAATAGGTCATGATATAACAGCAACGCTGGATAACAATACCAACCAGTTTTTTATTCTTAATGATTTTTATGAAGCAGATGCTGACAGTTACCAGCGTGGTACAGTTCGGTTTCAGCTTTCGAAGTTAGAAGAAGGTTTGCATGTATTGAATATTAAAGTGTGGGATGTGGCTAATAACAGCAGTGATTATAAACTGGAATTCAGGGTGGTAAAAGATAAAGAACTCAAACTGGAGCGGGTTTATAATTATCCCAATCCGTTTACCACAAAAACCACATTTATGTTTGAGCACAACAGACCGGGTGATCAGTTACTCGTAACCATCCGAATCTTTAGTGTAGCAGGTAAACTGGTGAAATCAATCTATCGCACAATAAATAATGAAGGAAACCGTTCATTTGAGATAGACTGGGACGGAAAAGACGATTTCGGAAACAAACTCGGCCGTGGAGTTTACATCTACCATCTTGATGTTAAAGACTCAAACGGGAAAAAACAATCGGCCCTTCAAAAATTAGTAATACTGTAAAACCAAAACATTCCATTGCATTGCTGTAAACTAAATTCTTCTATTTTTATGCCCAAATCAAATATGCTGATGAGACAAATAACCAACACACTCTTTTGTTTACTAATTGCTTCAATTGCTACTCTTGAAACAAAAGCACAAAACGACTCTATTAATGTAGTTACAACTGCTGTTCCAATGCTTCGTATTTCACCCGATGCCCGTGCAGGCGGTATGGGTGATGTAGGTATTGCATCAACACCTGATGCCAATTCTTCTTTCTGGAACCAGGCAAAAATTCCATTTGGTACGCAAAAATCTGCACTTGCAATTACGTATACGCCGTGGTTAAAAGACCTTGGTTTAAATGATGTATATCTTATAACATTAGCCGGTTATCATCAACTTGCCGAAGGTCAGGCAGTTTCCGGCTCTATTCGTTATTTTAGTTTGGGCAACATTCAGTTTACTGACTTTGCAGGTAATGATTTGCAGCGTTTCACTCCCCGTGAGTGGAGTCTCGATGCGGGTTACAGCCGTGCATTAAGCGATAAAATTGGTGTAGGTATTGCATTGCGCTTTATCTATTCAAATCTTGGTAACGGAACATTTCAGGGTACTCCATTAAAGCCAGGTACAACTGTAGCAGGCGACGTTTCTTTCTTTTATGATGGAAGAAATGAAACAGGCAAAGGCTTAACAGCCGGTGCTGTAATGAGTAACCTCGGTGGAAAAATCACCTATACCCAAGATGCAACTGCAAAAGATTACATTCCTGCAAATCTTGGACTGGGTGTAATGTATCATGCAGTAATTGATGAAACAAGTAAGATCAGTTTTGGAATGGATATAAATAAGCTCATGGTTCCTACGCCCCCCGGTGGTGTACGCACACCAGAGCAAATTGCTGCTTACCGTAATAAAAATGTAGTTGGCAGTTGGTTCTCTTCATTTGGCGATGCCCCAGGAGGTTTTGCTGAAGAAATGAGAGAATTTCAGGTTTCACTTGGTGCCGAGTATTCTTATAATGATTTGTTTTTTGCTCGTGCCGGATATTTTTATGAAGATAAAACCAAAGGCAATCGTCGCTTCTTTAGTATGGGTGCCGGTATTAAATACAACAAACTTGGATTTAATTTTTCTTATTTAGTGCCTACGGGTCAGGGTATTAATCGCAACCCGCTGAGCAATACAACACGTTTCTCACTCTTATTTGATTTAGGGGGTGAAGGAACTGAATAAGAACAGTATTCATAAAAAAGGATTTTGCAGAAAGCGGAGGTACATTACCTTCGCTTTTTTGCATTAAACAGCTATACATTATGGGATTAAGAATAGGAACGGGTATTGATTATCACCAACTGGCCGAAGGAAGAAAGCTTTTTATTGGCGGTGTTGAAATTCCGCATCACAAAGGAGCAGTAGGTCATAGTGATGCAGATGTTTTATTGCATGCTATATGCGATGCGCTGCTGGGAGCGTTGGCTTTGGGCGATATAGGTACTCATTTTCCTGATACTTCATCTGAATTTAAAAATATTGACAGCCGCATTTTATTGCAACGCAGTTATAACTTAATTAAAGAACGTGGTTACAAAGTTATAAATGTAGACAGCACACTATCACTGCAGGCACCCAAAATCAAAACTTATATTGGGCAAATGCAAAAGGCAATTGCTCAAATTCTTGAAATTGAAACTAGTGATGTATCAGTTAAAGCAACAACTACAGAGGAGCTGGGGTTTGTTGGAAGAGAAGAAGGGCTGATGGCACAAGCCACTGTATTGCTTGAAAAATAGAATGGAAATGCTCAAAGTAAAAATCATCAATCAATCAAACAATGAGTTGCCGCATTATGCTACTGCGGGCTCTAGTGGCATGGATGTGCGTGCATTTTTAAATGAGAAAATTGAACTTCAACCTTTGGAACGAACACTAATTCCTACAGGCTTATTTATTGAATTGCCACAAGGGTATGAAGCACAAATACGTCCAAGAAGCGGGCTGGCAATTAAGCAGGGTATTACCTGTTTAAACACACCCGGTACTATAGATGCTGATTACCGTGGAGAAATTAAGATAATATTAATCAACCTCAGTAATGAAATACATTCTGTAAACAACGGAGACCGTATTGCACAAATGGTGATTCAAAAAGTAGAACAGGTGAACTGGGAGCTGAGCAGTGAAATAGAAACAACTGAACGAAGCAACGGGGGCTTTGGAAGCACAGGTACAAATTAAATTACAAAGAGGATGAAATTTATTTCTTTAATAGTATATACAGGGTTGATGTTACTGATGGCAGCATCATGCCGCTCAACAAAAAATATACAGAAAGCAATTGAAAAGAAAGACACTGTTACAGTAGTAACTCCTGTTGATGTGCCCACTCATAATGATACTTTAAATCTCATTGCAGGTGTATTTAACAGATACCAACCTGTTACGTATAAAACCTTTGCTGCAAAAATAAAAGTAGATTACTTTAACAGTAAAGGCAAACAACCCGATTTTGTTGCGAATGTGCGTATGCAAAAAGACAGTATTATCTGGATTTCAATTAGTAATGATTTGGGAATTGAAGGTTTCAGGGTGATGATTGATAAAGACAGTATTCAAGTAATGGATAAACTGGCTAATACTTACCAGATCAAACCATTGGCAAGTATGCAGGAAATTGTAGAAATACCTTTTTCTTTTAATGATATCCAGGAAATAATTGTTGGTAACCCCGTTTTTTTTAACAGAGACAGCATTTTAAAATACAGCAAAACAGAAAAGGGATATACCTTGTTAAGTACAGGTACAATTTTTAAAAACCTTTTGTCATTCAACAATGAATATTTGCTTGAAAAAAGTAAACTGGATGATAACAATATAATGCGAAACCGCACAGCAGACCTCAGCTACTTTGAGTATGAAAATAAGTTTGGCTTTTCTTTTTCAACATACAGGGAGTTGTTTTTATCACACAATAATAAACTTGACATTCAGCTTAAAATAAAAGATTATAAGGTGAATGAAGAACTAACTTATCCATTTAATATTCCTAAAAAATTCAAAAGAATACAATAAAGCATACGAATTTCTACAGAAGGCCGTTCTTAAAAATTGAAACCTTAGTTTTGTAATACCTAAACCCATTCCTATGCAGAGAATACTGGTAATCATTACACTGCTCTTACTCCAGCTAAGTGTTGCCGCACAGCAACCCAATGAGCGTGTTGAACTGGAAAAGAAACGGAAAGAAACGTTGCGTGAAATTGATATATTGAATAACCAGTATAACGAAATCAAAAAAAGTAAAAAAGCAAGTTTGGGGCAGCTTGCTGTAATACAACGAAAGCTGGAACTGCGTAATAAAATTATCAATGATATTAATAAGCAGGTAAATGTTATTAACGTTAACATCAATAACTCTTATAAAGAAATGCGTCGTCTCCAGAAAGATTTGGATACACTCAAGATGAATTATGCGCAAAATGTAGTTTACTCCTATAAAAACAGGAGTAATTATGATTTTCTCAACTTCTTATTTTCTGCCAGTAATTTTAATGATGCTGTTAGGCGAATTGCCTATATGCGTGCTTACCGTAACTACCGCTCACAGCAATTAGATGCGATTGTAAAAACTGAAAAGCTTTACAAAGAAAAAATTGTTGAACTCAGTAATAACAAAAAAGAAAAAACTGCAGTGCTTGGTGAGCAAACCAAAGAAATGGGTGAACTGGTTAAGGATAAAAATGAACAGGCTGCTGTTGTAAACGATATTAAAAAGAAAGAAAAAGAAATCAACAGCACATTAGCCGCAAAGAAAAAACAGGCACAGCAACTGCAATCATCCATTACAGCAGTAATTAACCGTGAAATAAAAGCGGCAAAAATTGAAGCAGACAGGCTTGAGAAAGAGCGTATTGCAAAAGAAAAAACAAACGCAGCCACTGTTATTAATGAAGCAAAGAATAATACTTCAACAACTGTTACAACTCCAAAAACAACACCCGCAGTAAAAAAAGAAGAAACGAAAAAGCCTGCGAGTTACCTGGAGTATAACAAAGAAGATATAGCGCTTGGTGCAAACTTTGAAAGTAACAAAGGAAGACTTCCGTTCCCGGTTGATAATGGTTACATCTCCGGCTTCTATGGCAGCAATGTTGTTCCTGGTACAAGCATCAAATACAATCAGGATTTTATTACTATTTCATCTCCGGTTGGCACATCAGTTAAAGCCTGTTTTGATGGTGAAGTTATGAGTGTGTATGATATTGGTGGAATGACAGCAGTTACACTTAAACATGGTAAATACTTCACAACTTACAGTAATCTTTCATCAGCCAATGTATCTAAAGGCCAACAGGTAAAAACGGGTCAACTCATTGGAAGAGTTGGAGAAAACCTTGATGGTGATGGGGAATTGAATTTCATTCTTGCAAGAGAATTACAATTCATCAATCCAACAGGCTGGCTACGCAGTCGCTGATGCATTCACAAAACGCTGGTACAATTCTTCATATAAAGGAACAATATGGTGAATGGAAAATTTGGCCGCCTGTTCCTTTGCATTTTGTTTGATTTGCTTTAATTGCTCTTCATCTTGAAATAAAGCAATTGCTTTCTTTGTCATTGTTGCTACATCGCCCACATTGGCCATAAAACCTGTTTTGCCTTCAATATTAATTTCGGGCAGGCCGCCTGCGTTGGTTGAAATAACAGCAACACCTGCTGCCATTGCTTCCAGCGCAGATAAACCAAAACTTTCTGATTCTGAGGGGAGCAAAAACAAATCAGCAATGGCAAGAATCTCCTCCATTTCCTGTTGCTTGCCCAGGAAACGAACATCATCACAAATATTTAATTCACGGCAAAGCTCTTCGGCTTCCGGTCTGTCAGGTCCATCACCCACCATTAATAATTTGCTTGGAATGGTTTTATGAATATTGGCAAATATCTGAATCACATCATTCACACGTTTTACTTTTCTGAAGTTGGATGCATGCACTAAAATTTTTTCTCCATTTGGTGCCAGTGTTTTTCTGAAAGCATCCAATGGTTTTTTAGAGAAACGTTCAACATCCACAAAATTGTAAATCACTTCAATTTCTTTTTCAATGCTGAAAGAATGATAGGTTTCGTCTCTCAGATTTTTTGATACTGCAGTAATGGCATCACTCTCATTAATTGAAAATGCAACAACGGGCTCAAAAGTTTTATCCTTGCCCACAAGTGTAATATCTGTTCCGTGTAAGGTTGTAATTACCGGAATATCTTTTCCCTTCTTTTTTAATATCTGTTTAGCCATATATGCGGCTGATGCATGTGGTATAGCATAATGCACATGAAGTAAATCCAGATCATTATTTAGTACTACATCCACCATGGTACTTGCTAATGTGGTTTCATAAGGCGGATAATCAAACAAAGGATAATGTGGTATGCGTACTTCATGATAATAGATATTGGTATAAAAACCGCTGAGGCGTACGGGTTGCTGGTAAGTAATAAAATGTACAAGATGCCCTTTTTCAGCCAGTGCTTTTCCAAGTTCTGTAGCCAATACACCGCTTCCGCCAAATGTGGGATAGCAAACAATTCCGATTTTCATGTTTTATCTGTTTTAAACTTCACACAAACCAAAAAAACACCCATTGTGTAACCGGGTAATTTAGTTTTCTTAAAACGAAGTTAGTATTTTATATTCACTGCGCTTTTTTGCCAATTGCCGTTAATCCTGCTTTTGGTAGGTTTGTACTAATTCATAAAATAATCAACATGCGATTTTTATTTTATCTCATTCTTTTAAACCTTGG
>JBKCJY010000396.1:0-14458 GCA_046301455.1 Chitinophagaceae bacterium | reverse complement strand
GGCGTCTATTATGTAGTGTTCAGTTATATGGAAGAAGATGCAGGTTTGTATGCGGCACGTGCTGCAGTACGTATTGCACAGTCTTTGGTAGATGCAGTTGATTATGATTTGACCGAAGACATTCAAAAATTAAGAGAGATACGTGAAGACACAAGGCTGGGCCCATCAACAGGATGTATTGTGGATGAAGCTGCCAAACGTGGCATTCCATACATACGACTAAACAAACAAAGTTTGGTGCAGCTGGGTTATGGTGTAAATCAAAAACGTATACGTGCAACAATTGCTTCCACCACAAGTAACATTGCAGTTGATATTGCATGTGATAAAGAAGAAACAAAACTGTTATTGGAAGCAGCTGAAATTCCTGTACCAAGAGGAACAGTGATAAGAACAGAAGTGGGCTTGGATGAAGCGATTCAAAAATTTGGTTACCCATTGGTAATAAAACCAATTGATGGCAATCATGGTAAAGGCAATACAACAAACATCACCAACAGGGAACAAGCTATCAAAGCATTTGAAGCTGCAAAAGCATACAGCCGCAGTGTAATTGTGGAACGTTTTATTACAGGCTTTGATTTTCGTTGTCTCGTTATCAACAATAAATTTATTTGTGCTGCATTGCGTACACCTGCAAGTGTAGTGGGTGATGGTATACACAATTTGCAATGGTTAATTGATGAAACAAATAAAGATCCACGCCGTGGTTATGGTCATGAAAAAGTGCTTACTCAAATAACAATAGATCAGTTTACACAAAAAATGCTGGATGATGCAGGCATTACTTTAAACTATATTCCTCAGGAAGGAGAACGTGTTTTATTAAAGCCAACTGCTAATCTTTCAACCGGCGGCACAAGCACAGATGTAACAGATGAAGTACATCCTGCCAATGTGTTCATGTTTGAACGGATAGCAAAAATCATTGGTCTGGATATTTGCGGTATTGATGTAATGGCAACTGATTTACGTTCGCCGGTATCAGAAAATGGTGGCGCCATATTGGAAGTAAATGCAGCACCCGGTTTTCGTATGCATATTGAACCAGCCGAAGGTTTGCCACGAAATGTTGCTGAACCTGTTGTTGATATGCTTTTCCCAAAAGGAAGTGTGGGACGCATTCCCATCATTGCTATTACCGGCACAAATGGTAAAACAACTACAACACGCTTAACAGCACATATTGCAAAAAGTGCTGGTAAGAAAGTGGGATATACAACCAGTGATGGTGTGTACATACAAAATCAATTGATGATGCGTGGCGATTGTACGGGACCAGTTTCTTCTCAATTTGTATTAAAAGACCCCACAGTTGATTTTGCTGTATTAGAATGTGCAAGAGGTGGTATTTTAAAAGCCGGTCTTGCATTTCAAAACAGTGAAGTAGCAGTAGTAACTAATGTTGCTGCAGACCATATTGGGCTTGGCGGTATTTACACCGTTGAAGCAATGGCAAGAGTAAAAGCAGTAGTGCCGGAAACGGTTTTCCCACATGGTTATGCGGTATTGAATGCTGATGATGATTTGGTATATAAGATGAAAAAAGATTTGAAATGCAATGTTGCATTATTTAGCATGGATGAACATAACCCACGCATTAAGGAACATGCTGCTGAAAATGGGTTGAGCTGTGTGTTTGAAAATGGTTTCATCACTATTATGAAAGGCAACTGGAAGATTCGTGTATTACCAGCTAAAGAAATACCCATTACATACGAAGGCAAAGCAACACATAACATCAACAACTGTTTACCTGCTGTGCTCAGCACGTATCTGTTCCGTGATATTACCATTGAAGATATCCGCACAGGGTTGCAAACATTTATTCCAAGTGAAAAATTAACGCCGGGCCGTTTAAACTTTTTCCATTTCAAGAACTTTACCATGCTGGCAGATTTTGCACACAATCCGCATGGCTTGAATTTGCTTTGTGATTTTGTTTGCAAGTTGGATTACAAACATAAGATCGGCGTCATCAGCGGTACAGGCGACAGGAGAGATGATGACATTCGTGAACTGGGTGAAATAAGCGGAAAGCATTTTGATGAAATCATAATGCGTTGTGATAAAAACCTGCGTGGAAGAACTGCTGATGAAATAATGGGGCTGCTTGAAGAAGGTATCCGCAAATTGAACAATACTGTACCTGTAATAAAAATTGCAAATGAAAATGAAGCATTGGAATACATTTATGCCCATCCACGTGAAGGAGCACTTTATACAATAATGTGTGATGTGGTGGCAGGTGCTATTGATAAGATTAAAGAATTGAAGGCAAGGGAAGATGCATCGTAAATAATCACTTAAATCGTTTTATGATGGTTGATCATTGCATCAACCATTTTTTTATTGCTCAAAAGCTTTCAAATACATTTGTACAATAAATATTATGACACGTCAAAAAATCATACTTCTGCTTACTGTGTTTATTGACATGATTTGCTTCAGTATGATTTTTCCTGTACTTCCCTACTTTGTAAAAGAAATGCAGTTGAGTGATATAATGGTGGGTATTGCTGCTGCCAGTTTTGCGTTGATGAATTTTATTTGCTCGCCGCTCTGGGGCAGTATGAGCGATCGCAAGGGAAGACGCCCTGTCATGCTCATCAGCATTGCCATTACATTTGTTGCCAACATCATTCTTGCTTTTACAAACGGGCTTGCATTGTTGTTGCTTGCAAGAATTGCTGCAGGTATTGGCAGCGCCAACATTTCGGTTGCACAGGCTTATATGACTGATATTTCAAAACCTGAAGAGCGAACCAAAAACCTGGGTATGATTGGTGCTGTGTTTGGTTTGGGGTTTATTATTGGCCCCGTTGTTGGTGGCTATTTAAAAAGCTTTAGTGGTGAAGGTAGTGTGCTGTGGGTTGGATTAGGCGCTGCCATTCTCAACGCCTTGAATTTAACATGGGCTTATTTTTCATTGAAAGAAAGCAATCAAAATATTGACAAGAACAAGAAGAGAAGTTTAAATCCATTGGAGCAAATTATTCGTTGGTTGCAAGCCCGGGTTATTAATCAACTCATGTGGATATTCTTTTTGTATGTAACAGCTTTCAGTATGATGCAGATTACAAGTGGTTTGTTGTGGAAAGAAAAATATGGCTTAAATGAAAAACAAACCAGCTATGTGTTTGCTTTAATTGGAATTGTAAGTGCGTTAAGCCAGGGATTGTTCATTCGCTGGTTTACCAAAAGATATACTGAGAAACAACTCATAATCAGTGGTGCATTGCTCATGGGTGTTTCATTGGCATTAATACCTATACCGCCCAAAGACTTATTTATTCCGTATGAATTGATTCTTGTTGCATTGCTTGCATTTGGTAATTCATTGATTACACCACCGCTCACAAGCTGGCTCAGCAAAATTGCTCCACCTCAAAGTGTAGGACAAGTAATGGGTGCCAATCAAAGTTTTGCATCATTATCAAGAGCAATCGGACCAGCTTTGGGAGGATTGCTTTATCCTTTATGGCACAGTGTCCCCTTTTTTGTATCGGGGGCGATTATGATTGTTCCTTTGTGGCTCATTTGGAAAATGAAGCCCCAAACAGCTTCCTGATTTTTCTTTAAAAAAAGCTTTTGGCACAAAAAGCCGATTGCCCTATTTTTGCAACCCCTAACGGGAAAAAGGATTGGCCTATAGTATAATGGTAGTACGACAGATTTTGGTTCTGTTTGTCTTGGTTCGAATCCAGGTAGGCCAACAAAAAAGGACAAAACGTAAAAACCGTTTTGTCCTTTTTTAATTTACTGAACTTCTTGCCCAAACTTTTTGCCAGCCATTCTTTTTCTGATTACCGAATAGATAAAAAGCTGATGATTCAGCCCTCGGATTTGATTATTGATTATAAATAATTAAGTCGAAGATCATTTTTTAAATTCAACTCTACCAAAACCTGATATACAATGCCAATACCAATAAAAGAATAATTATAATCAGCACCAGATTCCTAGGTTCTACTTTGAACATAGCAGTATCAATCTCCATTGTATGGCTCTTTGATACAAGATTTTTGTCCAACAGGCTTGTTACAATCATTACAAGACAAGTAAAGAAGAATACCCAACCCATCTGCACCAGAAAGGGTATAGTATAAACTCCCTTATGATCAGGATATGCTGTATAGAGCCATGTGTCGTACTGTCCTTGTAGTGGCAATACTTTATCAAAAACGATTGCCAGGATTGTACCTACCACTATACCCACCAGTGCTGCACGTGCTGTGGTACGTTTCCAAAAAAAGCCGAGCAGAAATACTGCAAAGATTACTGGTGATACATAACCGGTGTATTTCTGAATAAACTCAAAGCCTCCCCTGTCGCCAATACCCAGCAGATCTTTCCAGTTGATAATGATTGCAAAAAGAGTAGCAACCACAATCACCACCCTGCCCATCCAAACCTGTTTTTTTTCAGAGGCATCTTTATTGAAATATTTTTTATAAATATCCAGCGTATAAATAGTGGAGATACTGTTTGCCTTTCCTGCCAGTGAGGCCACAATGGCTGCAGTTAAAGCTGCCAGTGTTAAACCTTTTAATCCTACAGGAAGAAAACCTAATATAGCTGCATACGCATTGTCTTCACGAAACTCACCATTGGTCATCATCTGTTGTTGTAATTCTCCATTTTGGTACAATACATAAGCAGCAATGCCTGGCAATACAACCAAAGCAGGCATTATTAATTTGAGAAATGCAGAAAACAAAATTCCTGTACGTGCAGTTGGCAAATCAGCTCCCAATGCTCTTTGTGTGATGTATTGGTTACAACCCCAGTAATTCAAATTGGCAATCCATTGACCTGCAGCCAGCATCGCCAAACCGGGAAGGCTTACATAATTATCAACTTGTTTTTGTGATGATGCTGCAGTTGGTTTATCAAATATCATATCAAAATGACCGGGCACTTTTTCTAATAATAGATTGAAACCCGCAAGCGCATCTTTACCCAGTCCAAATTGTTCACTTACCAGTGTAAGTGATACATAGGCAGTCACCAATCCACCCATAATTAATACCAATACCTGTATAACACTTGTATATCCTATCACTTTCATTCCCCCAATAGTTATAAAAAGAGAAAACAAAGCAAGGCCAATCATAATGGCGTGAAAATATGAACCACCCACAAGGTTGTTTATAGCAATAGTTCCGAGATAAAGAATAGAAGTTAGATTTACCGTTACATAAAGAAAGAGCCAGAATATAGCCATTATCAATGCCACCGTTTCATTGTACCGTGTACTTAAAAACTGGGGCATGGTGAAAATTTTATTCTTCAGATAAATGGGCATAAAGAACACTGCAACAATTACCAATGATACAGCAGCAAGCCACTCGTAGGATGCAATAGCTAATCCTAAACGAAACCCGTTGCCACTCATGCCAATAAATTGCTCAGCCGAAATATTGGAAGCGATGAGTGAAGCACCAATTGCCCACCAAGTGAGCTGGCCCTGTGCAAGAAAAAAATCTTTGGTATCTGCTTCCGCTTTCTTTTTTCGCTTATAAATCCAAATACCATATGCTGCTACAATAACAAAGTAGATTAAGAAGACAATGATATCGGGCGTTTGCAGGTAATTCATACTTATGTAATTATTGGTTGGTTGAAAAATTCAAATGTTGTTGTTGAAAGATACTCCTGCCCGGGAACTAATACAACAGAAGGAAAATCCGGATGATTGGGACTGTCAGGAAAATGTTGTGTTTCCAAACAAAATGCTGAACGCACCACATCGACCCCGCCATTTTTTATTTTGTTAGAACCATCCATAAAATTTCCAGTGTACAACTGCACACCCGGTTCGGTTGTATAAATACGCATGAAGATACCATTGTGCTGTGAATATACTGAACCCATCAAACCAAAAGATTCTGACTGGTAATTCCTGCGCACAAAACAATGGTCAAAGCCATTGCCTCTTTTCAGTTGCTCATGCTCCTGCTTTATATGCTGTGCTAAAGAAGCGCTTTTCGTAAAATCAAAAGGAGTTGCAGTTACTTTTTCCAATGAGCCATCGGGAACCGAATCTATTCGAACAGGCAAATAATAATCAGCCGCCAGTTGAAGCTGATGCGAATCAAAATTAGCTGTGCCACATCCATCTAGATTAAAAAAAGGATGATGCGTGAGGTTTAGAATGGTTGGAGCATCTGTGGTTGCCCTGTATTCAATCTTCAAAGAATTTTGTACAAGCTCTATTGAAACTTCAACTTGCACATTACCCGGATAATCTTCAGTTCCATGAGGCGAGTAATGTGAAAAAATAAGTTTTGTACTGCTTTGATAAATACAACCCCAGACCTGGTTGTGCAAACCATTTTCCCCGCCATGAAGATGATTAGGGCCATTGTTGCAATTAAGCTGATACCATTCTCCATTTAATTGAAATCGTCCTTTATCAATCCTATTGGCATATCTGCCAATGACAGCCCCATAGTAAGGATTGTTGCTAGATATAAAATCACCCGGGGCTTCCGGCCCCACAATAATATCAACCGGTTGCCCATTAGCATCGGTAGTGAGTAAATGCACCAAACGCAATCCAAAGTTTGTAACACTAACAAATACAAAATCATTTTCAAGTGTAAATAATTGAAGCGGCTGATGTGCAGGATAGTTTGCCCATTCACTTGACAGCAAGTGTATTTTTTCTCTGTATGATGAATCGAGATTCAATAGTTTTAAAATTAATGAGTGGTAGTTTTATATTTATTTTTTTTCACCGAATCATCATCTGAGATAAAAATTCTTTTATTACTTTTCATCATTCCCGTTAAAAACCAATATCCTGTAATGTCTTAAATTTAAAATCGGGAATGTAAATGCTCTTTTAAATAAACCATGATTATGCAATTACTTCTGTTCCGTTTTCAATGGAAGCGACATAATACGTTAATGGCAATTCCATTTCTTTTTCATAATCAGGTTTTAACGAAGCCACCAATTCCTCAATGGCATGTTCTTTTACTAAATTAATGGTGCAGCCGCCAAAACCACCCCCCATCATTCTTGCACCAATCACATTATCATTATTTCTCACTTTATCTACGAGCCAATCCAGCTCTTTACAACTTACACCATACATTTTACTTAAACCATCATGCGTTGCAAACATTTTTTTACCCAATGCAATTAAATCGCCTCGTTGTAAATCTTTACAACCTTGAGTAAGTCGTTCAATTTCCTGCACTACATAGCAACTGCGTTTATAAATGAGTTCATCTTTTGGCAACACATAGCTGCTGAGCATTTCTTGTGTTACATTACGTAAAGATTTTATTCCACCAACATGCTCATTTACCCACTTTACGGCAGTTTCACATTCTTTTCTGCGGGTATTATATTCTGATGAAGCAAGTGAATGTTTAACATTTGTATTTAATAACAATACCTTTATTCCATCGAGTATAAAAGGAACATATTCATATTGCAATGAACGGCAATCCAGTTTGATAACATAATCTTTTTTGCCCATCATGGAAGCAAACTGGTCCATGATACCACACATCACACTCGCAAATTCATGTTCGGCTTTCTGTGCCATTTGCACCATTGAAAGACGGTCAATATTTGTCTGCAGTAATTCATTTAATGAAAAAACAGTGGCGCATTCCACCGCAGCAGATGAAGATAAACCTGCACCAATTGGCACATCACTTGAAAGAACAGCATTAAAACCTTTTAGGGGAATACCTTTTTTTAAAAACTGTTCTGCACTGCCCAGCAGATAGTTGGGCCAACTCACATCACCCACTGGTTTTAAATCACTGATGTTGGTGGAGAATGTTTCATAAAGGTCATGCGCCAGCAAATGAATTTCATCATCATTACGCAGGCTCATGGCAATATAAGCTGCTTTATCAATAGCAGCAGGCAAAACAAAACCTTCATTATAATCAGTATGTTCACCAATGATATTGATGCGGCCAGGTGAACGAACGATGAGTGGTTCTGCTTTAAAATGTTCGTGAAATACTTTTTTGATTTTTTCTCTCATTGACATAAACAATCGCTACAATGCTGATTGCAACCTTTTAAATATAAATATATGATTTTTGAAATCCTGAAATAAACACTTCAAGAGTAGGGATTTATAAAAATGAGATTGTATCCGCACAACGTTGAAGCATTTAGATACCCTTGTATTGAGCAAAGATTATGTCTCTCACTTAAACAATCTAATGCTAACATGGCCTTATTTCGAAATTGCTGCAATGCATCTTTGCAAACTGCTTTTCCAAGATGGCACAGTAATTTGAAACACAGCTTTTATTCTTTCCTTATCCAGCAAAGAATAATGCGGCCTTTTTGCAGGTGTGGGATAGGCAGATGTGGGAATAGGATTGATACTACAATTGCTGCCAGTCAATTCCTTTATTGCAACAGCAAACTCATACCAGCTTATTTTCCCTTCATTGCTGTAATGATAAATACCACTCTCCCATTTACCGGAAGCGATTATATCAAGAATGGTTTTTGCTAAATCTGCAGCATAAGTGGGTGAACCAATCTGATCACTTACCACATTTATTTCATTTCGCTCACTCATTAACCGCATCATCGTTTTTACAAAGTTGTGTCCAAAAGATGAATACACCCATGAAGTGCGGATGATGATGCTGTCTGCATTTTCTTTCATACACAGTTGCTCACCTAACAGTTTTGAAGCTCCATAAACATTCTTTGGATTGGTTGTATCATCTTCTTTGTAAGGCGTTTCACTTTCACCATCAAACACATAATCAGTTGAAATATGAATGAGTTTGGTTTGATATTTTTTACAGATAGCAGCGAGGTGCCCCACTGCTTCTCCATTTACAAGCATCGCCATATCTTTTTCGCTTTCGGCCTTATCTACTGCAGTATAAGCTGCACAGTTAATACAGTACTGTGGCTTGGTGGCAAGAAAGAAATTTTCAACTAATGGAAAGTGATGGAGCTTTAAATCTTCCCGTGAAGCAAATACAAACTTGTACTGCGGATATACAACTGCCAGTTGCTGCAGCTCTTTTCCAAGCTGACCGTTACTGCCTGTTACAAGAATTGTTGGTTGCATATTCAATAGAAAGAATCTAGGCTTAAATTATTCCAAGAAGAATTTTCCAAATCTTTGGTTGATACAATTGCTTTGTCATTTTCAATTTTCCAGTCAATATTTAGTTCGGCATCATTATACAACAAGCCGCCTTCACTTTGTTTGTTGTATAATGCATCACATTTATACAATACTTCAGCCATTTCACTCAGCACAGAAAAGCCATGTGCAAAACCACGGGGCACAATCAATGCTTTTTTGTTCTCAGCACTAAGTTCGATACTATAAACTTTTTTAAAAGTGGGAGAATCGTTACGTAAATCAACTACTACATCCAAAATAGTTCCATGTAAACAGCGCACCATTTTTGTTTGTGCATATTCGCCTTTTTGAAAATGCAAACCACGGATTACTCCGTAAACAGAACTGGATTGATTATCCTGGACCCAATTATAAGTAATCCCTGCTGCTTCAAATGTTTGCTGATTGTATGCTTCAAAAAAATAGCCACGCTCATCACCAAATACTTTTGGCTCAAACACTATTAATCCGGGGAATTCTGTTTGAATAAAAGGCATGAAGAATTTACAATTTACGATTTTACAATTACGATTTACTACAAGAGGCTAATGACTATCTGCTAACGGTTTTCTTTCACCTTCCTTTATACATATCTTCATAGTAATGCTGATAATCACCACTGGTTACATGGTTCACCCATTCTTCGTTGGCAAGATACCAATGTACTGTTTTTTCCAGTCCCTCTTCAAATTGAAGCGAGGGGCTCCAGCCAAGTTCTTTATTTAATTTGGTTGCATCAATAGCATAACGTAAATCATGGCCCGGCCTGTCAGTAACATAAGTTATTAGTTTAGTGCTTTCGCCATCTGCTCTTCCCAATTTTTTATCCATGATACCACACAGCAAATGCACCAAATCAATATTCTTCCATTCATTAAAACCACCTACGTTATAACTTTCGCCTAGTTTCCCTTTATGAAATATCGTATCAATAGCTCTTGCATGATCTTCTACATAGAGCCAATCCCTTACATTTTCACCTTTGCCATAAACGGGTAAGGGCTTATTGTTTTTGATATTATTAATCATTAGAGGAATGAGCTTTTCCGGAAAATGATGCGAACCATAGTTATTGCTGCAGTTACTCATTACAACAGGCAAACCGTATGTATCATGATACGCCATTACAAAATGGTCAGATGATGCTTTAGAAGCTGAATAAGGGCTGTGAGGATCATAAGGCGTTTCTTCAGTAAAAAAACCTGTTTCACCCAATGAACCATAAACTTCGTCTGTTGAAACGTGATAAAAAAGTTTGCCTTCATAACTTCCTTTCCAGTGCTTTCGGCAGGTATTAAGCAAAACTGCTGTACCCAATACATTGGTTTTTACAAACGCTAATGGATCGGAAATGCTCCTGTCTACATGACTTTCTGCTGCCAGATGAATCACCGCATCAAAATGATACTGATTGAACAATGCCTCTACTCCTTTTTCATCTGTAATATCCATTCGCTCAAACACATAATTTTCTTTTTGCTGAATATCTTTTAGATTTTCTAGATTTCCTGCATAGGTTAATGCGTCACCATTTACAATTTTGTAATGGGGATATTTGTTTACAAACAAACGCACTACATGGCTGCCAATAAAACCGGCACCGCCTGTTACCAAAATTGTTTTATCAAACTTATTCATTATAAACTCCAGTATTTGAGTTTTGAAATTTTATTTCTGTAGATGCCCTTTAAATCAGCAATAATGGCATCAGAAGATGCAAGAGAAGTAAAATACTGTTCATCTAAATTTTTATACTCATTGTGAGGAACAGATAATACGATTGCATCATATACATCTTTTAAACCATTGCAAAGACCAAAGCCATACTCATGCATTAACTCCTCATGTGAAGCATGCGGATCAATTACATCAACTTGTATTGAATAATCCATTAATTCCTTTACCAATACTGCAACTTTTGAATTTCGTATATCACTCACATTCTCTTTAAATGTTGCACCCATTACCAATACACTGCAATGACCCAACTGTTTTTTTGAATGTATAAGATGCTGTACAATTTGCTTTGCAATATATGCAGGCATGGAATCATTAATTACCCGACCAGCTAAAATTACTTTTGCATCATAGCCAAGTTTATTGGCTTTGTAAGTGAGATAATATGGATCAACTCCAATACAATGTCCGCCAACAAGCCCCGGCTGAAATTTTAAAAAATTCCATTTGGTACCAGCCGCTTCTAATACTTCATAGGTATTAATATTCATCCGGTCAAAGATGATGGAAAGCTCATTAATCAATGCGATATTAAGATCACGTTGTGTATTTTCAATAATCTTTGCTGCTTCTGCAACTTTAATTGATGATGCTTTGTGTACACCAGCTTTCACTACTATTTCGTAAGTCTTAGCTATTTCTTCTGCTGCTTCTGCATCAGAACCTGAAACAACTTTAATGATATTGGCGAGTGTATGTTCTTTATCGCCGGGGTTAATACGCTCTGGTGAATAACCGAGTTTAAAATCTTCACCCATCTTTAAACCGCTGAGCTTTTCAATTACCGGCAAACAATCTTCCTCTGTACAACCCGGATAAACAGTAGATTCATAGACAACATAATCGCCTTTCTTAATTACTTTACCAATGGTTTCAGATGCTTTTAATACGGGTATCAAATCGGGTTGATTAGCAGCATCCACCGGTGTGGGTACTGCAACAATATAAAAAGCTGCATTTCGTAATACATCTAATGAATCAGTAAACTCAATATCACAATTTTCAAATGCAGCAGCATCCAGTTCATTGCTAGGGTCAATTCCCTGCTTCATTAATGCAATACGTTCTGCATTTATATCAAAGCCAATTACACTTATTTTTTTTGCAAACTCAAGTGCAATAGGTAAGCCCACATATCCCAGACCGATGACTGCGAGTTTTTTTTCTTTATTTATTAATGATTGATACATTTTAGAATTAAAATTGGTTCTAATACCTATCTAAGATCATTTACTATTGACTACCTACCGTTTACTATTTCATGCTCACAAACTCTTTCGGCAACTTACTCCACTCCTCTTTAGGAAGATTCTTGAAATACTCATACGTTATTTTCAATCCCTGTGCTCTTGCAACTTTGGGTTCCCATCCAAGAATTTGTTTTGCCTTTGTAATATCCGGCTGACGTTGTTTAGGATCATCAACAGGCAAAGGCTTATAAATAATTTTTTGTGATGTGCCTGTCAGTTTAATTACTTCTTCAGCAAACTCTTTCAATGTAATTTCAGAAGGGTTACCAATATTCACCGGCATATCATAATCACTCATGAGCAGACGGTAAATACCTTCCACCAAATCATCTACAAAACAAAAACTTCTTGTTTGGCTGCCATCACCAAATACTGTTAAATCTTCACCACGTAAAGCCTGACCAATAAATGCCGGTAAAGCACGACCATCATTGAGGCGCATACGTGGGCCATAGGTGTTAAAAATGCGAATGATTCTTGTTTGCACACCATGAAAACGATTGTATGCCATGGTAATGCTTTCCATAAAACGCTTGGCTTCATCATATACACCACGTGGTCCTACGGGATTTACATTACCCCAATACTCTTCTGTTTGGGGATGCACCAATGGGTCGCCATATACTTCTGATGTAGATGCAACAAGAATACGAGCGCCTTTTGCTTTTGCTAATCCTAAACAATTATGAGTACCATGCGCACCTACCTTTAATGTTTGAATCGGAATTTTTAAATAATCAATGGGGCTGGCAGGTGAAGCAAAGTGAAGAATATAATCCAGCTTGCCGGAAATATGAATAAACTTGGTGATATCATGATGATGAAACTCAAACTGTTCCAGCTTAAACAAATGTTCGATATTTTTCAAATCACCTGTAATAAGATTATCCATAGCAATTACATGATAATCTTCTTTGATAAACCTGTCACACAAATGTGAACCAAGAAAACCGGCAGCACCTGTTATTAAAATTCGTTTGCGTTCCATAATTATTAATTTGTTACTGTTGATCGCCCAACACTTTCATAATGATAACCCAGCTCTTTCATTTGAGCAGCATCATAAACATTGCGGCCATCAAATACTACTTTGTTTTTAAGCAATGAATTCATTTTTTCAAACTCCGGCGTGCGGAACTCGCTCCACTCTGTTGCAATGATTAAAGCATCTGCATTTTGCAAAGCAGCATATTGATTTTCCGCAAAGTGTATTTTATTACCAACCACTTGCTTTACATTGTTCATTGCTTCCGGGTCAAATGCGGTTACAGTTGCACCAGCTTCAGTTAAAGCATCAATCATGTACAATGCCGGGGCTTCACGAATATCATCAGTGTTTGGTTTGAAGGCCAATCCCCATAATGCAAAATGTTTCCCTTTTAAATCATTGTTGAAATAGGTTTTGATTTTAGGCATAAGGAATAGCTTTTGCTCTTCATTCACCTTCATAACTGCATTCAATATTTCAAAATCATAATCCACTTCATTAGATGATTTTACCAATGCCTGTACATCTTTGGGAAAACAACTTCCTCCATATCCAATACCAGGAAATAGAAAACGCTTGCCGATGCGTTCATCACTGCCAATGCCTTTACGCACCATATCAACATCAGCACCCAAACGTTCGCATAGCCGAGCAATTTCATTCATGAACGAAATTTTTACAGCCAAAAATGAATTGGCTGCATACTTTGTAAGCTCTGCACTTTTTTCATCCATAAAAATTACAGGATTACCACTGCGTACAAAAGGTGCATACAAATCATTCATCACTTTTTTTGCACGCTCATTAGTTGTGCCCACTACTACTCTGTCTGGCTTCATAAAATCATCCACCGCTACACCTTCACGTAAAAATTCAGGATTACTTACCACAGCAAATTCACCATTGTAATTTTTAGAAATCGCTGCATGCACTTTATCAGCAGTTCCAACAGGCACAGTACTTTTATCAATAATTACTTTAAAGTCCGTCAAAATTTTTCCCAGATCTTCTGCAACACCCAGGATATACTTTAAATCTGCACTTCCATCTTCGCCAGGTGGTGTGGGCAATGCAAGAAATACAATTGCTGCATCTTTTACACCTTCTGCCAAATTTGTAGTGAAATGTAAACGGCCCTCTTTTAGATTGCGGAGAAAAATTTTCTCCAAACCCGGTTCGTAAATTGTAATCTGTCCGTTAGAGAGTTTATCAACTTTATTTTTATCAATATCAACACAAATAACCTGGTTTCCTGTTTCAGCAAAACATGTACCTGTTACTAATCCAACATAACCTGTTCCTACTACTGCTATTTTCATATAAGTGATTCAATTTGTTATTCCAGTT
>JBKCJY010000395.1:0-4662 GCA_046301455.1 Chitinophagaceae bacterium | reverse complement strand
TGAGCGCATGGTGAGCTATATCTATTTGTTTACCGGTGTAAGTATTTATTATGCTGAAAGTTTGGATAAAATTGGCGACAATTTAAAAGAAGTTCAACCTGCTGTATTTACAACTGTGCCACGCTTGTTGGAAAAAGTATATGAGCGCATAATGGGCAAGGGACAGGAGTTGACAGGCATTAAACGCAAACTGTTTTTCTGGGCGGTTGATGTGGCTTCAAAATACGAAGCTGGAAAGAATCAGGGCTTCCTTTACAATTTGCAATTATCATTAGCCAATAAGCTCATCTTTAAAAAATGGAGAGAAGGATTGGGTGGTAAAGTAAAAGCAATTGTTACTGGGGCTGCTGCTTGCCAGGTACGCTTACTCCGCATTTTTACTGCAGGCAAAATGGTAATTATGGAAGGATATGGATTAACAGAAACTTCACCGGTAATTAGTGTAAACCGTTTTGGCGGAGCCAACAGAAAATTTGGAACAGTTGGTACTGTTATCAATGGCGTTGATGTTAAGATTGCAGAAGATGGAGAAATTATTTGTAAAGGAGATAATGTAATGATGGGTTATTACAAAAGACCTGATCTTACTGCTGAAGTAATTGATAAAGATGGTTATTTCCACACCGGTGATATCGGCATGTTTGTAGATAAGAAGTTTTTAAAAATTACCGATCGTAAAAAAGAAATCTTTAAAACAAGCGGTGGTAAATATGTGGCTCCACAGCCTATTGAAAATAAAATGAAGGAAAGCAAATTTATTGAGCAGATGATGGTGGTGGGACCAGAACGAAAATTTGCGGGAGCGCTGATTGTTCCTTCATTTGAAAATTTGAAAGAATGGGCCAAACAAAACAATATAAGTTTTGGAACAGTGCATGATCTCATCCGTCATCCCAAAGTATTGGAGATGTTTAAAAATATTGTGGAAGAATTTAATGTGCAATTCAACCATGTGGAGCAGGTAAAAAAATTCGAACTCTGCAGCAATGAATGGACCGTTGATGGTGGTGAACTCACCCCCACCCTCAAACTCAAACGCAAAGTGATTATGGAAAAATACAGAGATGCGATTGAGAGGATTTATGAATAATTACTTCCCTCTGCCTTAAGCAGAGGGATTTTTTTTCACTCCCTCAAATCCGCTATCTTCGCCTCATTCAATTAAACCCTGCTATGCTCCCCAAATACAAACGTATTCTTCTCAAACTCTCCGGCGAATCTTTAATGGGTGATAAAAACTTTGGAATGGATTCCGATGTGATTTCCACCTACGCCAAAAGCATTAAAACAATTACAGATCTGGGCGTGCAGGTAGCCATTGTAATTGGAGGCGGTAACATCTATCGTGGTATGAACGAAGCTGAAACAGGTATTGAACGGGCGCATGGTGATTATATGGGCATGCTCGCCACCGTAATCAACGGCATGGCATTGCAAGCAGGTCTTGAAAAAGTAGGTGTGTTTACCCGCCTGCAAAGTGCTATTAAAATGGAACAGATTGCAGAGCCTTACATCCGCCGCCGTGCCATCCGTCATTTGGAAAAAGGACGTGTTGTTATTTTTGGCGCAGGCACCGGCAATCCTTATTTCACAACTGATACTGCAGGCTCACTCCGTGCTATTGAAATTAATGCCGATGTAATTTTAAAAGGCACACGTGTGGATGGTATTTACACAGCCGATCCTGAGAAAGATCCCACTGCTACAAAATATGATACCATCACTTTTCAGGAATGCCTCAGTAAAAATCTGCGTGTAATGGATATGACGGCTTTCACACTCTGCATGGAAAACAAACTCCCCATCATTGTGTTTGACATGAACAAGCCACAAAATCTTAAGCGTGTGGTTACCGGCGAAAAAGTGGGCACCATCGTTACTGCATAAATGGGGAAATTAATATAATTACCTTTTGGTGAAACCAAACAGTGCAGCTATCTTTTTTGATAATTTTTTTTGATACCGGCTTAAGGTTTTCATAGTTGTAATGTTGCGTCGCATTCTTGTACGTTCTGTTTGCTATGGCATCTTTGGCGTTAATGTACTAACAACTTTTCTTATTCACCAACCCCTTGAAAATAGCGTAACCCTGTAAAAACCCATACAATGTTCAACATGCTTTCATTCCTGACTATACAAACCAATATACTTGAGATTGCCTTCTTTGGGATCATCGCATCTGTAGTTGGTTTTGTAATCCATTATATCTGGAGCATCCGTAATAGCAATCCTGAAATGCAGGACATCCAACATCGCAAATTTCAAGATGAGGCACAGCAATGGCGTTTAAAATATTATGAGCTCACAGAGCAACGTCAGCATAATACTGATGAATTGCAGCACCAACTTGAAAAGGCACACACCCGCCAAATAGAAATGCAGCAGGAAATGAAAGAGCTGCAGCAACTCAACAATCAATTAAAGCATTCATCAAGAGAAGATAAAAGTATTACAGCCAGTTCATCTGCTGCATCACAAATTGGATTAGAAGAAGCACTTGCAAAACAGCAGGAGTTGATGGATGAAATAGCCGAACTGCAGGAACTCAACGCCTATCTCAAACAAGTATCAAAAGAAAAACAAATAACAGAAATTCAAAGCCCACAGTTGGATGATTTAAAAGCGCAACTGGAACGTGCACTTACAAAACAGGTTGAAGCAGAACAGGAAATTGAAAACCTTCGTATACTCAACAGGCAATTAACAGAACAATCGTATCATTCAGAAAATATATCATCAGCACCACAAACAACTACCAATAAGGATTTACAACAATTAAAAGTGGCACAGGAATATTTAAGTGAGCATAACCAGACGATTGCACGCCTGCTGGAGCAATCACAATCATTAGATGAACTGCAGGAAAAATACAAACATGCCAACCAGTTAAGTGAAACACTCAATCATCAACTGCTCACGGTACAAAATAAATTGCATGATCGTGAAGAAGAAATCAAGCTCATTAACCATCGTGCACAAAGAACCGCTGCCATGAAAGAGCAACTGGAAACAGCCTATGCTGAGTTTCAGGAAATGCAGGAAAAACTGATGCGTGTTGAAAACCAGCTTTCGCAACCAACTGGCCAACTTATGAAATTTGATGAGCTGGAAGAAACCAACCGCACACTTATGAGTGAAATAACACAAGCACACAACCGCCAAAAAGAACTGGCAAAAGAAAATTCCCGTTTGCAGCAAGATGTAATTGAGCTAGAAACAAAACTCCGTGAACTTGAATTTCAAAAACAACAGGTTGCCAGCCGTAATGTTTTTTTAGAACAGCTCAATAAAGATCTCCAGGAAATGAATGAGCAAAACAAACGCATGGTTACACAAATGCGCCGCTTAACTGAAATTGAAAGTATGATTAATATTTCCGGAGAGCAATAGTATTACGCTGATCTTGATTTACATAGAATACTATTGCAATAGTGCTCACATCACAATTTTTTAACAAAAAAACAGAACTGCGATACCCGCTTTGTGGTATTTTTTGAAACGCTTCGGCTGCTTACTTTTATCTATAATCAGGTTACAGCCGTTGTTAACTTTCGTTTGAAGGTATTTCTAATAATATGAAAATTACCCGGGGGTGAAACAAACGTTTCACCCTGTTTTTTTAGCCCGGCATGCGGCTGATGTATTTCTCCATCTGCTTTATTTGATCAGCAATTTGAGGTGTAGTTGGCTTTAATGCTTTTGCTTTGCGGAAGAAATCTTTGGCCGCACGGAATTCCCGTTTATTCATCATAATACTGCACATCTGTAAAAAAGCAGCGGCCTGATTTTCCTTATCGGGTAATCCTTTACGGATGGCTTGTCGGATATAGCTTTCAGCCTGTTTTAAATCATTCTTCTGCATGGCAAGCATACCCATTTGCAGCAGGCTTGCACCTTCAGCTCCCTGCATAAGTGAGGAACCTGAGCCGAGGTCAATTCCTTTTTTCATGTTTTTTTCAGCCCCATCATAATCCTGTTTCATCATGGCCATATTGCCTTTGAGTGTGTAGTAAACAGAGCGGATAGGCTTAAACAACAAGGCAGGATATTTTACCTGGTTAAGAATTTTTTCAGCCCCTTCCATATCACCTGCTTCCATGTATTGCTGTATTAAGCGAAGCGGGCCAAAAAAGAAATGACCAAAGATGCTCACAATAGCAACCAGGTAAATGATGAACGAAGGCCAGAAGCCTGTGTAATAATGAACAGCAATGGCCGCCAGCAGCAGCACAATACCCAGAATGAGCCTGTAACGGATGTATAAATTAAAGAATTGCATAGTTTATAAATTGGGCAGCAAAGGTAGGGTTTGACAGTAGAAAATAGAGAGCTGATAGGCGATTTATGCTATTTTTACCACCCTCAATCTTTGGCCCGATAGTTCAATGGATAGAATAGGAGTTTCCTAAACTCTAGATACAAGTTCGATTCTTGTTCGGGCTACTTTGGAAAGCGAAGCATAATGCTTCGCTTTCTGTTCTTCTTGATGATCTGAGGGCAATACAAACAGTAGACCTGCTATTTTTTTACTTATTGGCACTTGATTTGAAATAACTGTTCCCTGATTCACCTCAGTTACGGCTGCAAGAGGGCTTTACTATGAAGGAAGCAGGGAGCAACAGGCTATTTCCCTGCCTTCAGCAACGAAGGATGAACGAAGGA
>JBKCJY010000394.1:0-25798 GCA_046301455.1 Chitinophagaceae bacterium | reverse complement strand
ATAACTAAATTAATGGGCTCAGTTGCACCTCCACGTGATGAAGTGCTTAATAAAATGCGGCTGTTTAAATACGTTCGCAAATTTTCACTTGATAATGTAACAGCGAACTTTGCATCGAACAATGTTTTATTCATCAACCGTTTTCAACCATTTTTGCCAGGCCGTTTTAATGTTGATCCAAATGGTGGCGGTCGCCCACAGGTAAACCTTGCAAATGGAAATGTTTTAAATGGTTTGTTGCGTGTAGGTGTGATGGAATTCCTTGAAGACATGAAGTTTACCGGAGCTTTCCGTTCCAATTACGGATTGCAGGATAAAGAAGTTTTATTCCGGTTTGAAAATTTAAGACGCCGAATTGACTGGGGTGCAACTTATTACCGCAACACATCTTCTGCCACTAACGGTGCCGGAGCTGATATAAGAATTCTTACTAACATATACCAAGGTAATGTAAGCTATCCCTTTAATGAAGTACAAAGTATTCGTTTGATTGCAGGTTTGCGCAGGGAAAACTACATAACCAAGAGTGATGATTTTGTGGGAGGTTCTTTAACTGCTCCTACACTCGATGAAAACTTTTTGAATGCACGTTTGGAATATGTGCATGACAATACCATTAATCCTGCTACCAATATCTGGAATGGCCTGCGTTATAAAGCATGGTTTGAATTATTTAACCGTTTAAGTGGCAGTTATCAAGGCGGTGGCAGAAGTGCAGGCGGAGATTTTACTTTCAATGCAGGATTTGATGCAAGAAATTATGTAAAACTATATCGCAATGTAATATGGGCAGTACGTGTAGCAGGAGACTTTTCTTTTGGTGATAATAAATTGATTTATTATTTGGGTGGTACTGATGGATGGTTAATGCCCGGTAACAATACCGTTATAAGAAACAATGTAATTAAGCAGCGTTACTTCAATGTATTCAATCAGCCTGCACCCGATGCCTCTTATGTGTATGAATCATTGGCTGTAAACCTGCGTGGCTTTTTGCAAAATTCAGCCAATGGGAATAATGCTGTTGTCATCAACAGTGAATTCAGAATGCCTCTATTTTCAACATTGTTTAATAAGCCTATTAACAATGCATTCTTAAGAAACTTTCAGTTGGTTCAGTTTTTTGATTTTGGAAGTGCGTGGAATGGAAAGTTCCTTGATTTTAAACGCCCTGAAATCGTTTATGCAGAACCGGGCAATCCTGTAAATGTGATTGTGAAAGCACCGGGTCTCGGTCCTTTGCTTGGCAGTTATGGTTTTGGAGCACGCAGCACAATGCTGGGTTATTTTATTCGATTTGATGCAGGATGGCCCATGAGCGGCTTCTTTAATTCAAAACCTGTTTTGCATGTGTCGCTGGGATTAGATTTTTAAGCAATTAATTTTTCTTGTATAACAGGTTCAAGGGCAGAAGGAATTTCTTTCTGCCCTTTTATCATCTGTAAAAGTTCATGAGCAATGGCGTAATTGGCTTCTGCAAATAATTGAAACGAAAGCCCTCCTTCTTTTAAAATAGGATTATGATACATCCACACCACTGCAATAGTACCGGTGAGTACACTTAAAAGATATTGTTGCCATAAAAATTTGTAAACACTTGTGGAATGTTTTTGTAGCTGCCTGATGGTAGTGCATTGAAAATGCAGATGCTTTTCCTCGTCTTTTAAAATTTGAATGCAAATGTCTTGCAGCATTTGAGATGTGGTGGCTTTCAGTAAAGCTTTGTAATACACTTTTGAAATAATTTCAGCCACCAGCAAAATAGTAACTGTATTTTGAATACCTGAAAGTTGACGCAATCCCCTGAATACTCCATCAACCCAATGATGTTTGATGCGGACAATACCATGCTTGTCTAAAAACTTGCCCAGTACCAGTGCATGCGTTTGTTCTTCTTTAATAAATAGTTTGATGGCATCTATATAATACGGGTCGCCGTATTGTTTGGCATAATACATTAAATGCTTGCCTTCACTATGTTCCCCTTTTTGAAACTGTTGCAATGAGGCTGCAAAACGTTGTTGCTCCAGCACACAAAATAAATCCGCTTCATTAAAATTGATGTGTGCAAAATGCTGCTGATTGAAAGTGAAATAATCTTTCCATTGCTGAAAGCACATAGGCGTTAATTTATGTGTTTTGAAATTATTTGAAACTGTCGCATGGTTTCGTACATAAGCCACAGTACTGCAGCAAACAAAACAGTTACCGCCCATGTATGCAAATGCTCCATGGGTTGAATGATGTATGTGAAGATGCTGCTGAGCAAATCAAACGGTTGTGTTATAATATGCCAACTGTTGAAGCGATCAAACCGTCCGAGATAAATACCAAATCCGCAGAGCACAAATAAACAAAGCATCATCGCTTTTACTTTCCAAAAATTAAAATTGTTTTTAAGTTCCTGCTCTACAGTTTGCAACGAAAGCAAACCCAGCAGTAAACCATTCCATGCTGCGGAAAAGAGCATGATCAAATCAAAATAAAAAGGAACATTAGGACGGTGCTCCAAATGCACAAAGTCTGTAATAAGATAAGGTGCGTTGGGTAAAAACAAAAGCCAACATAAAAACCAAATTACTTTTATTGCATTAGTATTTTGGTCTTTCATTTTTAAACTGAAATAAAACGGTAACCAGGCCAGAAACAAATTCCAGGGAATGAACAGAAATAAGAAGCTTCCTGTGTACAGAACTCGAACTGCATACAAAGCGATAGTAAACCCAACTGAAAAAAAAGTATGCGTTTCATAAATGTAATAGTGTTATAATTTTTGGTGTAAATATGATAAGTCCGGCAACGGCTGCGCCTGCTGCTGCAATAAGTACACCTGCAGCAGCAATATCTTTTATGATTTTTATTTGCGGATGATGATCTCTTGTAACCACATCACAAAGTTTTTCAAGTGCTGTATTCATCAACTCCGCTGTTATTACAAATACAATACACAATACAACAACCATCCACTCCAAAAAATCAATTTTAAAAAATATGCCTGCAGCAGTTACCGCTACGGCACTTGCTAAATGGAAACGAAGATTCTTCTCAGTCCTCAGCGCTGTAACAAAACCGTGCAGGGCATATTGAAAGTTTTTCATCTGTCAGGTGTATTTCGATTTATTCTTCTGCAATTATGTTCCCATTTTTTGTACCATACCAGTCAATTTTTCCTGAGAAATACATCACTGCAGCCAGTAATACAAACAAGCCGATACTTCCGAAGAGCAGTGAACCATCCTGCAATTGTATCAACACATAAATCATGGTGTATAGGGCTGATAGAAAAGCAAAGAATATTGTTGCTACACTCCACTTTTTAAATACACTTTTGATATAAGCGGTAATGAGCAATACTGTTGAAGCAGCAGCAATCACATAAGCAACTACAAAGCCTTTGTATTCGCTGATTGAAAGTAATAAGGTGTAAAAAATACAAAGTGCAAAACCCACCAGCACATATTGTAATGGGTGCACCTTTTTCTTTTGCAATATTTCAATAAAGAAAAATAAACAAAGCGTTAAAGAAATAAATAACAGTGCATATTTTACGCTCCGCATGGTTTTAGCATATGAGTCAACACCCTGCAACAGTTCAACACCAAAAGCTGATGAATCAATATCCACAGTTTCGTTGGTCCAGCTTTGCGGAATAGAACGTGTGAAATGCGACACGTTCCATTTGGCATTAAAGCCACTGTCAGAATTTGGTTTGCCGCCTGGTAAAAAATTTCCGATAAACGAAGCATTCATGAAAGAGGAGACAAGATTTACTTTGGTTTGCTTGCCCACCGGTGTAAAATACAAACGCTCAGAACCGTTGAGTTTTAAGTTAAGAGCAAACGATAGTTCTGAAGCAGCCGTTTCATTGGTAAGCGGCGTTAATGCATTCACTCCGTTTTTAGTAATGCTGTTTGCAGGTAAATCAGGATTCATATCAACAGCAGTATTGTTAAACTTCAATTGAAGTTGTTCGGCAATACCACGATTATCACTTAAGCCCATACAAAATTTTATTTCATTCCAGTTTACAGTAGCAGGGTCTATTCCCAATGCAGAAAAATTAAGCGGAGCAAATTTTCCTGTGAGTTTCATATCGGTTTTATAAAGTATTACTTGGTAGATACTTCTGTTACGTGGTTCGGGAAAAAGTTGACCGTTAATGTTTAATTCTTCGGGTAAGAAGTAAGCGTTATACTTTACACTGTAAAATTGTCCTTTGTCATTCTTTTCTGTGAGTGTGTAAGGCACTACTAAAAATGGTCCTGTAATCTTTTGACCATTAGCCCATTTAGAACTTACTTCGGCAATTACTTCTTCCTGCCTTTGTTGCCTTTCACGAACCAAGTCTTGTATTAGTGCTGCAGGAATAAGCAGCACAAGGATTAAAAAACCAACGATAACAGCTTTAATCATAATGCTGTTGCGTTGCCAGAAGGATTGTGTTTGTTGCGTTTCCATTTATAAAATTTAATAATTAAAAAAGCACTTTGAAATACAAAGTATAAATACAAAAAAAATTACATCCCGGTTTGTTTTATCAATAACTCCAACGCTTCCAGATGCATGCGAAAGGAACGCTCTCCTGCTTTTGTTACACTGTAGGTTGTATTTGTTTTGCGTCCAATAAATCCTTTATTCACTTTCATGAGTCCGTTGTCTTCCAATGCTTTTAAGTGACTGGCCAGGTTACCATCTGTTACCTGTATCAATTCTTTGAGTTCATTAAAGCTCACAGCATCATTTACCATGAGCGCACTCATGATACCCAGCCGCACACGACTGTCAAATACTTTTTGTAATTGTTCGATCGGATTCTTCATTGCTTCAGTTCTACATCACAAATTAAGCACGTTCATATTTATTCCACATTACAATGCCATAGACAATATGCAGCACACCAAAACCTGTTGCCCAAAAAAACAATCCATAGCCGGGATACCAACAATTGATTAAACCGAGTACTACATTGGCATAGCCCAAATATCGTATTTCGCCCAATGTATATTTACTTCCGTTAATCAATGCCAAACCATAAAAAATTAAACAGCCCGGTGCAATTAATCCATATACACCTGCTTCAATCAGTTTCAATAAAAATATTCCTCCTACTGTCATTGGCAATAAAACATTCCACATTAATCTTCGGGCTGAGGTACCCCACACAGGTATATTTTCTTTGCGGCTTCGGATCCATGTAAAAATAAAAGCAAGTGCAAAAGCGGCTATAAATGTAAATACGGCTATCCAAAACAATTTATCACCCATAAATGCACGAATGGTGGGAAATCCGCCATCACTCAAATGAAAATCATACAAGTTACGTGAACGTGTACTGTCAACACCTGGATTGATAACTCCGTAAGCAAACCATGCACCCACAAGTGCACACACACCAGCTGCCACACCGCTTAAACCGCTTAAACTGATGAAGCGGCTGCTACGGTTCATCATGTTTTTAATGTCCTGTAAGGTTTCGATTGATTGATTTTGGCTATTCATAAAAGCACTTTGAATTACAAAGTAAATACAGTTTGGGTGAATTCTCCAAATTTTTCTACGCTTTTTTAACAAAGTCTTGTTGGTTTTATGAACGCATTCATCAAACAAAGAATATTTATGCTGTTCCCTTTATATATTTTTACAACTACAACAACCCCTTACAACAATCAATGCTGAAACAGGCACTTATTTTATTATTCCTTTGTTTGAACGCTTGTGCATTTGCCCAAACAAAAATAATTGCAGGTTATATTAAAGATTCACACTCAGATGAACCTATTCCCTTTGCATCCGTACAACTTAAGAAAAGCAGTATTGGTAAGCTATCTGACTCAGCAGGAAGATTCTATTTACGAGTGAGTCCTGAATTTTTTAATGACTCCTTGCAGGTGAGTTATGTAGGTTATGAATCTTATTCCGTAGCGCTCACAATACCACAAAAAGATACACTTTACTTAAACATTGTATTGAACAGAGCCGTGATTAAAAAAGAAGTGGTGGTGAAATCAAAATACAGTCGTGGCTGGATTTTGTGGCGAAAGATTGTAAAGAAGAAACCTGAAAATGACCGCTATCGTTTTGAAAACTTTGGTTATGAACTCTACAATAAACTGGAATTGGATTTAAACCGCATCAACACGGATAAGTTTACGAATATCAGACCGCTTCGACCGTTTGGATTTATCATTGACCAAACAGTGGACAGCACAAGTGAAGACAAACCATTTCTTCCTGTATTTCTTACTGAAACAATATCAGATTACTACTATCAAAAAACTCCACTGCGCAGACGTGAAGAAATTAAAGCCAGCCGCACCAGCGGATTAAAAAATGAAAGCGTGCAAAAGTTGCTCGGTGGTATGGATCAGAATGTAAATGTTTATAACAACTACATTCCTGTGTTTGACAAACGATTTGTAAGCCCTATTTCAGATAATGGCGATGCGTTTTATAATTACCGATTAACAGATACACAACACATTGGAGGCAAACGTTTCTTTCATTTGGTATTCACGCCTAAGCATCAGGGTGAAAATACCTTTATTGGTGATTGCTGGGTACACGACAGTACGTTTGCCATACAAAAAATGAATTTGCGCCTGGCAGAAGATGCCAATGTAAACTTTGTAGAAAAATTGAGCATTATACAGGAGTATTCATTGATTAACGACAGTACCTGGTTTTTAAAGAAAGATAAATTTGTAATTGATGTATCTCCAATTGGAAAACAAAAATTTGGAGTAACAGGCCGCAAAACAACAACATACGACAATGTAATTGTGAACGCAGGTAAAGTGTGGGAGCAATTGCAAAAGAACAAACAATTAGAAGAAACTGTTTTGCTCCCCGGCGCAACTGAGCAAACTGATATATACTGGCAACAGGAACGGCATGAAACACTCAGCAAAAATGAAAAAGCCATTTATGCGATGGTGGATACCTTACAAAAAATGCCACTCTTTAAAAAATACACAAACACTATTACATTTTTAGGAACTGGATATAAACCGTTGGGGAAATTAGAATATGGCCCGTGGTTTAATGCCATCAGTTCAAACGTAGTGGAAGGTTTGCGTTTGCGTTTGGATTTGGGAACCAGTACGGCCTTTAGCAAAAAATGGTGGCTTCGTGGTTATGTGGCTTATGGTTTTGCCGACAATCAGTTTAAAGGACGATTTGAAGTAACACATCTTTTCAAAAAGAACCCACGTACCAGATTGTACGCTGCCATAACTGATGATTATGATAATGGGCAAGTGTATTATGATGAAGTGAGCCAGGATAATATTTTTTCACTCGCTGTACGCAAACCTAATGTGCCCATTAAGTTTTTACGAGCACAACAGCAGAAAATTGAATTTTCAAAAGAAACAAAATCAGGCTTTACGTTTGGTATTTCAGCTTTACACAAACAATTTAACCCTGTAAGGGCATTGCCTGACATTTCTAAATTTAATGATGGCGCCAACTTTGGCACATTGAACAATACTGAAGTAACAGTGCGCTTACGCTTTGGTTATTTAGAACGTTTTATTGAAGGCACTTTTTTGAGAAGCAGCTTGGGAAGCCCATATCCCATTGCTGAAATAAAATATTCCAGAGGCATACCCAATGTGTTTAACAGCAAATATGGTTATCACCGCATCAGCGGCAGTGTGAGTGATTATCAAAAAGTAGGCGGGTTTGGTGAAATTTATTACAATCTTTATGCAGGTCGTATTTATGGTAACCTTCCTTTTACACTTTTGGAAATTCACCCCGGCAATGAAATTTTTTATTACAACAAGTACGCCTTCAACTTAATGAACCGTTTTGAATACATAAGCGACCGTTATGCAGGCATCAACTTTGAACACAATGTGGGTAATGGTTTATTTCGCTTGTTTCCTACAAGAAAATTAAAACTGCGCCAGTTTTGGACAGCCAAATTATTATGGGGCGGTTTGAGCGAAGCTAATCAGCAAAAAAACTTTGTGGGTTCGTATTTTGATGAAAGCACTATGAAATATAATCCTGAAACCGGTAAAGGATGGTTTGCTTTTCAAACTTTGCAGGATCAAACTTATATGGAACTTGGTACAGGCGTTGACAATATTTTAAAAGTGTTTCGTGTTGATTTTATATGGCGTGTGTTGCCAAGCACACCTGCTTCTTCAGTAAAGAGGTTTGGAATATTTGGAAGCTTTAAGTTGCAATTTTAATTGTTCAATACTTGAAGTATACTTTCACAAGCTTTCTTTATCTCTTCCTCATTTATTGTCAACGGCGGTGCAATACGCATACAATTTCCTGCAAACAAAAACCAATCAGTAAAAATACCCGCTTCAATACAGGCATCAATGATTTGTTTGTTTTGTTCAAAGTTTTCAAACTCTGCTGCTATCATTAAACCTCTGCTTCTTACTGCTTTTATTTTTGGATGATGCAGTAGTGTGCGGAATAATTGTTCTTTCTCAAAAACATCATCAACCAATTTTTCACTCAACAATACATTCATGGCTGCCATGCCTGCAGCACAACAAACAGGATGACCGCCAAACGTAGTAATATGTCCTAGCACCGGATGATCAGTAAATGCATCCATCAATATTTTATCAGCAATAAATGCACCCAGCGGCATACCGCCGCCAAGCGCTTTGCCCAGTAACAAAACATCAGGCACAATACCAAACTGTTCAAAAGCCCAGAGTGTACCATTACGTCCAAAACCACTTTGAATTTCATCAAGAATTAAAAGCGTTCCGGTTGCCGTGCATTTGTTTCTTAATGCAACTATCCATTCTTTCAACGGTGCATTCACTCCAGCTTCGGCTTGAATAGTTTCTGCAATTACACAAGCTGTATTCTTTGTTATTAGATCTAATGCTTCAAATGAATTATAATCTGTATGATGTACACCCGGCAACAGTGGACGAAATGCATTTCGCCAATACTCACTTCCCATTACACTTAATGCGCCTTGTGTGCTGCCGTGATAAGAATTGTTGAAACAAACCATCTCTGTTCTTCCCGTAACTCGCTTAGCTAATTTCATGGCACCTTCTGTTGCTTCTGTTCCACTGCTGGTAAAATAAACTGAGTTGAGTGATGAAGGAAGATGATTCGTTAACAGTTTTGCATACTGCACCTGCGGACTTTGCACCAGTTCCCCATACACCATAATGTGCATGTATGCATCTAATTGCTGTTTGATCGCTTCGAGTACTTTGGGATGCCGGTGCCCCACATTACAAACGCTTATGCCTCCAATCAAATCAATATACGCTTTGCCATCTGCATCCCAGAGTTTGCAACCTTCAGCTTTTGTAATTTCAAGAGCCAGAGGTGCAGCAGAAGTTTGTGCATTGTGTTGAAGAAATAATTGACGCAGATTCATGTGGCAGCAAAGATAAATGCAAATAAAAACTATCGTAGAAATACCTATGAGAGGCGGAGAAAATGTGGGATATTTGTAAGAAAGATCACAGAACTATGGCAGTAATTCTTCCGGTAGAAGGAGTTTATCCAAAAATGGGCGATGATTGTTTTATTGCACCCAATGCTACAATTGTAGGCGATGTAATCATGGGCGACCAGTGCAGTGTGTGGTTTAATGCAGTTGTTCGTGGAGATGTAAACAGTATCCGCCTGGGTAATAAAGTGAATATTCAGGACGGGGCTGTACTGCATGCCACATACCAAAAAACCAAAACCATCGTTGGTAATAATGTAAGCATCGGTCACAATGCTATTGTACACGGATGCACCCTGCATGATAATGTGCTTATAGGTATGGGGGCAATTGTAATGGACAATGCAGTGGTGCACAGCAATTCCATCATTGCCGCAGGTGCGGTGGTGCTGGAAGGAACGATAGTACAGGCAGGAAGTATTTATGCAGGCGTGCCGGCCAAAAAAGTAAAGGACATTAGTGCGGAACTTATAAGTGGAGAAATTAACCGAATTGCCAATAATTACATCAAATACAGCGGCTGGTTTAAAGAAGCTGTTAACGAAAAATAACAATTTGATTTCAACCATTTATCCAATTGAAATGTCTTATAAAAAACAGAATATGAAAAACCTTATAAAAGCAGCGACACTTGTGTGTGTGGTGTCTTTATTTTCAGCGTGCAACGTTTTTAAAAAGCCAAAAGAGGGTTGCCCGACGAATGGCAAAAATGTGGGAGCTGAAAAATTATTGAGTGGAGAGAAAATACCTAAGGCACGCAAGTTCAAAAGCTGATGAGGAGTAGGGAATTAAGGTTTTTTACAATGATGCATTGAAAAACATTTTCTTAACTATAAAATACCGTGCTATGAACCCAACTCTACGAAACCACATTGGCTACAGCGAAGCCATACTTGACGACAATGCCAGCTTTGATCACTTCTATCGCTGGGCAGATTTAATTGCCGACAAACTCAACATTTCCTTCACCCGCAAGCTGGATGATTTTGAAGCGCTGTACTGGGATTTTTTGTACAAAGGCACCACACTTACTTTAAGCTACAACATTTTTAATGGAATTACTGTTTTTCCTGCGCTGGAAGAACGCAGTGATTATTTTGAAAATGCAGCTATTGCCGAGTTGGTAGATCAATTGAAGGATGCAAGTCCAGATGAAGCTTAATACTTCTTCTCTTCAATAGTAGCAAGAATCCCTGCATAACTGATGTACCGCAGCGGATGTAATGTTTCATTTTCCACTGCTGCTTTTACAGCACAGCCGGGTTCTTCCAGATGGAGACAATTGTTGAACTGGCATTCATTGATGAGTGCACGCATCTCAGGAAAATAATGTGAGAGTTCCTGCTTACTGATGTCAACCAATCCGAATTCTTTTACACCGGGAGTATCAATAATACTGCCGCCAAATGGCAGATCAAACATTTCAGCAAAAGTTGTAGTATGCATTCCTTTGCCGCTCCAACTACTCACTTCTTCCGTTCTTAAATCCAGTTGCGGCATTAAATAGTTGATGAAAGTTGATTTGCCCACACCGCTATGACCGCTGATGAGTGTTATCTTATCTTTCAGTGTTGCTTTTACATCTTCAACACCCTGCATGGTTTCCATTGAAATCAAAAAAACCTGATAACCGATTTCTTCATACATCGTTTTCCATTCTTCATACGTATCCATTTCTTTTTTCCCATAAACATCTGCCTTGTTAAAAACAATAATGCTGGGAATATGATACGCTTCTGATGCAATTAAAAAACGATCAATAAAACCCTGTGAAGTTCTGGGTTCTTTAATGGTAGCAAATAACATGGATTGATCCAGATTAGCCGCTACAATATGATGTTTGAATTTTTTATGTGGCGATATACGGTTGATATAATTTCTCCGCTCATAAATTTCAACAATGGAATAACTGTGTTCAACCGTTTGGTCTTTTTCACGTTCTATTTCCACAATATCACCCACTGCAATGGGGTTAGTAGACGTAATGCCGTCAATCTTAAATTTTCCTTTGATGCGTGCCTGCACCATTTCACACGCTTCTGTTTTAGCGGTGTACCAACTACCGGTAGATTTATAAATGATTGCCTGCATGTGCAAAGAAAATGTTTTTTTGCTTAGAAAGAATTTATTGCCACGGCGGAAACGGGCTGTAACGCCTAATTCCTTGACATGTCAGTCTCTGGAATTTAAGACGCTTATTAAATACATACTTATCTCATGGAAACTTTCTCAGCACCTTATACCGCAACCACAGTTCTATAAACAAAAACAAAGCAGCAGCAATGACCAGCCAATAAAACTCTTCAGCATACTTAGCAAATCGGCTGGTCTCAATTTTTGATTTTTCAAGCTTATCAATTTGCGTGTAAATATCTTTCAAACTTTCACCATCCGTTGCATGATAATATGCACCTCCTGTTTGAAACGCAATATCTTTCAACAAAGACTCATCAAATGATTTACCACCAATATCATTCAATTTATCTGCAACTATGTTTTGTGAGCGGGCCAGACTTTTTAAATCAAACCCAATTGTATAAACCCGCACCTTGTAATACTTAGCCAGTTCTTTTGCTGTAGATGGATCAATTAACCCGCTATTATTTTCACCATCAGTAAGTAATACCACCACTTTAGTTTTTGATTCACTCTTGCGTAAACGCTCCACACTCAATGCAAGACCGGAACCAATGGCTGTGCCCTGCATCAGTACACCACTTCGTATTGACATGATTTGGCTAATAAGCACCGCATGATCCAGCGTAAGCGGACATTGTGTGAACGCTTCTGATTCGAACGTTACAATACCGATTCTGTCAGTTTTACGGTTATTGATAAAATTCACAGCCACCTCTTTTGCAATATCCAATGGAAGCGGATTAAATGCAGGCTCCACCATACTGCCGCTGACATCCATACAAAGCATGATATCAATTCCCTCGCCTTCTACCCTTTCTTCTTCATTTTTTGTTTGCGGCCTGGCCAGTGCCAATATTAAAAGTGAAATGGTAATTAATCTTAACACAAAAGGAAGATGTACCAAGTTAGTTTTTCCTGAACTGTGTTTTTTATAAATAGCAAGTGATGAAATTTTAAAAGACGATTGCTGGTTGCCGGGTTTAAAAAAATACCATAAAGCAAGTAATGGAACCAGCAGTAGTAACCACAGCATCCATGGATAAGCAAAGTTGATATGTTGCAGCCAATCGTTGATCATTCTTTGCCTTGTTGATGAATATGATTGATAACTGTTTCAGTATTATTGATGGCAGCCGTGCAATCATATGCAGGTGCAGTAAACTTTGCAAACTTTACAACATCAGCCAGCCGCAGCATTTGGATAAACAAAGAAGCATCATCTCTGCTAACAGTAGGCGCCAGGTGAAACGCTGTTTCATCTGTTGTATATTTTGAAAACGGCTGATGAAAGTTCCGTTCCAGATAGCGTTTTGCAATAAAGCTGAGCTGTGTAAACAGTTCTTTCTGTTCTTCCTGTGTATTGAATTTTTTTGTTTTTAATTGTGCTAAAGAAGTTGCAAACTCTTCATAAGCCCCGGCAGCTGATTCAAATACAACTGATTGTTTCTTCTTTGCCTTCCATTTTCGAAACAAATAAATGAGCCATAGCAAACACAAAAAAGTAACAGCAGCAATGGTATAAGCAATCCATTGCTCCCCTGCATTCTCTACTTCAATAATAGGTTTGATGTCGTTTAAAATTGCAGAGCCGGTTGTATCATATTCAACTTTAATCGGCTCAGATGCAAATTGCAGTAATTGCTGCTTACCATTTACATTGGATGGAACAGTAACAGCTACACCTTCCAGTTTCCATTCACCACTATCCCAGCTTGTAACGGTAATTTCTCTTTTTAAAAGAGAGGCAGTATCAAAACTTACATATTCAAAATGCGAAAGGCTATCAGGAAAATTCCATTTTACAGCTGCATTGCGTTCAATAGCTTTGATTTCAAACGTAACCTTTAAAGGTTCGCCAATTAATATTTTTGATTTGCTACTGCTCACCACAGGTGTAACCTGTGCCTGTATAATAACCGCACTGCAAAAACATAATATACATGCAAATACAATTTGTTTCATCGGCTGCGGTTAATAAAAAACTTTTGAAGCACTTTTACATAATCATCGCCTGCACGCATGTGCAACAAATCAGCTCCTGCTTTTTGAAATATTTCTTTTACATAATTATTATGACGGTGAAAATCCTGTTCATATTCATACCGCACCAAGGGGTTGGATGTATCAAGTAAACGGTTGCTTCCTGTTTCAACATCTGTTACCTGTAGCATACCTACATCCGGCAACTTCATATCCAGCGCATCATAAATTTTAATACCAATCACATCATGCTTTCGTGCAGCCACACGTACGGCTTCTTCAAAACCGGTTCCCAAGAAATCACTGATCAAAAAACAAATACTTCTTCTGCGGTTAGAGTTATTAAACATACGGAACGCATCGGTGTAATTTGTTTTACCACCAACAGCATCACGGCTCAGCATTTCACGTACAATAAATAAAGTGTGCTGCTTTCCTTTTTTTGGCACAACAAGTTTCTCCACTTTTTCGCCAAATAAAATAGCACCTACTTTATCTTGATTATTTACTGCACTAAAAGCAAGCACCGCAGCAATTTCTGTAACCAAATCTTTTTTGCGTTGCAAATGCGTGCCAAAGCTCATACTGGCACTGTTGTCAATCAATAGAAATAAACAAAGCTCTCTTTCTTCTTCAAACACTTTACTGTAAGGATGGGCATAGCGTGCACTCACATTCCAGTCAATAAACCGCACATCATCACCCGGCTGATACTCCCGCACTTCTTTATAACTCATACCCTGGCCTTTAAAAGCAGAATGATACTCACCTGTAAACATATGATTGGTGAGCCGCTTGCTTTTTATTTCAAGTGCACGAACTTTTTTTAATATTTCTTCAGTAGTGATCAAGAATGAGTTATTGGGTTAGTAGATTATTGACTTGAGCAGGTTTTATGGAACTTTCACAGCATTCAACACCTGCTTAATTACTTCTTCAATTGAAATATTTTCTGCTTCTGCTTCATAAGTTAAACCAATACGATGGCGAAGTACATCTGCCGCAATAGAACGCACATCTTCCGGCACCACATATCCACGCTTATTTAAAAATGCCATTGCTTTTGCAGCGAGTGATAAATTAATAGTAGCACGTGGCGAACCTCCATAACTGATCAATGGTTTAATAGCACTCAATCCATATTGATCTGGGTAACGTGTTGCAAAAACAATATCAAGAATGTACTGCTCAATTTTTTCATCCATATAAATGGTACGAACCAATTGTCTTGCTTCTGCAATTTCACGTACGGATACAACAGGATTTACAGGAGCACTAATAATTTGTTTTGTGTTTTGGCGAAGGATGATTTGCTCTTCCTGCTTGGTGGGATACCCAATCACCACTTTCAGCATAAACCTGTCTTGTTGTGCTTCAGGCAATGGATAAGTTCCTTCCTGTTCTAAGGGGTTTTGTGTTGCCAATACAAGAAAAGGTTCTTCCAATACATAAGTATGTTCACCAATGGTTACTTGTCGTTCCTGCATAGCTTCCAGCAATGCGCTTTGCACTTTGGCCGGGGCACGGTTAATTTCATCAGCCAAAATAAAATTGGCGAAAATGGGCCCCTTGCGTACTAAGAATTTATTTTCCTGTTGATTATAGATCATAGTACCTATCACATCTGCAGGCAACATATCAGGTGTAAACTGTATGCGGCTGAATTTAGCATTGATAGCCTGGCTCAAACTTTTTATGGTGAGTGTTTTTGCAAGGCCAGGTACACCTTCCAGCAAAATATGACCATTGCCCAGCAATCCTACCAGCAGTCGGTCAACCATGTATTGCTGACCCACGAGCACTTTGTTTACTTCAGTACGTAAACGGTCTAAAAAAGCGCTGTTCAGGTGAATTTGTTCGTTGAGTTGCTTAATGTCGTCAGCAGTTGGTAACATGAAATGTTGATTTTAGGGTGAAAATACAAAGTATGCGTTTGTAAAATACGGTTGGTTGATAAACGGTTGAATAGAACAAATAGTCTGTTTGCAAAAACAAAGCCATTTTTTTGAACCGGTAGCCGATACACTTTAGCCAGTTAACGATTATTGAAACACCTTGATTAAAAGGCTAAGTGTTTGTAACGAGTAAGCAATTACGACTACTGGCCATCGGCTCTCTTCAACTATCTTTGCCCCATGGATGCATCAAATGATTTATTTGTAAGATGGATGAACCTGGAACATAAGCTGGTGGAGCGGTTTGGGAAGAAACCTGATCTGGAAGCGGTACTTTTTTTAATTGGCGTACAGGAGTTTGGCAACATCAAACCCAAGTTTACCAAAGAACAAAAACAGGATTTAATACATGTGGCTGTTTGTTCATTACTGAGCCAAAGCGGTTATTTTGAATTTGAGAATACTGATGCTGATGGCTGGCCACATTTTAAACAACTCAAAGCCATTGCCCCCATGGGACTCAAGGAGCAGGAAGATTTTATTAAAGACCATGTGTTGTTATATTTCGAGCAAAAAGGGTTTTAGATGAACTTTTATTTTTCTGATTCACCTGAATTCTTGAATTTAGCGTCCTCATCACTCAAAACAAAAAAGCATGAATTTTCCAAGTAATCTCCGCTACACCAAAGATCATGAATGGATTCAACTGGATGGCAACGTAGCAACCATCGGTATAACAGATTTTGCCCAGCGTGAATTGGGTGATATTGTATATGTAGATATAAACACGGTTGGTCAAAGCCTGGAAGCCGAAGCCGTATTTGGAACGGTGGAAGCGGTAAAAACGGTGAGTGATTTGTTTCTGCCTGTTGCAGGAACCATACTGGAAGTAAATACATCGCTCAATGATAAACCCGAAGCTGTGAACAATGATCCTTATGGTGAAGGCTGGATGGTAAAAGTGACGGTAAACAATTCTGCCGATGTGGAGGCGCTGATGGATGCTGCTGCTTACGAAGCTTCAGTTGCATAATGAACAAAAGTTTTCAAACATACCTTACTACAAAATGGCCGGCCATCATTTGGTCGGCTATTGTTTTTGTATTGCTTGCAATGCCTGGCGATGGTTTACCAAGTGAAGATTTATACTTTATTCCGCATTTTGATAAACTGGTACATGCTACCCTTTTTTTTATACTGGTATGGCTGTGGGTAAAGCATCTCAATGCAAAAAGTACTGTGAGCAGTAAAACACTTTTTTTAATTACCCTTGCAGCAACTGCTTACGGTGTTGCTATGGAATTTGTTCAAATTTATACCGGCAGAGATTTTAGTGTGGGTGATATGTTGGCTGATGGGGCGGGTGCGTTTCTTGGGGCTTTAATTACCCGAAAAAAATAAGCCCCGGTGGAAACCGGGGCCGCAACCAAAACTAACTGCTTATGAGAAAAAAATAAATTCTAATTTGATACTGTAAAGTTCCTGCTATTCTACCATTCCGCTGCTTATCACTTTGTTAATGTTTCATCAAATACTTATAGCGTAAACAATGCAGTTTTAAAAATGGGCCCCGATAGAAATCGGGGCCGTAACCAAAACTAACTGCTTATTGAGAAAATTTGACTTTTAAAAGAACTTGTACTTAATAGACGTAAAACTGGCTTATAAGTTTATTTCTTACCTGTTAAAAAATTCTGAAACCACCCGTCACATCTTATTATGGCTTAAAATCATGCCAAACGTTATTTTTGCCCGTTCCAAAAAAACCAGCATTGAGAAAAAACTTATCCTGCATCCTTTTAACCCCTCTTTTGATTTGGAGTTCCGCTCTTTTGGGGCAGGATGAAACTGTAAATGAAAGGAACTTCCGCTGCAGTATCAGTAAAACCAATGAGCCAATAAAAGTGGATGGGTTGCTTAACGAAACTGCATGGAAGCAAACAACAATCGTTTCCAACTTCAAACAAAGCTTTCCTTTCGATACTTCTTATGCATTATCCAAAACTGAAGTGCGGGTTCTGTTTGATGATAAATTTCTTTATGTAGCCGCCGTTTGCTATCAACCCAAAAAATATACGGTGCAATCATTACGAAGGGATTTTACTGATGGAACTACTGATTTATTTCTTGTTAGTATTGACCCCTTCAGAGACAACCTCAATGGTTTTTATTTTGCCGTGAGCCCCTATAATGTGCAAAAAGAGGGCCTAATTTCAAATGGTAACAATGTGAATTTTGATTGGGACAACAAATGGTTTAGTGGAGTAAAAAATTATGATGACCGTTATGAAATTGAAATTGCTATTCCTTTTAAAACACTGCGTTACAAAATAACCGAAGGCGATAATAAATGGAACATCAACTTTGTGCGTAACGACCTGCAAAGAACCGAGCGCAGTGGATGGGCGCCCGTGCCACGTGGGTTTAGAATGGCCGACCAAACTTTTTCGGGCACATTGGAATGGAAAGAACCGCCACCAAAAGCCGGAACAAATATTTCCTTTATTCCCTACACAATTCTTGAAACCAATAAAGATAAAGTAAACAATACCGGAAAAACCTTAGCCAATGCCGGCTTTGATGCAAAAGTGGCCATTACACCTTCCTTGAACATGGATTTAACTATGAATCCTGATTTCAGCCAGGTGGAAGTAGACAGGCAGGTTACCAACCTCAGCCGCTTTGAATTATTTTTTCCTGAACGTCGTCAATTCTTTATTGAGAACAACGATCTGTTCAACAGTTTTGGTGATGGCAGTACCAATCCCTTCTTCTCCCGCCGCATTGGTATTTTTAATAATACTAAAACAGGGCTGGCTGAAAAAGTTCCCATTCTCGGTGGTGCACGCCTTAGCGGCCGTATTAACAAAGACTGGCGCATAGGTTTTTTAAACATGCAAACAGATTACGTAAAAAGCGACAGTACACCTGCCACCAACTTTACTGTGGCTACCTTACAACGCCGCATTTTTACACGTTCCAATATTGCATTCCTCTGGGCTAATAAAGAAAACTTTCTGAATGAAAAAACAAGAGTCATTAATCGTTACAACCGTGTTCTGGGCTTAGATATGAACATGGCTTCAGCCAACGGTTTTTGGCAGGGCAAATTTTACTATCATCAATCATTTCAACCCAATCAACCTGCAGGTGCTTATTCAGCAGGAACATTGGTACGTTACTCGCAACCGCTGCTCAACTTTGAAATCAACAATTATGCAGTTGGCAAAGGATATAACGCAGAAATGGGGTTTGTGCCACGGACCGGTTTTTACAGAAGCGCTTCCTTTATCAACAAAGTAATCTTCCCTAAAAAAGGTTTATCAAAAATCATTAATAGCTGGAGTTTTGGTTTTGATTATGATGCTATCTATAGCCTATTTGACAATCGAATTACTGACTGGGATGCCAATCTTTTATTCAATATCCGTTTTCAAAATCTGGCTCAACTTAATGCACGCCCCTTTAGAAGAGAATACACTTATCTGTTTGATGATTTTGACCCTACCAATAAAAATCAACCGGGTTATTTAGTTTTGAAAGAAGGTACATCTTATTATTACAACACTACACGCATCACTTATAATTCAAACTTTCGTAAACCATTCTTCTATAATATTCAGGCAAGGTATGGCGGCTATTTCAACGGAAAAATTCAAAGTGTTACGGCCGATGTAAACTATCGGTTTCAACCCTGGGCTTTGGTACAGTTAAGCGCCACTTATAATCGTATTCGGTTACCGCAGGGTTATAACAATGCTGATTTCTGGATCATTGGTCCCCGGGCAGATATTACATTTTCAAGAAGTATGTTCTGGACAACATTCATTCAGTACAACAATCAAATCAATAACATCAACATTAACACCCGTTTTCAATGGCGATTTAAACCCATGAGTGATTTGTTTATTGTTTACACCAATAATATGTTTGCAGAAACTGTTGGAGCTGACAATCGTTTTCAGCAAAAGAATCATGCATTGGTGGTTAAGTTGAATTACTGGTTTAATCTTTAATTCTGTGTAGCCAGTTTCTCTGCATTTTCTGCAAACTGCAATGCATCAATCAACTCTTCAATTTCACCATTGAGCACTGCATCTAAATTGTAAAGTGTTAAACCAATACGATGATCGGTAACACGGCCTTGAGGAAAATTATAAGTTCGAATTTTGGCTGAACGGTCGCCTGTACTCACCAAACTTTTTCGTTGTTTGGCAATTTCTTCTTCATGTTTACGCACCTGCTCTTCATACAATTTAGTACGCATCATCTGCATGGCTTTTTCTCTGTTAGCAAGCTGTGTACGTTCCGTTTGGCAAATCACAACTGTACCTGTAGGTATATGCGTAAGTTGTACTTTGGTTTCTACTTTGTTTACGTTTTGTCCGCCTGCACCGCCACTGCGTGATGTTTCCATTTTTACATCACTTTCTCTCAATTCAAAATCTATTTCTTCCGCTTCAGGCATCACAGCAACAGTTGCTGCGCTAGTGTGTACACGTCCGCTACCTTCAGTTGCAGGTACACGTTGTACACGATGCACACCACTTTCAAATTTCAAAATTCCATAAACATCATCACCCGTAACTTCCAATTGTACTTCTTTATAACCACCTACCGTTCCCTCATTTTCACTAAGCACCGCTGTTTTCCATCCACGCTTTTCACAATATTTAATGTACATCCGCAGCAAATCACCTGCAAACAAACTGGCTTCATCACCACCCGTTCCCGCACGTATTTCTATGATTGCATTTTTATCATCCTGTGGATCCTTAGGTATCAACAACTGACGAATGTATTTTTCCATTTGCTCTTTGCGTTCTTCCAACTCAGGCAACTCCAGTTTTGCCAGTTCCCGCAACTCTTCATCATTACCATTCAATGCTTCTCTGTAACTTGTAACATCATTGAGCAACTGTAAATATTCTTTGCGTGCATTTACAATCTTTTCCAAACTGCGGTACTCTTTACTAAGTGCAGAAAATTTTTGATTGTTACCTACAATCTCCGGGTTGGTTAATGCAACCCCCACTTCATCAAACCTTGCTTGTATGGCTTCTAACTTATCTAACATTTTACGTTCGTAATTTTTTTGTAACCGGCAATCGAACTACTTTTAAGCTTCTGTTGCCTTCAAATCATCCAGTGAATGATTCGCACACTTGTACGTCCTTGATTCTATTGATCAGGCTGTGTACAAAGTGGCGGCAAAGTTAAAAGAAATCAACGCATGACATATAGAAAATTCAAAGCATCCCGTTTTTTCGACGGATATCATTTCAGAAAAGATGATGATGTATTAATTACAAGAACTGATGGAACCATTGAAGCCATTGTTCCATTTGAACAAGCGGGTGTGGATGTTGAAATGCTGGAGGGCATTCTCATACCCGGACTCATTAACTGTCATTGCCATTTGGAGTTAAGTCATTTAAAAAATGTAATTCCCCCACATACTGGTTTAATTGAATTCTTATGTTCTGTTGTAACCAAGCGTGGCTTTGCACCCGAAATTATTCAGCAGGAGATTGAAAGAGCAGAACAGGAAATGTACAACAATGGCATTGTGGCTGTAGGTGATATTGGCAACACTGCTGATACAGCTTCGGTAAAAAGTAAAAGCAACATACGCTGGCAAAATTTTGTAGAAGTGTTGAGTTTTACAGACGAAAAAGCTGAAGAAAATTTCAACCACTATAAGTTTGTAGCAGAGGAACTGCATAATGCACTTAGTACTTCTCATTTCGCACATCGTACTTCTCTCGTTCCCCACGCTCCTTACAGCATATCGCCCAAAACATTTGAACTGATTAATGCAGCAACAAAAAATCAAATCATTTCCATTCACAATCAGGAACATCCTGCGGAAGATGAGTTATACAAAACAGGCGGTGGTGCATATTTAAAGTTGTTCAAAATATTTGGAATGGATGTATCACCTTTTCCCGTTACAGGTAAGAGCAGCATCCGTTCAGTACTTCCCTATTTCAATAATGGTCAAACAATTTTTTTGATTCACAATACGTACATGCCCGAAGAGGATATAACTTGGGCCAATGAATATACGGCTGCCAATGGATTAAAATTGGTGTATTGTCTTTGCATCAACGCCAATCTTTATATTGAAAATAAAACGCCGCAGGTTGATTTATTTTTAAAACACAATTGCCATGTAGTATTGGGCACTGACAGTTACAGCAGCAACTGGCAACTAAGTATTGCAAAAGAAATGCAGGCGCTTTTACAACATTCATCACTTTCACAAGAACAGGTTTTTCAAATGGCTACTATGAATGGCGCTAAAGCATTGCAATGGGACGATTCATTAGGAAGTTTTGAGAAAAATAAAAAGCCGGGAGTAGTATTACTGAAAGAAGATTGCAGTTCTTCATCAAGAATAATCTAAGCAAGCACTTCCTTCAGTACCTGCAATGTTTTCATCTTACCAAACTCAGGTAAATGCAAAGCGTAAAAAGTTTCCATGGCTTCTAAAACAGAGCGGCGTTGCACATGATTCATCGGCACCTCATGCAGTTCGACAGGTTGCATTACTTTCAGTAATTCATAAATAAGCGCTGCTGTTTTTCCATCCACATAATACGCATGCTGCGGATGTGCATCTGTAAACTTTCCATCCTGCAAATCCAAAACAGGCAATAACTCTTCATGTGTAATTTGAAAACCAAAAAAAGCAGCAAGGTGAATGGCAAAATAAATACTCAACCCGGCAGTAACAGTATCATCAGCTTTATCTAATTGCATAAACGATTCTTCAACAAAAGAAAAAAGTTCAGCATTAGTTTCAGGTTGTTTCAAACATTTTTGTAATAACTCCACCATGTATAATAACACACAATTTTTAATCACATTGCTGAACACTTCATGATACAGGTAACTCCATTTAAACTCTTTAATACGTTGCAGACTTTTTAATTCATGATGATACACTACCAGTTCAAGTATGGCCCCCGGTTGAAAATAATTGGCTTTACCGCTTCCTTTTTTGGAACTGGTTCGCACACCCTGCACAATATAACTCTGTAACCCAAACAACTCCGTATAAGCAGTAACAATCAAACTTGTTTCACCATATTTTATTGTGCGAAGGATAACGGCTTTGGTAGTATGTAATGGAGTACTCAAAAGAGATAATTGTTGCTTTTCATTTATATAATACGCATTTAAAGCTCTGCTGTTGACTGTGGTCTGTGGTCTATATACTATTTCACAAAAACAATTTTCGTTCTGGCTTTTTCAACACCAGCTTCATCGGTTACCAAAACAAAATAAACACCACTACTCACACGGTTACCGTTGTAATCATTGCCGTTCCAAACAGCTTGTCCGCCCAATGCTCTTGTTTGAAACACCAATCGTCCGTTGAGCTCTGTAATTTTTACAAATGAATTAGCAGCAAGACCACGCACTGCAATTTGTCCTTTATAACCGCTTGGTACAGGATTGGGAAATACCAAAACGTTTTCATTTTTCTCTGTTCCTTCTGTAGCTGTACTTCTGTAGCTGCAAATACCATTAAAGGTTGAGAAGAATACTTCACCGCTTTCGGGATCAATTGCAATGCGTATAATTTCATTACTCAGAAGCGGACTGTTATCTTTTGTAAAACGTTTAATCACTTTTTCACCATCAGCACTTATCAACCACACACCATTACGTGTGCCCACCCATTTTCGGTTTGCACCATCAACCGCTAAAGCACGTACTTCTTCATCCTGAAATAATAAGCCCGCAAAATTATCAAACTGCACAACGGGTTGAAAAGTTTCGCAACCATTGGCAGTAAACACCTCACCGGGACATTGTACAATACCAATGCCTTTATCAGTACCCAGCCAGATAAATCCATCCTTATCTTTCACTATATCATTTACGCCATTGCCGGGTAAGTTTCCATTTCCTCTTCCTGTGCGAAACCATTTCCATCTGTCATCAGCAAGATTGTCAATGGAAGCACCATGATTAAAAACATATACACCATTTCCCTGCGGAACCTGTATCCATTTTTGATTGGCATCATCAATTACAATTTTTCCAACCATGTTATCACTAATCACAAAAGGCACACGCAGTTGTTTCCATGTACCATCTGCTTTCTTTACTACAAAATTATTTGCTGCTCCAAAATTGCTGATCCATAAATTATTTTCAGCATCAAATGCAAGACCTCCAACACGATAGTTATTTCTATCGCCAATTGCTTCACCCAACGCTGTTCCCTGTTTGTAAATTTTATATTTGGTGGGCGTTTCATATTCAACCAATCCATCACCAAATGAACCTGCGTAAACTTTTTTATCACGAGGATCAATGGCTATTGTAATGATATCTTTCACGGTATCCATCCAGCTTAAATTCAAACGACTGTAATTTTTCCATTCATCATTATTGAAACTGAAAAAGCCTGATGTGTTAAACCTGTAGTTCCATGCTTCATTAATACTGCCGCCGCCAACCCACAATGCTTTATTGACAAAAATCATATCGCCATCCAATGCACCAAAAGGTGAGTTGAGCGATACTGTGCTTACTGATGAGCCGTTGATACGAATCAATCCTTTACCAAAATCTGCAATAAAGATTTCATTGCCGCTCTTTACCGCCTGATATGGAAACTGTGTTTGTGGTGTATTGCGAATGATGGATATTGCAGTGTTTGATGCAGGATCAAATACAGTAACTCTTCTATCAGACCATCCAAAATTCTCAGAACAAATTAAAAGTTCTGTTGCAGTTGCATTTACATTTTCCCAACGGTATCCATCATCATAAATGACACTCCAGCTTGTACCATTTAATATATATAACCTGTTGCCCACTTGTGCATAGATTTTGTTTTGAAACGCAAATACATTTTTTACAGGTGCGGCTGGCAATGAGGTACCAAGCGTGCTCCAGTTTCTGAAATCAGAAAGATTGGATGAATTTTGATTGGCAACTTTTACTCCTTCATCAGTTGCTGCATAAAATTTTGTTGCATCAGCAGCAAATCCGTTTACCCGCAGTGCGGAGCCATTATTGCCAATATAAAAGGTATTACTGGTTTCATATTTCTTTAAATCAACAACAATAATTCCCAAACCTGTTGAGAGATACGCCTTATCGTTCAGGAAAAAAATATCATTGATGCGTTTATCTCCGCTTACATTGCTGCGGAGTATAAAGGGGATATTGATGACTCCATTTTCACTCATCACATCCAGATTACTGTTGGCATATGCAATAAGTAACTGGTTTGTTGATGTATTGTAACGAATGGTGCTTATTCCAATATCACTAAGGCCATTTACTTTTGAAAACCGCTCTACTACATTATCAGTCCGCCCCACTCTGAAAACCCCAAACTTTGATGCCAGATAAACATGCTCATTTGAAAGTGATACACGGGTTGCCGGTTGAAACTCCAGGTGCTCCCGCCACTCGCCTACCGGCTGTAATTGTGCTTTTGCAATGGTGCTGAACAGAATAGCCGTCAAAAGAATAAATATCCGCTGCTTCATATATTCAAAAGTAAATTTTTTACAAATGCATTTCACGTATGATTTTTTATTTAAAATAGTTGTCATATAGAATGCCAATTCCCATTTTTTGCCGTTTTATTTTATAATGGGCATTTCATGCTCAGTTTTAAATCGTATTCAACTGAAATGCTGTTTCTTTGCCGTGCTTTTGTAATAAACTGAAATTTTATGTGGTATAAATTGGGCAGATGGATCTTGAAAAACCGATTATGGATGCTGCTTTTGGTGCTGGCATCTACAGGTGTAATGACGTTTTTTGCTGTAAAAGTTCAGTTAAGTTATGAGTTTGCAAAAGCAATTCCTGTAAATCATCCTAAATACAAAGAATACATTGAATTCAAACAGCAGTTTGGCGAAGATGGAAATTTGCTGGTTATAGGATTAGAAAAACAAAACCTCTTTGAAGCTTCTTTTTATAATGACTTTGCCCTGCTTCAAAAAAATATTAAACAGCTACCTGGTGTTGAAGATGTATTAAGCATCAGCAGTGTATTAAAACTCAGCAAAGATTCTGTTTCAGAAAAATTAATTGCAACTCCTGTATTTGAAGACAAACTGCTTTCCCAATCTGAGCTTGATACAGCAAAACTTCAACTGCAGCAATTACCTTTTTATAAAAATCTGCTGTACAATCCTGAAACAAATGTTTACACTATTGGTGTGCGCATCAACAAAGAAGTACTTAACTCCAAAAAAAGAAATGCAGTTGTAGCGGGTGTTACCCAACTTGTTGAAGCTTTTGAAGCAAAGCATCAAATGGATCTTCGCCTCAGCGGATTACCATTGGTACG
>JBKCJY010000393.1:0-1851 GCA_046301455.1 Chitinophagaceae bacterium | reverse complement strand
TGCCGGAGTTGCCTTCTTCAATTTTAAATCTTTTGCTTATGACAACAACGGGACAAAAACATTTTTGCAACCATTGAGTACCGAAGGTCAGGGGTTTGTGTCAGGAAAAAATGATTACAAAAGAACAGTTATTACAATCCCATTTGGTATAGGTGCCGAATACGCTTTGAATGAAGACATGCGTTTAGGTCTTGAAATAGGCTATCGAAGAGCATTTACAGATTATATTGATGATGTAAGCACAACTTATGTAGATGCGGCACAATTACTTACCGCAAAAGGTCCAACTGCTATACAAATGGCTTACAGGGGCAATGGCACATATCCCGCCGGGGGTTCTGTAAGAGGCAATGCTTCTAATAAAGACAGTTATTATTTTGTTCAGCTCACGTTTACTATACGGCCTTATGTAGATTGGTACAAACGCACATCAGGAATTTCATCGTTTAAAAAGCAGAAGAGAGTAGGTTGCCCGGGGTCGAGATAAATTCTTAATAACTTTTATTCGATTTATTTCTCAACTTTTCAAACACTACCACATTCATCAATATCAGCAGCATTCCGTAAAAAATATCTTCTACAGGTATATTATGCATCGGCCATGGCAAAAAAGAAAAAATCCGGAAGCCGAGATTCTCGGCATCATTATAACTCACTACAGGTATAGCAGTTAAAAAACCATTTACAATCAGAAAAGGAATTACAATAACAGCGTAGGAAATTAAAAAGGAGGAAGCATCAAATCCTTTAAACCATTTTTTAAATAAATACAAGGCGCCGATAAAAAGAGCATTAAAAAGCGACGTATAAAAAGTGTATTCTTTCCCCAAGTTCAGAATAGCAATTACAAAAAAAGCTTCGCCCATAAACAACAATCCGCTCTTACCCCACTTCTTTCCGATAACATTTGGGAAATAAACCCTGATGCATTCATAAATAAACGCACAGCAATAAGGCACTACAAAAAAGAATAATACTTCTTCAAGAGGAAGTGAAGATAATTTTAAACCAATGGTATGTGCATCACTAAAGCTCCACACGCCGCCTCTTGTTTTAAACTCATCCCACACAATAAAAAACAATGCCGGAAGTATCATTGCAGGAAATAAAGATTTCCATTGCTTGTAAAAAGCCACTTTTTTATCAAAGCTTAAAAGCAACGGCCCTGCAAGTGATGCAGCAAGAATAAGAAAATAAGTGTAGTGGAGATTCAAGGTCTTTATTTAATGTTGGGGTTGAGTTGCTTTTCTTTACGCACTTTATCCCAATATTTTTTTGCAACCAGCAGCATGCCAAAACTTTCACCATCATATTTGTCAAGATGTTTGTGATGCATCTTATGTGCCCAGCGTATAGCACGTACATACGTGCTGTTCCATCTGCTGAAAATTTTGAAACGCTGATGAATGATGATGTCATGCACAATAAAATAGGCCAGTCCATACATGGCAATGCCTGCACCAATACTCACCACCCAATACACCTGATACATCAGCCCAAGCATTATGCACAACCAGCTTGGTATGGCAAAAATTAAAAAGAACGCATCATTCTTTTCAAAGAAATGACCACGTGGCTGATGATGGTCCTCATGCAGATACCATAAGAAACCATGCATTACATATTTATGGGTAAGCCATGTAATACCTTCCATAATGAGGAACACTGCAAAGGCTAAACCGATATACAAAACAAGACTCATAAAAAGGTTCTGAGGATTAAAAAAAATAATAACTGAATGATTAACAAATGTACAGCGAAAAGGTTGCTCTTCTTAAATTGAAAAAGGCGAAAAAATAACAATAATACTGCACTCACTAAAAACCAGCTCCAGTAATTCTTAAACGGTAT
>JBKCJY010000392.1:0-6053 GCA_046301455.1 Chitinophagaceae bacterium | reverse complement strand
AAGAAGGTGTGAGCACTCAAAAAGTAGGAACGAGTGAATTTGCTGATGCTGTCATTGCCAACCTTGGTAAGAAGCCAACAACATTAAAAGAAGTGAGCTATGCAAAAGGCCAAACACTCAACTTGCCAAAGGTTAGACGTAAAACGCCTGCTAAAAAAGAATTAATGGGTGTGGATGTGTTTGTACACTGGGCAGGAACCAGCCCTAATGAATTGGCAGAAAAAATGCAGAAGATTAACAGCGGTGATGTGCAGTTGAGCATGATCACCAACCGTGGTATTAAAGTGTGGCCCGATGGTTTTGAAGAAACATTCTGTACTGATCACTGGCGTTGCCGTTATAAAAATAAAAATGGCGGCCTGTTGAGTAAAGAAGAAATTATTCAATTACTCCAGTCATCCTTAAATGAAGGGATTGATACCATTAAAACAGAAAATCTTTACAACTTTGATGGTGTTGCAGGTTATTCACTTGGCCAGGGCCAATAAAAAATTTATCATGAGCATCACATTAATTGACGGGCACTTTAATTCCAAAGAAGCACTTGACCTTTTAACACATATTATTCATGTGAAAATAAAATTTCATGAGAGTAAAATTGCACAGCTTGATAATGAAGAGGACATTAAAATGCGTGAAAAAAGGGTGATGCAATTGCAGAAGGATTTGTATGAAGTGCGTAAGATGATGGAAGAAGGTAAGAAAAGTTACAGCTTACATGCTGAATTGCAAATAAAGTAGAGCATCCTGATGAGTATGAGAAAAACAGGGGCATCCATAAATGGGTGCCTTTTTTTATTCAAAACACTATTTCCCCCATCTTCCTTACTTTTGGCAAAATCAACAATCATGAGTCATCAACTTTTAAAGGGAAAGAAAGGAATCATCTTTGGTGCATTGGATGAAAAATCCATTGCATGGAAAACAGCATTAAAATGTTTTAAAGAAGGTGCACAAATTGTATTGAGCAATGCACCAGTGGCGCTTCGTATGGGCGAAATAAATAAACTGAGTGAGCAGTGCGGTAATGCACCCGTGATTGGCGCTGATGTTACCAACATGGACGATTTAAAAAACCTGTTTGAAAAAAGCATGGAGCATTTTGGCGGCAAGGTTGATTTTGTGCTGCATAGTATTGGAATGGGTATTAATGTGCGCAAGGGCAAACATTATACAGAAATGAATTATGAATGGAATCAAAAAACAAATGATATTTCAGCCGTGAGTCTGCACCGTGTGCTGCGTACTGCATGGGAACTGGATGCATTGAATGAGTGGGGTAGTGTAGTGGCACTCACATATATTGCTGCACAACGTGTATTTCCTGATTATAATGAAATGGCTGATGCCAAAGCTTTGTTGGAAAGTATTACAAGAAGTTTTGGTTATCATTACGGTGTGAAGAATAAGGTTCGTGTGAATACGATTTCTCAATCCCCCACCCGTACAACGGCAGGCAGTGGTGTAAAGGGTTTTGACGGGTTTATAAATTATGCAGAGAAAATGAGTCCACTGGGAAATGCCAGTAGTGAAGATTGTGCCAACTATATTACGCTCATGTTCAGCGATTATACACGAATGGTTACCATGCAGAACTTATTCCACGACGGAGGCTTTAGCTTTACCGGTGTAACTGGCGAAGTGATTGAACAGATGGAAAAATAGTCATCAGTTGATGGAGTTAAAAGTATTGATTCGATACTTCAACTGTAGTTCCTTTATCAACTTAAAAAAATTAACAACATGACGTGGATTGACATCGTTGGACATTTTGGTTCTTTTTTAAGCAGTATCACCTTTATGCCACAAGTATACAAAGCCTGGCAAAGCAAAAGTGTAGGTGACCTGAGCATTTATACTATTTTGATTGTTACGTTCAGTACCGTTGTTTGGCTGGTCTATGGGATTGGTTATTCACTGTGGCCTGTGATTATTTGTAATTCAATTATCTGCTTTTTGTCGCTGGTACTTTTATATTTTAAGTTAACATTTAAAAAATAATCAGCAGTTTTGCTGGTATGATTCAAAAGATAGTTTTCAGCATATGCTTTATGGGATGGTTGATTGTTGCGCAGGCACAATCAACCATTTCTATTTTACCAAGGCCTTTAGAGTTAAAAGTTGTTTCTAATAAATCAGTTGAATTAACTCAGCAGTCAGTAATCCACTATTTTGCAAGGATAGAACCGCAAGCTCGTTATCTGCAGGAACAGATTCTTTTACAAACAGGTCTTAAACTTCAGCTTAAGAAAATTACTGATGTAAAGAAATTACCAGAGAATGGCATTCTAATTTGGAAGGACTTATCAGCAGTACAAAAACCTGAAATGTATTTATTGAATTCAATTGAAGGGTATATAAAAATATCTGCAAGAGATATCCGTGGCTTCATCAACGCCTTCCAAACCCTTCTGCAACTTATTCCTCTCAAACAACAAACGTCCATTACCATTCCTGCTGTTTCAATTACTGATTATCCACAGTTTAGCTATCGTGGAATGCACTTAGATGTAGTGCGGCATATTTTTCCTGCATCCTATATCAAAAAATATATTGATTATCTCACGTTTCATAAGTTCAACACCTTTCACTGGCATTTAACGGATGACCAAGGCTGGCGTTTTGAAACTACAACATATCCAAAACTCAATTCCATTGGCAGTTGGAGAGACTCAACGTTGATTGGGCATTTCAAAACAACTCCTGCACGTTATGATGGCAAACGCTATGGTGGATATTACACCAAAACAGAAATAAAAGAGATTTTAGAATATGCAAAAGTGCGTGGCATCACCGTTATCCCCGAATTGGATATTCCCGGCCATAGCCGTGCTGCAATTGCTGCTTATCCGCAATTAAGTACAAAGCCTGATACTGTTTGGAATGTGGCAACTACATGGGGCATGTATAACAGGCAAAACAATGTGCTTGCACCGAATGATTTTACATTTCAATTTCTGAAAGATATTTTTAAAGAGTTGACAGATTTGTTTCCGTCAACCTACATACATATTGGTGGTGATGAATGCAGTAAACTGTGGTGGAAACAGGATGCAAAAACACAAGCCTTCATCAAACAAAGGAATTTGAAGGATGAAGTAGCATTGCAAACGTATTTTATTGAATATGTAGCCAAACATTTAAAACAGATGAACCGCAAAACCGTTGGCTGGCATGAAATAACTGAAGGTGATGTAGATACTTCAGCTTTAATTATGAATTGGGCTGATGATGCCAAAGCATTGAGCGCCGCCAAAAAAGGATATTCCATCATCATGACGCCGGGAAAGCCATTTTATTTTGATCACTATCAAAGTAAAGATCCCAATGACAGCTTGGCCATACATGGTTACAATCCAACAGAAGCAGTGTATAATTATCAAATTGTTCCCGATGCGTTGAAGAAAGCCGGGCTTGCTCATAAAATCATCGGCGGACAAGGCAATGTTTGGACAGAGTATATGGAATGGAGTACAAAAGTTGACTACATGATCTTTCCACGAATGACAGCCTTGAGTGAAAACCTGTGGAGCAAAACAAAAAACTACAATGATTTTTTAAAGCGATTGGATGCTGTAATGATTCCACGTTATGAGTTTTGGAACAGCAGTTATTTTAAGAATTATAAACTTTGGGGTAAAGAGAAGTAAAAGTCAAAAATTCGTGAGGCTCTTTGAGTAGCGCAAAAAAACCGTTCCTGATTTCAGAAACGGTTCAATTATTTAGAGTCCGGTTAATGACTAACTACTACCGGTTTCTTAATATTCATCTTCATTAAAAAAGAAATCTTCCTGGCTTGGATAATCAGGCCAGATGTCATCAATGCTTTCATAAATTTCACCTTCATCATCTAGCTCCTGCAGGTTTTCCACCACTTCAATAGGTGCACCACTGCGGATGGCATAATCAATCAGCTCATCTTTGGTAGCAGGCCAGGGAGCATCTTCAAGGTACGAGGCTAATTCAAGTGTCCAGAACATAGTGTATTTACCCTTTAAATTTCCGCAAATGTAACTTTCCTGTTGAAATAACCAAATTAGGTTTTTGGGGTGTGGAAAAACGGGGTTCAGGTAAGCTTTGCCTAAGTTGGAAACACCTTCAAAAATCCATAAATGCTGTTTAAAACTTTGGCAAAGTTTTGATTGCCTTACAACCCTTTCATATTTTTTTCGGCTATTATGCCTTAGGTTTGTAGTCTATGTTACGATGTGCAAATATTACCAAACGCTATGGTCAGTTGCAGGTGCTCAAGGGGGTTGATCTTGAAATTAATAAAGGGGAAATAGTGAGTTTGGTGGGCAGTAGCGGCGCCGGTAAAAGTACATTGCTCCACATATTGGGCACTCTGGATGAAGCTGACGGTGGTGAAGTGTGGCTCAACAATACTTCTTTTCATAAATTATCAGGAAATGCACTTGCTGCGTTCAGAAATAAGCACATCGGCTTTGTATTTCAGTTTCATCATTTATTGCCGGAGTTTACTGCTTTGGAAAATGTTTGTATTCCCGGTTGGCTGGGCAATCGTAATAAAAAACAAGTAGAAGAACGGGCCAAAGAATTATTAACCATGCTGGGTTTAAAAGATAGAATGGAAAACAAGCCCAATGCACTCTCAGGCGGTGAGCAGCAGCGTGTAGCTGTGGCACGTGCACTCATCAATAACCCTGATATCATTCTGGCTGATGAACCCACAGGCAACTTAGACAGCGCCAACGCCAAAGAACTCCATCAATTATTTTTTGATTTGCGCAGACAATTCAATCAAACGTTTTTAATTGTAACGCACAATGAAGAACTGGCATCACAGTGCGACAGGATTGTGCATATGAAAGATGGGAAGATTATTTAAAAGCTACACCCTCGGCTTCCATGGTATTTCATCAACGCCCAATAACTTGCCGGTATAACGGGAGAGAACAAATAAATAATCGCTTAAGCGGTTCATGTATTTCAACACCAAGGCATCAATAAACAAATCCTGCTGCTGCATGTGTACACATAAGCGCTCACACCTGCGGCACACACAACGGGCTATGTGCAGGCTGCTTACTGCTGCATGTCCGCCGGGTAATACAAAAAATTTCATCGGCTCCAGGCTGTCATTCATCCGGTCGATCTCCTGCTCTAATAATTCAATATCATTTTCTTTTAAATCAGGGATTTTCATGCGTGGTTCTTTCTCCGGATCGCAGGCCAGTGAGGAGCCAATAGTAAATAAACGATCCTGTATTTCTTTGAGCATCGTTTTGCTTTGCTCATCTTTTAACTGATCACTGCACAAACCAATATAGGAGTTGAGTTCATCAACAGTGCCGTATGTTTCAATGCGTAAATGATCCTTGGGTACACGGGTACCACCAATTAAACCTGTTTTGCCTTCGTCGCCCGTTTTCGTATAAATTTTTGCCATAACTGTTTTAAAAATCCAAATTTCTATTCAGAAAATACTTTCCAATTACTCACAACACATTTTATATGGAATTGTTCAAAAAAAATGAATGATGATAGGGTTATGATGGAATAATGCCTTTATGCAACTGTGTATGTTGAAGAAAGTTAAAAAGCTGGTGAAATCATAAGTAGTTTGCGAAAAAGGCTGAATAGAATTCAGGCAGTACAAGAGTGCGACGCAATAAAGATGCTAAATTGAACTGAAGCCCGTATCACACCATTGCTTTTTCTTTCACCTTATCACTTTCAATAACACCATCACGGAGGCGCACTATACGATGTGCATGGCCTGCAATATCTTCTTCATGTGTAACCAGTACTACAGTATTGCCTAACTTATGAATATCTTCAATGAGCTTCATAATTTCTTCTGAGGTTTTGGAATCCAGATTACCTGTAGGTTCGTCGGCCAAAATAATAGATGGTTTATTTACCAATGCTCGGGCAATGGCTACACGTTGTATTTGTCCGCCGCTCAGTTCATTAGATTTGTGGTGAGAGCGGTCAGCAAGATTTACTTTATCAAGCATTTCCAATGCAAGTTCATTCCGTTCTTTTTTTGGAACGCCTGCATAAATAAGTGGAAGTGCAACATTTTCAAG
>JBKCJY010000391.1:0-6251 GCA_046301455.1 Chitinophagaceae bacterium | reverse complement strand
AGTGCATTGTTCACCTTTTGATCAGCCATGGCAATGGAAATGGGTTCAAACTTTACTGCAAACGTACCGCCGAAACCACAGCAAGTTTCAACGTCATTCATTTCCACCAGCTCTAATCCATCTACATTTCGCAGCAAAGTGCGTGGGCCTTCTTTTATTTTACATTCACGCAGGGCCGCACAACTGTCGTGATAGGTTGCTTTACCATGCAGCGATGCACCTTTTACTTCATTCACCTTCAACACATCCGTAACAAATTCACTGAATTCATACATGCGCTTCTGCAAATCCTTTACCTCATTATGAACAGAGGAGTTATCAAATATTTTACTGTAATAGTTCCGCACAAAACCGGCACAGCTTGCACTGGGTGTCACTATAAAATCTGTTCCGCTAAAATCCTTTAAAAATTTAGATGCAACATCTTTACACTCATCCTGAAAACCGGCATTAAATGCAGGCTGACCGCAACATGTTTGATTGGCATTATAGCTCACAGTACAGCCAAGTTTCTCCAGCACCTTTACCATATTAAAGGCCGTTTGCGGATATAACTGGTCAACAAAACAGGGAACAAATAACTGAACATTCATGCTGCCGGATTATTTCTTTAAAGATACATTCAATGCAATCATCTTGAGTGCTGTAATAGCTGCTTCTTCTCCTTTATGGCCGTGAATGCCGCCGATGCGTACATCAGCTTGCGCCTGCGTATTTACAGTGAGCACACCAAAGATTACCGGCACATTTAAACTTAAATTCAATTGTGTAACGCCATCCGTAACCGATTTGCATACATAATCAAAATGTGGCGTATCCCCTTTTATAACACAGCCAAGGGTAATAAACGCATCTGCACGTAATTCCTTTTTACTTTCATAATAAGCTTTTACAGCAAAAGGAATTTCAACTGCACCGGGAACTGTTAGAGTAATGATTTGTTCAACACCATGAGCAGAAAGCACTTTTCTGCAACCTGCCTCCAATGCATCAATCACTCTTGCATTCCACTCTGTTCGCACTAAAACAACACAGGCACCCGTGTAATCATGAGTGCCTGTTTGTAATTGATATAAATTGCTGTTTGCAATATCAGCCATAATTAATCATTTATTATAACACCCAAACGTGCCAGGTATTTATCAACTACAAAACCTTTTTCACTTTTTGGATATTTTTCTTTGATGATTTTATAAAGCTCGGCGGCTTTTTCATTTTTACCCAATGTTTCATAAGCAAGACCAGCACGAAATAAATTTTCACTAGAGCTTACTTCATCATCGGCATTGAGCTTCCCTGCTTTTTCATAATGGGATGCACCTTCTTCTTTTTTTCCATCACTCATTAATGCATCGCCCAACATGCGCCATGCAGCACTTTGAATTTGAGTAGCATTGGTTGAAAAATCCTGCAAATGTTTGATTGCATTTTTAAAATCATCCTTACGCAAATAAATAGCGCCGGCATAATAATGAGAAAGATTAGCAGCATCAGTACCACTGAAATTTTTCATAATCTTTAAAAACCCTGCACCCGCACCGTCACCATTCAATGCTAAATCCAGAGAGTCTTTTGCAAAATACATTTGCGCACGGCTAATGGCTTCGTTGGCTTTCTTTTCTTTAGGAGCCATTACAAAATATTTGTAAGCAAGCCAGCCACCCGCCAGTAAAATCACCGCACTGCCAATGTAGGTAACGGGTTTTGAATATTTGCCCCAAAAATCTTTTGCTTGTTTAATTGCCTGCACTTCATTCAGTTCCTGTGCAGTTGTTTTTTTTGTTTCAGACATTTTATTAGTTCAATTTTTATAACGTAAAACTTTTATTCCTAACAATCTTAATCAACAATAAAAGGATAGTTCTGATCTACGTACACATCCTTGAGAAGTTCATCATCACTTGGCCATGGGCTTTCTTCAGCAAATTTCACACACTCTTCAACTTCCATACGTACCCGTTCATTGACAGTTTCAATTTCTGCTTCGCTCACACCATAAACATTCAAAAGCTTTTCTTTTGAAGTTTCAATCGGGTCACGCTGTTTGTATTCTTCCACTTCTTCCTTGCTACGATACTTCTGCGGATCACTCATGGAGTGACCTTTATAACGGTATGTTTTAATTTCAATCAAAGTAGGACCATCACCTTTACGTGCACGGTTCACACCACGTATCACACTTTCATGTACGGCTTCGGGATCCATACCATCAATACTATCAGCAGGCATATCATACGCATCAGCCAGTTTATAAATATCAACTACGTTACTGGTACGTTCAACTGATGTACCCATAGCATAGTTATTATTCTCACAAATAAAAATCACAGGCAATTTCCACAACATTGCAAGATTAAATGTTTCATGCAGCATGCCCTGACGTGCAGCACCATCGCCAAAAAAAGTCAAACATACATTGTCTGTGCCTTTGTATTTTTCTGCAAACGCAAGTCCGGCACCAGTGCCAATTTGAGCACCCACAATACCATGACCTCCAAAAAATCCAACATCCACCCCAAAAAAGTGCATGCTTCCCCCTTTACCTTTTGCACAACCTGTTGCCTTACCAAACAACTCAGCCATGGCTGCTTTTGGTGTTATGCCTTTTGCAATACCCAGCGCATGACAACGGTAAGCAGTTATGAATTTATCTTCACCCCGTGTGGCGGTCATGCATCCGGCAGCAATCGCTTCCTGCCCAATGTACAAGTGACAAAACCCACGAATTTTTTGCATACCATACAACTGTCCGGCTTTTTCTTCAAAACGGCGCAGTAAGAGCATGAGCTCGTACCAGTATAAATAAGTTTCTTTTGTAAATTTTGTGGCCACGTTCGGTTTCGTTTTTGGAGTGGCAAAGATAAGGGGGCAGCGGCAAAAAAGAACAGGGCTTTTTGGGCTGTGGATTTTGAGTTTATGCGGTCATATTCTGATGAAAATGAAGAAGAAAGGCAGGTTTATTTTACGGACTGATGTGCTAATGGCATCGTCCCTTACCTTCGAATCATCCGGTGAATGATTCGCACTCATCATAGCTTGTACATATATGAGCATGCCAGGCTCTTTCCTTCATTTCAAATGATTAAAACAGCATTCTTAACAAACAACAAACCTTTATCTTGCGCCTGATGCTTTTGCTCCGCAACATAACCCTCACTCAGTTCAAAAACTACAGCCATCAGCAGTTGCAGTTTCAAAAACCTGTAATAGCATTTACAGGATTCAATGGGGTGGGCAAAACCAATTTAATTGATGCCATTCACTACCTCTGCTTTACCAAAAGTTACTTTACAGGAGTTGATAGCAATAACGTGCTGCACGGAGCTTCCGGCTTTCGCATTGAAGGTGTATTTGAAAAAAATGGCGAAGCTTTTAACACCTGTATCATCCTCCGTGAAAACGGCAAAAAAGAAATTACCTGTAATGAAATTCCTTATGAAAAATTTTCACAGCACATTGGTTTGTTTCCTTGTGTGATGATTGCACCGGACGATGCGGAACTGATTACTGCCGGCAGTGAACTGCGCCGCAAGTTTATTGATACACTGCTTTCACAGATCAATACCCAATACCTGCATCAATTGATTGTTTACAGCAAAGTATTGCAGCAGCGCAACAGCTATTTAAAACAATGTGCACAAACACAAACCCGTAACACCAGTTTACTTGAAGTGCTGGATGAGCAATTAGTACAGGCAGGAACATTTATATTTCAAACACGCAAAAACTTTCTTCCGTTCTTTCAGCAGAAAGTATTGCAGTTTTATAAACAAATTGCAGGAAAAGAGGAAGCAGTTGGCTTAAGCTATGAAAGTCAATTGCTTCAATCAGATTTGGATGTTTTATTAAAACAATCTGCCGAAAAAGATTATTTACTGCAACGCACCAATTATGGCGTGCATAAAGATGATTTGGTTTTTACCCTCAGCAACGAATCATTTAAAAACACCGCCTCACAAGGCCAAAGAAAAAGTTTACTCTTTACCTTAAAATTATCAGAAGCTGAAACGATCAAAGAACAAAAAGGTTTTTATCCATTGTTGTTGCTGGATGATGTATTTGAAAAGTTAGATACACAACGCATGCATAACCTCCTGGATTATGTATGCAGTCAGCAGGCACAGGTTTTTATCACTGACCCCAATGAAGACAAGGTGCGAAAGGTGTTTGAAGAGTTGAAGAAGGAAATACAGATTTATCATTTGTAGTATTGGGGCAATGGTTGAAAGCCCATTGTTCATAGCGGAACTTCTACTTTCGATTTCCTGTTTTTGACTTTCAATTTTCTATATTCCACTTAATACTTCCCTCCTATCTTTGCTCAATGAGCGAATATTCCATACAGGAAGCCATGCAGCAATTTTTAGAAAAAAGCAAACTCAAGAACCGAGTGCGTGCTTTAGAAATAAAAGATGTTTGGGCTGAACTGATGGGCAAAACGATTGCTAACTATACGGACGAAATTAAATTGATTGAAGGCCAACTCATCATCACTACTTCTACCGCTCCTCTCAAACAGGAACTCATTTACCAGCGTGAAAAAATCCGAAACCGCATTAATGAATTGTATAATGAACATGTGGTTAAAGAAGTAATTGTGAAATAGTTCATTTAACTGTCTGAATTTTCTCATCTTTTTTTCTGATTGGTATCATCTTTTTTACGAGTGTAATTAAACATCTTTGATCTGCAATCAAAAATCAATCACTCCTCTAAAAATTAAACCCATGAGCTTTGTAACATCTGCCACTTGCGGCACAGAGCATCACGAATGGTTGCAGGCCATTGACTTTTACGATAAAGAACTGGACATCCTCGAAAACCGTCTTGCAGAAATCATAAGTAAAAATACAGGCACAGATGCCATGGCAGGAGCCGAGCATTTTCAGAACCAGTTTATTGTACAACGTAACAATATTGATGAACTGCGACATAATATTCGAGAGCACGCCCATAAAACAGCAGAAGATGCCTATATACATGCAGGGCATATACATAAGGAACTTGAAATGGAACATGCCGAAGTAAAAGAAAACTTCGACAGTTTTGAAAAAGTTATGAAAGATTTACGAAGTGAGTTTAACGACTACTTGAGTAAATGGATGTAAAATTTGTTGGTGTTTTTTAGTAATAAAAGAGCTGCCCCGTAAGGCAGCTTTTTTATATTCCATCAAATAAATCGTTTTGCAACCCGTCAGGCGTGGACGTTTGACAAAACTTAAAAACTTCCCTCATCTACATCTTTAATAAATTTTACAACTCCGTTCATAAACACCTGCTGATCATCCCACATGGCTAAATGACTTCCGTTGGGACAATAGAGGTAACGGCCCTTTTGAACCAATTTACTTTGCTCTTCCATCGCCTTTGGATCCATCGTATCATGTTTGGCACCTATCATCAGTGTGGGCACTGCTATTTCCTTTAAGCGATTTTTAATATCCCAATTCAGTAAGCGACCCGCTACTCCAAATTCGCTTGGCCCTTGCATCATCACATAAATTTCACTATTCACATGTTTCATGCTGCGGTTAAAACCATCAGGCCATTCTTCCAAACGGCACAAATGTTCCTTATAAAAATTCGGCAGCAGCAATTCCATATAACGTGGATTATTGTAATCACCTTTAGCTTCAATAGCTCTTATTTCTGCAAGCACTTCAGGTTTCATTTGTTTGGCTAATACATCCTGCGCATATTTTCCATACTCAGGAACACTCGCCATCATATTGGCAACCAGCAATCCTTTTAAATGCCTTTGATATTTTAATGCATACTCCATAGCAAGAATTCCTCCCCATGAATTACCAAGTACATAAAAATTACTGCTGTCAGCTCCAATTGCCTGGCGTACTTGTTCTACTTCTTCAACAAAACGTTCTGTAGTCCATAAGCTACTGTCTTTTGGCTGATCACTGTAATAAGAACCGAGTTGATCGTATTCATAAAATTCAAAACCTTCACTTTGAAAAAAGGTTTCAAAACATTCCATGTACTCATGCGTCATGGCAGGACCACCATGAAGTAATAACACCTTGATCTTTGGATTAGAGCCAAAACGCTTTGTCCAAACTTTGAATTCACCCGCCGGTGTTTTGATTGCGATCATACGTACACCGCCAGATTGCACACCTGAATCAGTATAGTTAAAATATTCAGCAACAGATGGTGATGTTGCTTTTTGTTTGCACGAAAACGCAAAACTTACAAAGAGGAAAAGAATAATTAATCGCATAAAATTTAGTTTGGTT
>JBKCJY010000390.1:0-3322 GCA_046301455.1 Chitinophagaceae bacterium | reverse complement strand
AGCGGCACAACAGGAAACCCTGCAGAAGGTGTTTCGGTAACAGTAAAAGGCAGTAAAAAAGGTACGGTTACTGCACCCAACGGAACATTTAGAATTGCTGCCGTTAATGGCGATGTTCTGGTGTTTAGCGGTGTGGGCTTTACAAGAAAAGAAGTAACAGTAAGTGGTGCAACAGCAGATGTTGCACTTGAAACTACAGTAGGCGATTTGGGCGAAGTAGTAGTAGTTGGTTATGGCTCTCAAAAGAAAGCGAACTTAACCGGCTCTGTTACACAACTCAACAATGCAGCACTCCTAAAACGCCAGGTATCAAGTTCCTCTCAGGTGTTACAGGGTTTAGCTCCCGGCTTAACTGTTCAGCAACAAAGCGGAAGACCGGGTGCTGATGGTGCGTCTATTCGTGTACGTGGTGAAAGTTCCATTCTAGGAAACAGCAGCCCGTTGATTGTTATTGATGGATTACAAATGCCTACTGCAACAGGTTTAGATGCATTGAATCAAATTGATCCCAATGCTATTGAAAGTATTACCATTTTAAAAGATGCAGCATCAACAGCTATTTATGGTAACCGTGCAAGCGGTGGTGTAGTAGTTGTAAAAACAAAACGTGCTACTAAAAAAGGGTTAACAGTAAGCTACAGCAACTTTGTTACCAAGCAGGAGTTTACTTCAATTCCTGAACGTGTGGATGCAATTGATCATATGGTGTTGAGTAATGTTGCAAACAAAAACCTCAACCCAAGTAATCCTGATGTATTTCCACAATCACAGATTGATTTGTACAGATCAAAAGCTGCCAACAATTTTGACGTAATCAATACCAACTGGCTGGATGAAGTATTAACCAATAATGGTATGATGCACAACCAAAATGTGCAGTTAATGAGTGGTGGTGAGCGTGTAAATTTATTTGCATCATTTACTTTCTTTAATCAGCAGGGATTGATTCAAAACAACAGTTTCCGTAAATACGATTTACGTTTGAATCCTGAATTTAAAATTAATGACAAGCTTACATTAACCGGCGTATTTGCTTACAATAATAATATGACGATTAATCCTTCAACAGGTAGCCCTGAGTTTATTATTCGTCAGGCAATTGGTTTACCTGCTATTGGTGGTGGTAAATATGGTCCAGGTTTATATGGAACTGCCGCACAAAGTAATAACCGCAATCCTATTGCAATGGCTGAAGCAACAGGAACATCGAGAACAGAAGGCAATACATTGCTCACACGTTTTGGTTTTAATTTTCACCCCATCAAAGGTTTGGAAATTGAAGGTTACTGGGGTCGTGAAAAAAGAAATCCTTATACCAAGAGTTTCCAGTACAACGCAGATATTTATGCGCCTAACTTAACAACAGGCAGGTATGATAAAGTAGCTGTGTGGCCCAACAACACACAATTAAATGAAACATGGAGAAATGATATTTATCAAACCTTCCTCGGTCAGGCTACATATAATTTCAGAATTAAAGACGATCATGCTATTAAAGTGCAGGGCGGCGCACAAAGTGAATTGTATAAAAACTTTTTCTTTGGTGCTTCACGTACAGGTTTTATTAATACAGGTTTACCTTACTTAAGTTTGGGAACAACCAACAGAGATAATAACAGTGGTGCGAGTGAACTGGCGCTGGTTGGTTTCTTTGGTCGTGTAAATTATGCTTACAAAGACAAATATCTTTTGGAAGTTAACGGAAGAAGAGATGGCTCGAGCCGTTTTTCACAAGTGAGAGATAAGCAATGGGGTAATTTTGGTTCTGCATCAGTAGGATGGATATTTTCAAAAGAAAAATTCTTTGATAATCTTTCAAAGACCATCAATTTTGGTAAACTGCGTGCTTCATATGGCGGTAATGGTAACCAAAACATTGGTTCCAACTATGTGTTCGATGCATTGTATGGCCAATCGAACTACAACAATCCTAACAATGGTACCAATGCTTATTTCAACAGTTTAACCACGCTTGGCGTGGCTATTCTTCAATTCCCCAATCCGGAGTTAAGTTGGGAAACTTCACAACAGTTTAATGTGGGTTTGGATCTTACAGTATGGAACCGTTTAACGGTAACAGCGGATTATTATGAAAGAAAATTGAAGAATATGATTTTGAGCCGTACGCTGCCTACCAGTGCAGGTAGTTTGGCAAATCCTTTCATCAATGCAGGAGCCATGGAAAATAAAGGATGGGAATTTTCAGCCAACTATAAAGCCAAGATCAGAAAAATTGGATTGGATGTAACAGTAATGGTGAGTGATGTTCGTAATGAGGTTACACAGTTGATTGATGGATTACCATTTCTTGATGGCGGCTCTGTAAGAACACAACCCGGTTATGCATTAGGTTCTTATTTTGGATTAAAGGCGCTGGGATATTATACAGATTCTAACGATGTAAAAAATTCACCGGTATTATATGGTAACCCCTGGAATGTAAATCCAACCATTGGTCCTAAGCCTGGTGATTTAAAATATGCTGACATCAGTGGTCCTGATGGCAAGCCTGATGGTTTAGTGAATGATTTAGACCGCACGTTTATAGGTAATGCATTTCCACGTTATGAATACAGTGTGAACGTAAACCTAACTTATGCCGGTTTTGATTTGAATATTTTTGGGCAGGGCGTGGGTAAGCGTAATAACTTTTTAAGTGGTACCGGTGCTGTTCCATTCCTTGCAACTGATTTTATTCCTTCTTTGCTGGGGATTCATAAAGACTACTGGACTCCTCAAAACCCGAATGCAACTTTTCCAAGATTACTGGCAACCGGTGGTTCTTATGCAAACAATTTCAGAGCCAGCAGTTGGTGGATACGCAGTGCAGCTTATTTCCGTATTAAAAATATAAACCTCGGTTATACACTGCCTTCAAATCTTACAAAGAAAATGCACATCAGCAGTCTTCGTGTATTTGTGAGCGGTCAAAACCTGGTAACATTCAGCAAAGCATGGAAAGGATTTGATCCTGAAATCAACAATGCCAACGCAGAATTTTATCCTGTAATGCGCACTTATACAGCAGGTTTAAATGTTACATTTTAATTAAACACTTAAAATGAAAATGAAAATGAAAAAAATATTATATGTGCCGTTATTGCTGTTATTGATAACTGCAGGCGGTTGTAAGAAATTTCTGGACCGCAAACCGTTGGACCAGGCTTCGGCTACCAACTTTCTGAGCAACCAGGATGAAATGGAACAAAGTTTAGTTGGTGTGTACGCATCAGCCATGTGGAATTTTCCTAACAACTATCCCTTATTGTTTGGATTGGAAGCTTCCACTGATCTGGGTATTCGCCGTGATCAGAATGCAGAA
>JBKCJY010000389.1:0-4315 GCA_046301455.1 Chitinophagaceae bacterium | reverse complement strand
TATTAATGTGCGGGGTACCTTTTTTATGACACGTGCCTGTATTCCTCATTTACGCAAGGGTAACAATCCGCATATACTCACATTATCACCTCCCGTTAATTTAAAACCGAAATGGCTTGCCGGACATATTGCTTACACGCTGACCAAATACAATATGAGCATGATGACACTTGGCTGGAGTGAAGAGTTGAAGAAAGATGGTATTGCTGCCAATGCATTATGGCCACGTACTACCATTGATACTGCTGCGGTAAGAAATTTATTGGGCGGTGAAGCACTGGCGAATATGAGCCGCACTGTTGATGTATTGGCTGATGCAGCTCATTTTATTTTAAGTAAACCATCTAATGAATGCACCGGTAATTTATTTATTGATGAAGATGTGTTTGCGGCTGAAGGAATTACTGATTTGAGTAACTATTCAGTAGTGCCGGGAGGAAAGCTGTTTAGAGATTTGTTTGTGGATTAGTTGCACGCAAAGACGCAGAGGCGCTAAGTCTTGTTATGCATTTTATGTTGAGATACATTATACTATTCTTCTTAATTGCAGCCTGCAAAACAAAAACATCTATGCAGAATGATGAAGTAAAAATTCATGCGTTTCGTTTAAAGCCCGGGCAGGATTTAAAGAAAGAAATAGAAGCCTATGTGCAGCAACATCATATTGAAGCCGGCTGGGTGATGACCTGCGTGGGCAGTGTTACACAATACCATCTCCGGTTTGCCAACCAACCACAGGGAACAAAAGGGAATGGCCATTTTGAAATTGTAAGCTTGACTGGAACAGTAAGCATTAATGGCAATCATTTGCACATGAGTGTGAGCGACAGTACAGGAAAAACAATTGGCGGGCATTTGCTCGATAGTAATTTTATTTACACCACTGCTGAAATTGTAATTGGCGAAGGGAAACAATTGATCTTTACAAGAGAAAAAGACGGCACTACGGAGTGGGAGGAGTTGCAGATAAAAAAGAAATAATCTCACACAACGAAACCAAGGATACAAAGTTCACAACGTCGTGCAACTTGTATCCTTTGCGGCTTTGGTTTCTTTGTGCCTTTGCGTGATGCCTTTACCTCAACACCTCCTTCGGCACCTCTCTCTCCAACAAATTCTTATAAATAAACATCGCAATTTCATTAGCGCTATGTGCATCCTGCTCTCTTAAGTTTCTCCAGCCATGACGGCCACCGGGATACACCATAAACTCAAAATGCTTTTTCCTCTCCTGTAACTTCTTCACTAACTGCAGGCTGTTTTGCAGGTGCACATTATCATCCATGGTACCATGATAAATGCGGAGCAGGCCTTTGTACTTATCTAAGTAGCTGTAAACAGAAGAAGATATATAACCTTTAGGATTTTCCTGTGGAGTATCCATAAAACGCTCTGTGTAATGCGTATCATACAAACTCCAGTCGGTAACACTGCCGCCAGCTAAACCATGGGTGAAATAATCAGCCCCATAGGTTAATGCATATGCACTCATATAACCACCATAACTAAAGCCGCTGATACATACTTTATTTTTATCGACAGATGCATTTTCAATGAGCCATTTTAAAATGGTAATCCAGTCTTTCATTTCCCAATAACCAAGGTTGCGGTGCATATAGTTCACACCTTCTTTTCCAAAGTGGCCGCTGGCACGGTGGTCCATCGCTACCTGTATCAAACCTTCTTTGGCCCACCATTGCTGCTGCATGTTGAGTTGCCAGCCGTCGTACACGGTACCGGCATCAGGTCCACCGTAGATATTAATCATCAACGGGTATTTTTTATTCTTATCATAATTCAACGGCCAAACAATGCGTAGCGGTAAATCATATTTTCCATCTTCACTGGTAACACGAAGCAATTGTGTTTTGGCAAGTCTAGTTGTTTCAAATGCTTCACCTTTTGCATTAGCAATTTCTTTGATGATTTTTCCTTTGTTGTTCACCAATGCCATTGCATCAGGTGAACCTGTATTAGAATAGGTAGTGATGAAATACAAACCATTGGGCGAAAGCTGTATGTTGCGGTGTGTGTATTCGCCAAAGGTTAGGCGTTGCAGACCACTGCCATCAAACTTTACTTTGTAAAGATCATAACGGGCGCTGTTATCTTTCCGGCAGGTGAAATAAACGATTTGACTTTTTTCATCTACATGGTTGATGGCTGTTACACGATAGTTACCACTGGTAATAGTACTGATGCGTTTACCGCTCATATCATGCAAATACAAATGATTCCATCCTGTAACATCACTTTGCAGTATAAACTGTTTGCCGTTATTTAAAAAAGTATAGCGGTCATTACCTTCCAGATCAACCCATGTTTTTTGTTTTTCATCATAGATCTCTTTCTTGCTGCCATCGGCAATATTCATTTCATATACTTTGAGATTGTCTTGTGAACGGGGCATCCATTGAATCCACAAGGCACTGCCATCTGCTTTCCAGCAAGGCATACCAAAATATTGGTCGTCTTTTGCATTAAAGTCTGCCCAAACGGTAGTACCACCATCTGCATTCACCACGCCCACCTTTACTTCAGGATTTTTATCGCCTGCTTTGGGATAGCGTGTCTGCTCAATAAATCCATGCTGACCTTCTTCACTGTAAATGGGAAACATCGGCACCATGCTTTCATCCATACGCATGTAAGCAATCTTCTTACTGTCGGGGCTCCACCAGAAAGATTTGTAACGTGTAGCTCTTCCCAGAATTTCTTCATAATACACCCAGCTTGCAAAGCCGTTGAGGATTACATCGGTACCATCAAAAGTTAACTGTGTTTCTTTTTTGGTGCTGAGGTTGATGGTGAAGAGATTATTGTTGCGTGTGAAGGCTACATATTTGCCATCAGGTGAAAGTGTGGGATTTTTCTCAACGTCTTTATTATTGGTGAGTTGTATTTCGCCTGAATCTGTTTTGTGAAACAGATCGTTATTTTTTACGCTTACTTCATTTATAACTTTTGCTTCCAGTGTTTTTACTTCGGTGTATTCTTTTTCTGCTCCTGTTTTACAATCCACTAAAAATGTTTTGCCATCACGCTTCAAAATAAAACTGTTGTCACCCATCCATTTTACAAATTGGGGTAACGCTTTCATTACTTTATTAGGCGCACCTTTGAGCATTTGCTCGGTGGTGAGGTAAGTGGTTTGAGCAAAGGAAATAGTTGAAACAAGGATAAATGCAATGAGCAATCGTATTCTCATAATGAAGATTTTTGAAGGCGTGAAGATATATATTTTGATGTATGTGAACTTTCCATTTGGATGAGCGGAAATAAAAAAACCGCAGCCTTTCAACTGCGGTTCCTGTATCAATTTTTTAACTATCTCAACTTATTCTTCTGTACGCTCAGGCCGCATCATCGGAAATAACAGTACATCCTGGATTGATGGCTGATTCGTCATCAACATACACAACCTGTCAATACCGATTCCAATACCTGAAGTTGGCGGCATACCGTATTCCAGTGCACGTAAGAAATCATAATCAATAAACATGGCTTCATCGTCGCCACGTTCTTTGAGTTTCACCTGGTCTTCAAAACGTTCACGTTGGTCAATGGGGTCATTCAACTCACTATACGCATTCGCCACTTCCTTACCATTTATCATCAGCTCAAAACGTTCTACCAATCCCTGCTTACTGCGGTGCTTCTTGGTGAGCGGACTCATCTCCACCGGGTAATCAATGATGAATGTCGGTTGTATGTATTTGGGTTCAGATGTGGCACCAAAAATTTCATCAATCAATTTGGCTTTACCCATCGTATTATCAACACCAATCTTCAATTGCTTGCAGGTTTCTCTCAACTGTTCTTCATTCATTTCACTCACATCAATACCAGTATTTTCTTTAATGGCATCAAAGATGGAAATACGTTTGAACGGTGTTTTAAAGCTGATGGTTTTATCACCCACAGGTACATCCGTTGTACCGTGTAATGCAATGGCCACACGCTCCAGCAGATTCTCTGTTACATTCATCATCCAGAAATAATCTTTATATGCAGTGTACCATTCCAGAATCGTAAACTCAGGATTGTGTGTTCTGTCCATTCCTTCATTACGAAAGTTGCGGCTGAACTCATACACCCAATCAAACCCACCAACAATCAAACGTTTTAAATAGAGTTCATTGGCAATACGCATGTACATGGGCACATCCAATGCGTTGTGATGTGTAGTAAATGGTCTTGCAGTGGCACCACCGGGTATGGTTTGCAGCACAGGTGTATCCACTTCCAACGCCCCATGTTCATTCAGGTATTCACGAATGGTATTCACCATCAATGTGCGTTTTACAAACGTATC
>JBKCJY010000388.1:0-3149 GCA_046301455.1 Chitinophagaceae bacterium | reverse complement strand
GCTCCTCTAATCCTTCCTCCATGCCCTGCCTTTTTTGATAATTGCCCAAGCACTTTATTTAAAGATTCTACAGTTGGCTTACCATCCTTTCCAATTTTTACGTTTGAAATTTTAACGGTTCTTACTAACCCTTTACCCTCTGCATCATACCGTCCGTATTCATAATATCTTGTTGCTCCCGTTTTGTTATCAATCAATAAAACACCAGCATGTCCAAGTCCGCCAATTTTCCCAACAGGAGTTTGAATTTTATAATCGGGGTAAGCAATTAAAATGGCATCCTTGCCGTCAGGGTCAATAGCATTAATGGGATTATTTAAAACATAATTATAAGGAGTAAAATTTGCATACTTATCGGCATGAGGGTCATTTGCATGGAAGCGTCCTATTTGGGGGTCTTGAATCCTCGCCCCATAATCATATAATTCTAAACCACTTCCATCACTAAACTCTTTTGATTGAAGTTCTTTGCCATTGTACTTGTTCTTATTATCTAAGGAGTTTGCCGCCTTACTACTAATTCCGTTCATTGTCAATCCGAACGGATAATAATGAAATTACTGCATACCCTTACCAGTACTTATTTTCAAAGAACCTTTGATGGCTTAAAAATAGCAGAAATATGTAAAAATGGACATTTTTAATATATTAATTATTTGGCTTTAAAAGCTTTTCATACGCAATGGCTAAATGTTGATTGGTATAATCCTGTGCCAGCGAAATGTAGCGGTAAAGTTCTTTGCTACCGGCGGCATGACCTGATATTTTACGCACCACCATCTCCGGAACACCCAGTATTAGAAGGTTTGTAATGGCGGTACGACGCATGGTGTGTGAAGAAATGTGATCGTAAAAGCGAAAGCTGTTTCCGTCTTTGGTTTTTATTTCTATTAAACGACCTGCAGAATAACGCATTTTAGGGAGGGTAGTGGTGTAGCCTGCCTGTTTCATAATTTTTTTAAGATGAAGATTAAAGTTGGTATTGGAGATGCGTTTAAAAAGAAAAACTCCTTTTTTTTGTTTTAGCCTTTCAATTATATCAACTGCATAACCAGGGAGGGGAATATTCAAATGTGTGCCTGTTTTTTTTGTGTGCACCTGCAGGAAGTATTGATTGTTGAGAATGAAAAGATTGGTTTTTTTAAGATTAATAAGGTCAACATAACGCAATCCTACCAAACAACCTGTAATAAACAGATCAAGACTTTGGGCGAGGTGTTTTTGTAAGGATTGACGAAAAACGGTATCATGAATGAGCCTTTGTAACTGAACGGTATCAATAAGAACGGGTTGATATTGATAGGAGGGGAAACGAAACTGAAGGTGAAACTCTCCTACAGGAAGACCTTTTTCTTTGAGGAGGAAATTGAAAAACGTTTTGATTACTTTAAATACCGCAGCAATATATACATCCAGACAGTTGTGTTGTTTACGCAGGTATTGTTCAAACATGTTTTTTATTTTTTTCCAATAATTCTTTTCTTTCTGAAACTGACGTTGTGTTTGTTTGTACAGTAGCTGAATTCGTATGGGTTGAGGCAAGGTGTTTTCAAAATTTTGCAGGTATTTTACTACCATCCTGTATTGTTGAAGTGTGCCGGCTGATAAACGTTTGCCTGATGCGGTGCTGCGTTTGCCCTTTGCAGAAACAGCGATGAATTTGTGAAATGACGGAACAAGCAGTAGTTGTTTCATACTTTGTAATGTTTAAAATGAAGAAATGGTTATTCAAACGCAGTGAAACAACGAATTAAATTTTCGAATTTAAAAGTATACGACATTGCCCGGGGCCTTATTTAAACCAGTATTTTATATGTTTATGTTTTATTACAGTGCGGGCTTTAGTTAACTGCTGAAAGGGGTAGTACCGATTACTAACCGGCCGATTTACGTGAAGCCTACTTAATTATATATTATCGGGCAGGCCCGCTTTATTCTAAGTCGGGCAGGGATTGCAGCGGCTACCCCGCAGGTGAGGGTTTGTGCATGGATTTTGTGCCGAGGAGTAATAGCGGAAAGCCCGACCGAACGAAGCAGGGCCTTTGTGTTGTGGCTGTGAGGGCACGCCCAACTTGTATTTCCGGAATTTTCGGGCATTGCTGTTTTTTGTGATCAATGCGTTAAGAACTCTTCCAAATTCCCTCTCCACAAATTTTTTTCCAACACACAATCTCCCTATCTTTGCCCCCCTAAATTTAGGCTGAATAGCAAGTTGGCGCCCAATTACAGTCATAAATAACTGAAAATCAATTTAATCGTCTTTTCGAAAAGGCGGTGAGCTATTCGTGTGCACAAACATATAAAACCGGTTAGAAACGTATGTCTTCATCAAGAGTTGCAGCAAACAAGAGAATTAATTTTGGAAAAGTGAAGAACCTGGCGGAAATACCTGACCTTTTGGGTATCCAGATTCAATCTTTCAAAGACTTTTTCCAGTTAGAAACTACACCAGACAAGCGTAACAACGAGGGTCTCTTTAAAGTGTTTAAGGAAAACTTCCCTATCACTGATACCCGTAACATCTTTGTTCTGGAGTTCCTCGATTACTTTATTGACCCGCCCCGTTATACTCTTGATGAGTGTATGGAGCGTGGCTTAACTTACGCTGTTCCTCTCAAGGCTAAACTGCGTTTGAGTTGTAACGATGAGGAGCATGTGGATTTCCAAACCATTGTACAGGATGTGTTCTTAGGAAACATTCCTTACATGACGCCCCGTGGTACATTCGTGATCAATGGTGCTGAGCGTGTGGTGGTATCTCAACTTCACCGTTCACCTGGGGTATTCTTTGGTCAAAGCATTCACCCTAACGGAACAAAGATCTACTCTGCAAGGGTAATTCCTTTCAAAGGTGCGTGGATGGAGTTTGCAACTGACATCAACAATGTGATGTATGCTTACATTGACCGTAAGAAAAAATTCCCTGTAACTACCTTACTCCGTTCTATAGGTTTTGAAACGGATAAACACATATTGGAACTTTTTGGCATGGCTGATGAAGTACCTGCTGAAAAGAAAGCCCTTGCGAAGCATGAAGGCAAGCGCCTTGCTGCACGTGTATTGCGTAGCTGGGTTGAAGATTTTGTGGATGAAGATACCGGCGAGGTGGTGAGCATTGAGCGTAATGAAGTGGTATTGGAGCGTGATTC
>JBKCJY010000387.1:0-1964 GCA_046301455.1 Chitinophagaceae bacterium | reverse complement strand
CCAATCAGTTCAACTGTTTGACTTTAGCGGAAGAATTGTAAGAACTATTGCTGTTAAATCAGGTAATCTTATTCAAATAAATACTGATGGTTTGAAAGCCGGAAGTTATTTCATTCGTTTAATTGAAAATGGAAAAACCATTGAGCAGGTAAGCTTTATGAAACATTAACAGGTTTCAAAAAAGTATAAAAAGAGGCGTTCAATTGAACGCCTCTTTTTATTTTATCTCCATACAAATTTCAATCAACACACTATTGGTGGTTTTGGGGTGAAGAAAAGCCACCATTTTGTTATCAGCTCCTTTCTTTGGTTGTTCGTTAAGCAGTATGAATCCTTCGTTTTTAAGACGCTCCATTTCAGCATGAATATCTTCCACTTCAAAAGCAATGTGGTGAATGCCCTCTCCTTTCTTTTCAATATACTTTGCAATAACACCATCAGCAACAGTGCTTTCAAGCAACTCAATTTTTGTTGTTCCCTTCTGAAAGAAAGCAGTATTCACATTTTCTGATGTTACTGTTTCCTGCTTGTAACAATTTGTATTGAGTAATCTCTCAAACAAAGGAACAGACGCTGAGAGCTCTTTTACTGCTATACCAATATGTTCAACTTTAAGCATAACGAATGAATTTGAGCGGAAAGATACTATGATTGTACAATGCAATTACTGCCATGCGTTGGTATTCCAAATGATAATGATTCACAGAGCGGTTGAAGCTATTAACTTTGAACTCAGAACTACTCATGATTCCTTATTTTGATCATAATGCCACAACACCTGTTGATGCATCGGTACTAAAAATCATGCTCCCTTATTTTAGTGAGCATTATGGACACGCATCCAGCAATTTACATGCGTATGGATTGGATGCGGCAGATGCAGTAACTGCTGCAAGAGCTTCCATTGCCTCTCTCATCCATTGTGAAAAAGAGGAATTGCTCTTTACATCGGGCGCTACAGAAAGTATTAACCTTGCCCTGCGTGGCATTGCTGATGCCTATGCAACTAAAGGCAACCATATTATTACCTGTGCAACTGAGCATAAAGCTGTACTAGACACCTGCCGTGCTTTAGCCAAAAAAGGAACAGAACTCACCATTCTACCTGTTGATGCTGATGGCAATATAAACATGCAGGAGTTAGGGGCCGCTATAAAACCCACCACCATTTTGATTGCATTGATGTATGCCAATAATGAAACAGGTGTATTACATCCCATACAGCAAATAAGTGCGATAGCTAAAGCTCACCACGTTCTTTTCTTTTGCGATGCAACACAGGCGGTGGGAAAAATTCCTGTTGATGTGTTGAAGGACGGGATTGATGCCATGGCTTTTTCAGCACATAAAATGTATGGACCCAAAGGCTGCGGCGCTTTGTATGTGCGGAGAAAAAATCCAAGAGTTCGGTTAAGTGAACAAATTACCGGTGGCGGTCACGAACGCAACCTGCGAAGCGGTACTTTGAATGTACCGGGCATTGTGGGTTTTGGAAAAGCAGCATCCATCAGCCAACAGCAATTGACTGATGACGCAGCATTCATTAAACAATTGAGAGATTATTTTGAACAGGAAGTATGCAAGCAAACAGGTGCTATTGTTAACGGCGATCCTGTTCATCGGCTGCCCAACACCACCAATCTCTGTTTTGATGTGCCGAATGGCGTTTCCTTTATCAATGATTTGAGTAAGCTTATGGCTGTTTCAAGCGGCAGTGCCTGCAGCAGCGCCAAACCCGAAGCCAGCCATGTGCTCAAAGCTATGGGCATGGATGAGGCAGCCATCAAACGGTCGGTGCGGTTCAGTTTTGGGCGGATGAATACGGAGGAGCAGGTGCGCCAAGCCGTCAAGGATATTTGTGCTGTAGTGCAACAACATCAGTCCTAAATAACATCTGCACCCCTTTTGCATCAAATGAACAATTGCTGCTAACTTTGCGGCAGGTTGTCAGCCATTGGTATTAC
>JBKCJY010000386.1:0-2882 GCA_046301455.1 Chitinophagaceae bacterium | reverse complement strand
TTCATCATAACGGGCGCTTCCAAAAATCGTGACGCATGGGCCAACAAATGCTAGTGCACGATAGCCTCTTATGAATTCAATTAATACTTTCCATGCAAATTTGAATTCTTTCCAACGGCTTTGCGGGCCTTCAAGGAATTTAATTTCTGAAGGATTATTCATTCCATTTTATTTTTTCTTAGGTAACCAATTCAACTGTGGCAGTAACGCTGGTTCTTTAAAATAGTTGAGCCGTAAACTGTCGTTCCATCCATTAGGATTATTGAAAAAAGATTTGGTGCTGAAAAAAATCATGCCTTGAATATTGGGTGTGTTGCGAAGCATTTCAATTTGACGAGGCAGCAACGTGGTGTCTTTCCATGCACTATCTCTTCCATTGGCACGGTAAATACCAAGTCCTATATAACAATTTTTGCCATATGTGTTTTTGCTCCACCAATCAATCAACACTTCATAGGGTGCAGCACGGTGGCCAAACTCCCAGTACAATTGGGGCGCTACATAATCAATCCAGCCTTTTTGCAGCCACAATAAAATATCAGCATACAAATCATCATAATTAGTTTGTCCGGCTGTGGTATTACTGCCTCTTGGATCTGTACTTGCATTACGCCAAACACCAAAAGGGCTAATACCAAACTGCACATGCGGTTTGGTTTGGTGGATAACAGTAAATAATTTAAAAATAATTGAATCCACATTGCTTCTTCTCCAATCTTCTTTCTTCATTCCATTTCCATACAGGCGATAAGAAACCGAATCAGGAAATTCTTTGCCTGTAATGCGGTAGGGATAAAAATAATCATCAAAATGAATAGCATCTAGATCATAACGTTCTGTTATATCTTTTATCACATCAACTACAAATTGCTGTGCTTCTTTATTGCCGGGATCAAAATATTTCTTATCGCCATAATCCAAAAACCAGTTTGGATGAATTTTAGTAATGTGTGCTGATGCTATGGACGCTTTTCCAATTCTGAAATCAGCACGGTAAGGATTGCACCATGCATGAAACTCCATGCCACGCTTATGCGTTTCATCAATCATAAACTGCAATGGATCATAATATGGTGATGGTGGTTTGCCCTGCACACCGCTCAGCCATTCACTCCATGGCTCGTAAGGTGAGGGGTAAAAAGCATCAGTTGCAGGACGAATTTGCATGATAATGGCATTCAGTCCATTTTGTTTGTGTAAATCCAGTATGCGTATGAATTCCTGTTTTTGAACATCAACAGGCAATCCTTTTTTTGAAGGCCAGTCAATATTATCAACTGTAGCAATCCATGCAGCTCGAAACTCTGTTTTGTTTTGTGCGGTGATGCTATGTGCGATGAGTAAAGAAAAAAGAAAGAGGCAAAATCGTTTCATGCAATAAATGTAATACCAATTAGAATAACAACCGCTTTGAGAACGATCATTGCTTAGGATAAATAAGAAAAATGTATGAGTCAGCCACGCATTTTATCCAGCAAGAGATTGAGCTTCTTTACTTCTTGCGGTGTAAGATTGCTGGTGAGTTTATCAATAAGGGGGTCTAATTCAATTTCCAGTTTTTTTATGAGTTTCTTTCCTTTTGACGAAAGCACTACATCTACCAATCGTTTATCTTTTTTGCTAACAGATTTTTTACAAATTTTTTGGCGATAAGTCTGTCCACAATGCGGCTGGTATCACTCATTTTATCCATCATCCGATGGCGTATTTGTAAAGTAGAAAGCGGTTCACCTGCCCTGTATAAAATGCGTATGATATTGTATTGAGGATAGGATAAATTATAATGCTCAAGGTCCCCGGACATTTTTTCCTGTAACAACAATCCGCTAAAGTGTACGTTTACAACAGCTTTGTGATTTTCGTTTCTGAAATTGCCTTTTCTGCTTAGGGCTTGTTCAATATTCATGAGGTAACTGCAATGGATCTTTAACTAAAAATAATAAATTTTAACGGGCTTTATTTAATATAAAGCCTCCTTAACAGTTAACTCTACTTTTCTTTCTAACGACTAAAAAAATAGTTGGGAGATTTTATTTTGTTTTTCTTCGATAGTAAGAAGAAATTGAGCTGACTGGCATTAAAAGGTACTGAATGGGGAAATTGATTGTTTAAAATAGCAGGAGCCATTTCAATATAAAAGTACAATTACTGCCAGCTATTTATGATCCGTGATGATGTGGATTATCAGTTGCATGTATGGGGCCAAACTCAGCCGTATAAATTTTAAAAAGCAATAAAAAATAGCTGATGAGTAATGGGCCAAAAATAAAACCCCAGAATCCAAACAAACTTAGACCTACAATTACACCCAATACTGTTACCATTGGGTGAACATTACCCAGTTTTTTCATGAGTGTTACCCTTGCCAGGTAATCAACATTTCCGGTAACCAGCAAACTCCAGATGGCAAGACCAATACCAGCACTATTATTACCTTGTGAAAATAAATAGATAACAATGGGTAACCAGATGATTGTAGTTCCAACAATCGGGAAAAAAGCAAAAACACCGGTAAGAAAACCCCATAGCACAAAATCATTCACTCCAAAAATCCAATAACCAACCAATGCAAATATTCCCTGTATCAACGAAATAAGTGGTATGCCAATCGCATTGGCACGAACCATATTAAAAGTTTCTCTTCCAAGTATATCAATACTGTCCTCTTTAAGGGGCAAAAAGTAGTCAAATGATTTTTCCATGCTGGCGTGATTGGTCAACATAAAAAAATAAATAAACAGCATCATAATGAGGTTACCCAGAATCATGGCTGAGCTGTTTAAGAATGCGGGGAGAAAATTAGCAATACGTTTTTGAAGATCCTGAATATTTTCAGTTGTTACTAAATCCTGACCGGTCCACTCTTTTATTTGAGCCGATAC
>JBKCJY010000385.1:0-3433 GCA_046301455.1 Chitinophagaceae bacterium | reverse complement strand
CTTTACTATTTTATTTGTTTCCAAAGTAAGATTGCCTGTTTTCATAGCTACTGGAAGAGTAGCACTTTGTGTGCTGAAGAATGCACCAAACGGACAACCATACCAACAACGGTTACGGTATTGACAGTTCACCCTGTTCTGCTCAGGCATAGGTTGCGTAATGTTTGCACTGCGGCCGATAAACATATGACGCTTGCCATTGTAATGCGCTTTCAATTTTGCAGCCACATCTTTCTCTGCACAATTCATTTCCATACCCGGTAAAAATTCACCATCAGGCAAAACCTCTAAACCTTCTTTCGTTCCTTGAATGCCAGCAAACTTTTCTGCATAACTGTACCACGGTGCAATTTCGTCATATCGCACGGGCCAGTCAACTGCTATACCTTCTTTGGCATTAGCTTCAAAATCCCACTTATTAAAGCGATAACTCTGACGGCCCCATAATAAAGAACGTCCCCCAAGATGATAACCACGGAACCAATCAAAACGCTTTTTCTCAACGTAAGGATTCTCTTTCTCATTGGCCCATACATTCCAATCTTTGTCTACCAATGATTCCTGTAAGGGATAATCCCTTTTTAACACAGGATAATCTTCTTTCATTTTTTGGGTTACTCCATCCCTGTGCGGGAAATCCCAGATTTCCTTTGCTGTGTTTTTATAATCTTTAATGTGCTCCAGTTTATTACCTCTTTCCAGCATTAAAACTTTCAAACCTTTTTTGGTAAGCTCCATAGCGGCCCATCCGCCGCTGATGCCTGAGCCAACTACTATTGCATCGTATTGATTGTTATCGGGCATATGAATCGTTTATTTTTTAAAATTATTTGTTTACTAATTGATGTGATTTGATAAATATCAAAAAGCCTTACGATCAAACATCGCATACTTTAATCGCTTTCTTCAACGCTGCCACCTTTTCCTCACTTGTTTTACCTGTTGGAATATATTCCTGTGCTACATAGCCTTTGTATCCTGTTTCTACAATCGCTTTCATAATAGCAGGGTAATACAATTCCTGTGTTTCATTGATTTCATGCCTGCCCGGCACACCGGCAGTATGATAATGACCAAAGTATTCGTGATGGTCTTTAATTGTGCGTATCACATCCCCTTCATTAATCTGCATGTGATAAATATCATAGAGCAACTTAAAGTTGGATGAGCCGATACGTTTGCATAACTCCACGCCCCATGCACTTTTATCACACATATAATCCTTATGATCAATCTTGCTGTTGAAGAGTTCCATTTGAATGATGACGTTGTTCTTTTCTGCAAGGCTCATAATCTGTTTTAATCCATCTACACAATTTTTCATTCCTGTTTCATCATCCATACCATTTCTGTTGCCGCTGAAACAGATAAGGTTTTTATAACCTGCTGCTGCTACCAATGGAATCGCTTCTGTAAAATCTTTAATCAACCACACATGATTTTCTTTGTGATTCCATCCATCAGTTAAACTTATTTTACCTGCGGTGTAGCACATAGAACAGGTAATGCCGTGCTTTTGCACAGTGGGCCATTCCTTAGGTGTGAGCAAATCAATGGCATTGAAGCCGATTTTTTTTACCACAGCACACAACTCATCCAATGAAAGGAAATTATGCGTCCAGTAGCAAACGGAATGATTGATATTGCCTTTGATTTTCATGTTCTCCTGTTCTGTTGAAAAAGAAGACAAAGAAGCACCAGCTGCAAGCCCTAATGAACCTGTGGCTAATTGTTTGATTGCTTCTCTTCTTGATGATCTACTCATACTTTTGAAAGTTTCTTTTCATCCTTGAACAACAACGCAAAAATCAAAAACACTGCAAATGCAATGCCTGATGGTATCAGCCAAATCATTTGATAGTTAAATGAACCATCTGTCAGTTTATAGACATCTGTAATTTTTCCCGCAACAGCAAAGCCAATGAGCATCCCCACACCGTACGTAGCCAGTGTTATCAAACCCTGGGCAGAGCTTTTATATTTTTCACCGGCTTTTGAATCGGTATAAATCTGTCCTGATACAAAAAAGAAATCATAACAAATACCATGAAGTGCAATGCCTATCAACAACATAAAGGTTAAATCGCCAGCATTGCCATAAGCAAACAATACATAACGCAATGCCCATGCCAGCATACCTACTAAAATTGTTTTCTTAAAGCCAAAGCGGTTAAAGAATACAGGCAGCAATAAAAGAAATAAAACCTCTGAGCCCTGGCCAATCGTCATTTTACCAGTTGGGTTGCTCACTCCTATATTCGATAAAAATGAATTAGTATTCTGATAATAAAATGCCAGCGGAATGCAAATAAGAATAGAGGAGACAAAAAAGATGAGAAAATTTTTATCCTTCAGCAACTTTAAAGCATCCAAGCCGAGGATATCATTAACAGAAACTTTTGAGCCTTTGGCTTTCGGTGGAGTTTTAGGCAATGTAAAACTAAACAGTCCTAATAGTAATGAAGCGCCGCCCGAAAGTAGGAAGGTATTTTTTAATAACCCCTCTTTTGTTCCCTGCTCAGAATCCCAATGAAATAAATAACTGATGAGCAAACCAGCAGCAATCCAACCTAAAGTTCCAAACACACGGATTACTGAAAATTCTTTTTCGGGATTGGTCATTTGATTAAACGAAACGGAGTTTATTAATGCCAATGTGGGCATATAACAAATCATATAGATCAATACATAAGGATAAAATGTGCTGATGTTCTCCGCACTATACATCTGGTACATAAGCAGCGCTCCAAGAATATGAAGCACCCCCAATATGCGTTCAGCATTAATATAACGGTCGGCTATCAACCCAATAATAAAAGGAGCAATTATAGCACCCCATGACTGTGTAGAGAATACCTGGCCTGATTCCGCTCCGGTAGCTGAAAGATTGTTTCCCAAAAAAGTTCCAAGCGTAACAAACCATCCTCCCCAGATAAAAAATTCCAAAAACATCATTACTGATAACTGAACTCTTGTAACAGAAGACATGGCAATCGTTTAAGTTGGTTAAGTTGAAAACTAAATGTAAGCGTTTTATTTATTCAACAATGCAGAAAAAGGATAAATGAAATTGTGCAAACGTTTGAAAAATAAAATCTTTCAAATTCATGAGAAAAAAACTAAGCGGAATCAAGTTCGTTTGATTAAGTACTTAACTTTAATCACTTCAAACCAACGCTTGCAATATGGGAGATTTTCAGATTAAAGTTCATCCAAAAGAATACGATGTCATTATTGTTGGAAGTGGTGCGGGAGGTGGCATGGCAGCATATATGCTCAGTAAAGCAGGAATTAAAGTGGCTTTGCTGGAGGCAGGCGCTATGTACAATCCGCAACTCAACGTAACGCAATTAAAAAATCCGTGGGAGAGCAAACGCAGAGGTGCAAGCACCAAGTTTCGTCCCTTTGGAGATTTTGATGGATGCTACTGGGG
>JBKCJY010000384.1:0-1674 GCA_046301455.1 Chitinophagaceae bacterium | reverse complement strand
GATTGCAGCCGGTGATAACCCAGTTGAAAGTAAAATGGCTGAACTGGTTACGCCGTAACCCATGCCTAAAGAACCATCAACAATTTGTGCTAAAAAACCTGCAATAAAAACCCAATGAATATTAGGGTCAAGTTTTGTGTACCAATATTTAACAGTAGATAAAGTTGTACCCAATGGAAGATATTCGTATACAAAAAAACCAAAAAGCAGCAAACTGAAACTTAGTAGACAAATTGTAGCTACAGTTTTCCAATGCCGCTCAGTTTTCATTTGCCGCAAGTAATCATCAGCAATTGAATGCTGCTTATCAACTTTCTTTTCTGAAAAAGCTTGTGCTACTTTTGATTTTCGTATTTCTTCTGTTGACTGCATACTTATCGAATTAAAACTGCTGCTACGGTTGAGTTGCCTGTTTCATCAACCAAAATTGCACTACCTGTTGCATTTAAATATTCATATGAATCATATACAAGAGGAGCTGCCGTTTTAATCGTTGCCTTCACCACTTCATTGAGCTTTACAGCTTCACCTACAGCTTGCTGCTCCAGTGAATTTACATCCAGCTTGTATTCAATGTTTCTGATAACAGCACGAACAGAACGGCTGTTATGCTGTAACAAATATTTATTACCTGTTTGCAGTGGTTTATCATCCAGCCAGCATAATAACACTTCCAGTTCATTACTTAATTGTGGTAATGACTGAGTGAGTACAATGGAATCACCCCTGCTGACATCAATATCATCAGCCAGATGCAGCACCACGCTTTGCGGGGCAAATGCTTCTTCCACTTCTTTACCTGCAATTTCAATTTTTGAAATGGTGGATTGAATATTTTGCGGAAGAACAGTTACAGTATCACCTCCTTTATAAATTCCGCTTGAAATTTTTCCGGCATAGCCTCTGTAATCATGCAGCTCATCTGTTTGCGGACGAATGACAAACTGCACCTGAAAACGAGCATCATTTAAATTCACGTCATTTTTAAGCTCTACTTGCTCTAGATGAGCAAGCAAAGATTTGCCTTCGTACCAGGGTGTTTGTATGGAAAGCTCTACAATATTATCACCTTGTAAAGCGCTAATAGGTATATAGGTTACGTCTTGTAATCCAAGACTTGCAGCAACGGCCGAATAATCAATTACAATATTGTTATAAATATCCTGTGAAAAGTCAACCAGATCCATTTTATTAATAGCCACTACAACATGTGGTATTCGAAGCAATGATGCAATAATGCTGTGTCTTCTCGTTTGTTCTACTACACCTTGCCTTGCATCTACCAATACAATAATTAAACTTGCATTGCTGGCACCTGTAATCATGTTACGTGTGTATTGTACATGACCGGGCGCATCTGCAATGATGAATTTTCTTTTAGGTGTTGAAAAATATCTATACGCCACATCAATGGTTATGCCCTGCTCACGTTCTGCTCGCAAACCATCTGTTAATAATGCCAGATCGATTTCACCATTGGCTTTGTTTTTAGTACTACGTTCAATCGCTTCGAGTTGATCAGCTAAAATGCTTTTACTGTCATACAATAAACGACCAATCAATGTGCTTTTACCGTCATCAACACTACCTGCAGTTATAAATCGTAATAAATCCATTTTAAAATTTAATATTGTTAGAAATATCCTCCCTTCTTTCTGTCCTCCATCGCCGCTT
>JBKCJY010000383.1:0-2498 GCA_046301455.1 Chitinophagaceae bacterium | reverse complement strand
AAAAAATGGTGAATACATTCATGGCAACACACTTTGAGGGTGGACGCCATGAAAATAGAGTGAAGAAAATTGCATGTGCATAAATAAAAGACCATTCAAATAACAATCCCGCTTTGGCGGGATTTCTTTTTTATATTCGCTGCTCTTAAAAAATAAGTATGAAGAAATTACTGATTGTATTGTGTGCATTACTTGCACTGAATGTATCCGCACAAAAGAAAAACAAAACAGCCGAAAAGTTTGCACAAACGATTCTTGCCGGCGATTTACAAACTCACTTGTATATTGTTGCTTCTCCTGAAATGGAAGGAAGAGAAACCGGAACCGAAGGCCAGCGTAAAGCAGCGGAGTATTTAAAACAACAATTTGCAAAAATTGGTTTAACGCCGGGCAACAATGGAAGCTATGAACAGTTTTACCCTTTGTACAAAGACACATTGAAAGATGCAGCACTTGAAATAAACAATTTGTTTTTTTCATTTGGTAAAGATTTTACGTTGTCGCCTACAAGCTTTATTGATAATGAAGTTTTGACCAATAAAGCAATTTATTTAGGGTCAAATGATACTTCAACTTTGATTAAAGACAAAGTGATAATAATAAAAGATAATATCTATACGAATTCAGATCTTTTACGTTTGTACAGGCGGTCACCAAAATTGATATTATTTCTTCAGTCTGATTTCGAAAAATACAGCTCAGTAGCTGAACGGACAGGTCGTATATATTTCAGGCCCATTCAAAATAACAGAATACCGGTACAAGTAATCCGCATTTCCAACAATATAGCCAAGCTAATTTTAAAAAATGATTTTGATAGTATTTCAGTAAAAAGTTTTGGAACAAAAGAATATGACCTTTCTCTCAAGTTTAATTCAAAAAAAGAAACAATTACTTTACAGGCTTCCAATATTCTTGGTGTAATTGAAGGCACTGATAAAAAGGATGAATGGGTCGTGATTTCTGCACACTATGATCATGTGGGCATAATTAATGGCAAACTACATCCCGGTGCTGATGATGATGGAAGCGGTACTGTTGGTTTGCTGGAACTGGCAGAAGCATTTGCAAAAGCCAAAGCAGCAGGCAAAGGTCCACGTCGTAATATTTTATTCCTTGCGGTGAGTGGTGAAGAAAAAGGATTATGGGGAAGCGAGTACTACAGTAATCATCCTGTTTATCCGCTGGAAAAAACATCATTGGATATTAACATTGATATGATTGGAAGAAAAGATGATAAGTTAAATTCTGTTGACAGTAACAATCATGTGTATTTAATTGGTGATGATAAACTCAGCAGTGAATTGACAAACTATGTTGACAGTATCAATAATCTTTACATCAAAATCATTACAGATAGAAAATATAACGATCCCAAAGATCCCAACCGTCTATATTTCCGCAGCGATCATTACAACTTTGCACGCAAAGGCGTACCCATCATTTTCTTTTTTGATGGTATTCATAAAGATTATCACAAGCCGACTGATACTCCTGACAAGATCAATTATGATTTGTATGAAAAGAGAACAAGGCTTGTGTTTTTCCTTGCTTGGGAAGCTGCCAACAGAAACGGAATGTTTGTGAGAGATAAGCCATTGGCTGATGTGCCAACCAGATAACTATTTTTCGTATCTAAAAAGAGTGGTTAGAATTAATTTAACCACTCTTTTTTATTTTGTAAATATCATCATCTAAAAAATAAAATCAACAACTGTGCAGCAATAATGCGCAAGATCATTGTCAAGGGATAAACAGTTGTGTAGGTAACATTAGCCACTTCGTTTTTCGCCATTTGATTGGCAAAAGCCAATGCAGGAGGATCAGTACTTGCACCTGCAAGCAAACCGCAAACTTCAAAATAGGTTTTACGAAAAATAAAATGAGCAATCATACCAATTGTGAGTAATGGAACGAGTGTTATTGCCAACCCCATTCCAATCCATATCCATGCATTACCGCCGCTGAAAGCCTGGTGCAGGTTATGACCGCTGCTTAAACCAACACTGGCCAAAAACAATGCAATGCCCAGCTCCCGCAACATTAAATTGGCACTGTAAGTAGTAAATTGATTGAGGTACATTTTATTTCCATAACGACTCAGCAACAATGCTATGATCAACGGCCCACCGGCCAAACCAATCTTAACCGGAACAGGCATGTTGAAAACAAAGAAAGGAATACTGCCGAGTAAAACACCTACTACAATACCAATAAAAATCGGTGCAATATCAGGTACATCCAGCCGCTTCATTTCATTGCCCAATACTTTGCACACCATTTCAACACCTTCCCTGGTGCCTACAACTTTTATATGATCGCCCAACTGTAAAACAATATCACCATGCGGAACCATTTCAACACCTGCACGGCTTAAACGGGTTAATGTAAAATCATGTTGATGCAATGCGGCCAAATCGCCTAACCGTTTATGAGTTACAGATGCCTGTGTTACAACAATGATACGTGAAAGCAATTCACTCTGCGGTACTTCTTTC
>JBKCJY010000382.1:0-1030 GCA_046301455.1 Chitinophagaceae bacterium | reverse complement strand
GCCAGCTTTTCTTTTACCACACGTGGAATGGGAATATTATGATCGCTAAGCAGAACTGTAAATTTTGATTTTATTTTCATCACACCATTACGCACTTCCACATCACTTTTAATGATGCGCTCCTGTGCCACGCCGTGAATGGTGAGCAAGCCCTTTGAACGAATGGTATAGTTGCCATTTGTTAGCAGGTTTACATCTTCGATAATTTTTCCGCTAAACAAAGCTTCAGGAATTTTTTCCGTTTCCATGTAGTTTTCATTGAAGTGTTCCCTTTGCAAAGGGCTGTTAAACCCTTCAAATGAATTGATTCGAACACGGAAGGCAAATGTTCGTTTATCTGCATCCACAGCACCTTTCAATTCTTTGCTCGTGGCATTGATGAGTTCCATTGGAGCATCTGAGCTGAAATGTATAGAGCCTGTATTGGTTGTATAAATTTTTTGTTTATGTGCAGCACTTAACAACAGAACAGCAGAAAGTATGATAGCTAATATCTTCATTTGAAAATCAAGTTACTGCACATTGGTTGTATTAAACGTATTTACTTTTTTCGTTTTTTAAAGGAAAACACTCGTGAGATATTGAAACCAAACAGAATATCTCCTTTATCCCATTTGCCAAAATTTTCTGAAATAAAAGTTCGTTCTGTCATACCGGGCGAGTTGGTTACGTGGAGCTGAAACACGTGACCGCCTGTTTCAATATCAAAACCAAAAGATAGTGAGTTGGTGGTGTTGCTCAATTTATAATCGGGCAATTGATAATAATACTCAAAATTGATACTTACCCGCTTACTTATTTTTTGACGACCGCCAATGCCTAATGCAATAATATCATTTGGGTCGCTTGTCAATGGCACTAAGTTGTAATGTACCAATGTGGGCATAAACTGGAGGGACGTATTTTCAGAAAACTTGCGTGCCACTAATAACTGATACGCATAATACAACCTGGATGAAAAATAATTTTCTCTATTGGGGTCAGCCCATTTTAATGTTTGAATCATTGCACTTCCCACAAAACTTAAACT
>JBKCJY010000381.1:0-5919 GCA_046301455.1 Chitinophagaceae bacterium | reverse complement strand
ACAATTTTTCCGGCCTGATGGCATAACGGCATAATACCAGCCAGCCGTTCCATACATTCGTTTTTTCTATGTTAATTGTATCTGCCTGCAATCCAAAATCCCACCCCATTGTTAGATTAGTGCGTTTTGATATAGCAATAGCGACATAATGATTAAAATAGATCCGGGTGACATTTTTTATCCCCGATACAACTTTGCCAATTGAACTGCTATGGTTTAAAGTAAGTACTGAGGATGGTTTGTATGTAACCTGTAAACCCCAACTTGCACCTTCCTGCTGTTTAGGCACTGTTATGTTCTGCCATCCTGTTGTAGTAAGGATAGAAAAATACAATTTTTCCGATGGCAAATAGCTGAAACGCACACCTGTTTCATAGTAAGGCGAATTATCTGCTACAATACTCCTTGTGGCAGTAAAATTGTCTTTACCTATTGCCGACTCTATTCCGATATGCGAAGGAAGTAAACCCACATCAACCCATATTTCCTGATCCTTTGTGATTTTATAACCGGCATTGGCCTCATAAAAATTTCTAGTCCAGGCTGGTTCATCAGCAAGGTTTACTGCCGGATAATCGCCTGCCATCATTCCAAAATTTGTACGGAAACGTTTTGTGGAATAATGCACTCTTGCCAAAGCCAAATTCACACCCACATTGTTTGCTTTGGTATAATTGTAATGAAACGCAGGGCGTGTTTTATCAAAGGGTTTGTTGGGAAAGGAAGAAGCATATACTTCACCAAATAGTTGAATGGCAAAAGAATCTTTTTGTTGAGCGTTTGCAACAACAGTAATCAGAACAAACAAAAAGACAAACCGAAACTGCATCTTAAATACTTTCATAACTCGCTTTAATACCACGAATCAGTGACGAACTGAAACCACGGTGTTCCATTTCATTTAATCCAGCAATGGTACAGCCACGTGGTGTAGTTACTTTATCAATTTCCGCTTCAGGATGTGTTCCTTTTTGGATTAATAACTCTGCAGCACCATTGGCAGTTTGTGCAGCAATGAGTGTGGCTGTTTTTGCATCAAAGCCAATTTCAATGCCGCCCTGTATGCTGGCACGTATGTAACGCAATGCAAATGCAATACCGCAGGCACCAAGCACGGTAGATGCATCCATGAGTTTTTCTTCAATCATTGCCACACGGCCGAGCTGTGAAAAAAGATCATGTACATAATCTAATTTTTCCTGAGTTGTATTGTGACTGCTGATGCAGGTCATGCTTTCCTGTATGGCAATGGCCGTATTGGGCATGGCACGCACAATGGGCATATCAGTACCCACCCATTCCTGAATATCTTTAATGAGAACCCCTGTAACCACACTCACCAGGGTATGACGTGTGCTCTGTAGTTTATCCTTCAAACCAAGCACAACTTCTTTAATCTGAAATGGTTTAACTGCAAGAATGATGAGGTCAGCAAAACGAACAGCTTCGCTGTTGTCACTTGTTACCATTACACCCTTGCTTTCAATATCAGCAAGCGTTTTAATGTTGCGCTTTGTAACAATGATGTGCCCCGGTAATGAAAATCCACTTTTGATGAGTCCTTCTGCTATAGCTACTCCCAAATTACCGCCGCCAATGATGGCTATTTTCTTGTTCATAAACAATTTATTAAAAAGCCGCAGTTATGCTGCGGCCGTGATTGAAACTTAAAGTTAATAATATTTATGCTCTGTCAAATAATGCTGCACATAATCTGTAACACCTTCTTCAAGACTTGCAAATGCATCGGTGTAGCCTGCATTTTTTAATTTATTCATATCTGCTTCAGTGAAATACTGATATTTATCACGGATGTCTTCAGGCATATCAATAAACTCAATCTTTGTTTCAAGATGCAGTGCATCAAAAGTTGCTTTTACCAAATCATGAAAGGTTCGTGCCCTACCTGTTCCCAAATTATAAATACCACTTACAAAAGTTGGTTGATCATGAGGTGTGTTGTCTGTTGACTGTTGACTGTGGTCTGTTGACCATTCTTTCATCATCCATCCAATCACCTTTACCACATCTTTCACATAAATAAAATCACGGAGTTGCTCCCCATCTTTAAAGCCTTCTTTGTGTGAGCGAAATAGTTTTACAGACCCGTTTGTTTTAATCTGTTTTAATGAATGAAAAATTACACTTGCCATGCGGCCTTTATGATATTAATTGGGACCATACACGTTAAAGAATTTTAAACCTGCCCAAATAGGCGGATGATCTTCCTGGTGCAAAACCCATTTATCAAATTCATTTTTTGAAATACCGTAAGGATTTAAAGGCTGCAATTGATGGCAGAGTTCATGATCATCTTTATAACCCATTGTACCATCACCATAAGTTGCTGCTGATGATGCATAAATGAGCGGCACATTATTGATGGTACAATATTGCCAGATGTTTTGTGAAAACTCTACATTGAGATGCTGATGAATGGCATAATTAAATTCCGTAGTATCGGTTCTTGCACCGAGGTGAATAACAAAATCAACTTTGGGCTTGTTTTTATAAAGCCAGCCAAATAAATTTTCACGTTCTACTACAGCACTGATGTGTTTGCCTTTGAGATTGGGAATTTTATCTTCACGGTTAAACTCATCTACCAAAATGAAATTGGTATAACCCAGTTCATTTAAGTACTGCACCATACAACTGCCAATGAAACCGGCAGCGCCTGTAACGATGATATTATTAATTCTACTCTCCATTTATATTCTTGCTTTTTATAGCTATTCTATAAGCAAGTAAAAAATTTAAGCTGCTCAGAAATCCTTTGGGCTCATCTTGAATTTTCACAGAGTTCCCAAATTGATATTTATACCTGATGCCAATCTCCATTTTTTTAGAAACATTTTTTGAAACCGACAATGATGTTCCGAAGTTTACAACAGAGCGATTTTTAAAGTCAGACGTAAATACAAATTCGGGATCATTTAAAGGATATCCTTCAATTTGTGAAGAAAGTAATAACACAGGGATCAACTCATACCCTAAATTAAGCCCTGCCACTTTATGTACAGCTCGTACAGGTAACTCAAGCTGAGTAAAAGCCAGTCGGACACTTTTGAAATATAATAATCCAACGACCCTGATGTCTTCGTCAGGATAAAGATGTCTTGCACCCTGCGGAAAATAAAAGGTCGCATTTCGTTCACTTAAAACTTTATACTTTCTGTAAACCGTTCTTTCAAGACTATAAAACCCAACCGAAATACCCGTTTCAATTTGGAAGTTTTTATTTTCATAGACTAAAGCCAAAACGCCAAAGTCGAACCCATAATTTTTTCTTGACCTATAATATACAGTATTAATAACATGCTGTTGAAAAAGATCAGCAGAATCATCTGACTTTCGGGTTACCGAATTTCTATAGCCTTCCAATTGAATTTTCGGCACCCTTAAAAAAGAGAATCCGCCGCCTGTGAAGACCTTAACGGATTTGATTACTTGTGCTCTCCCCTTTTGAAAGCTACAAGCAACAACTAAAACGAATAATAAAACTCTTAGCATTATAAAAAATTTAATTTACAGCGTTATCAAAGCATGTTCACTCTCATGACCCGCCAATAAATTTTCAATAGCCGTATCATATTTTTCTTTCCAGTCCAACACAATACCCCAGTTCATTCCATCTACTTCTACTGAACCATTGGTTACAAAACCAAGTTCAACATAAGGATGATTGCCCAAGGCGTTACGTCACGCTGCTACCTGATCAGGTTTCACACTCACGACTACCCTGCTTTGTCCTTCGCCAAACCAATAGGCATCTTTACGGATATTGCTATCATCAGCCACTACATCAAAACCAAGATTGTTTGTAAAAGATGATTCAAGTAATGTTGTAAACAATCCGCCTTCACTTACATCATGCGCACTGGTAATAATTTTTTTGTTGATTAGTTCTGCAATCTTCTGCTGCAATGCAAACTCTTCTTCCAAATCAAAATGCGGAGCAGGGCTGTATTCAACTTTATGAAGCTTATGAAGGTATTCGCTGCTGGAAATATCATTGGTTGATTTACCAACTAAAAAAATCACATCACCTTCTGCTTTAAAATCAAGCGTCATCTTTTCATTGATGTTTTCAAGTAATCCTACCATACCAATGGTTGGCGTTGGATATACAGCACCATCCGGACTTTGATTGTAAAAACTCACATTACCACCTGTAACTGGTGTATTGAATTTCCTGCACGCATCACCCATGCCTTTTATAGCATGTACAAATTGATAATACACCTGCGGATCATAAGGATTACCAAAGTTTAAACAGTTAGTAACACCCAATGGCTCGCCACCACTGCACACAATATTGCGTGCTGCTTCACTTACTGCAATCATCGCTCCTTTGTAAGGGTCAGCAAAAACATATTTACTGTTGCAATCAGTTGTTACCGCTAAACCTTTCTTAGTTCCTTTTACATGTACCACCTGTGCATCAGTTGGTGCATTGGTACTTGTGTTACCAGTGCCCACCATACTATCATATTGATGATACACCACACGCTTACTTGCAATGTTGGGTATTTGTATCAGTTGTTCAGCAACTGCTTTTAAATCATCCGGCACAGAAATAGCAGCAGCGTCAAATTGTTTTATTTGTTCAAAATATTTGGGTTCGCTGTACTCTCTTGTGTATTGTGGTGCACCACCGCCGAGCACTAATTCATGTGCTGGTAATTCAGCTTCCAATTCACCATGCATATAAAATTTTAATAAGCCATCATCTGTTACTTCACCAATTTCGCTGCAAGGCAGATCCCATTTTTCAAATACATCGAGCACCAATTGTTCTTTTCCTTTTTCAACTACCATCAACATGCGTTCCTGGCTTTCGCTCAGCAACAGTTCCCATGTTTTCATATTCTGTTGACGGGTAGGTACTTTATCCAAATCAATACGCATTCCCACGCCGCCCTTGGCACTCATCTCAGCAGTAGAACAAATAATACCTGCTGCACCCATATCCTGCATTCCAACAACTGCTCCTGTTTGAATTACTTCAAGGCAAGCTTCTAATAGCTTTTTCTCCTGGAAAGGGTCGCCCACTTGCACGGCAGGAAGTTCTTCTGCACTATCGGCCGTAATATCAGCACTTGCAAAACTGGCACCGCCTATTCCATCTTTACCTGTTGCACTTCCTACAAAGAAAACGGGATTGGCCAACCCTTCAGCCGTTGCACTCACAGTTTCACCTGCTTTTACAATGCCCACACTCATGGCATTAACCAACGGATTGGTATGATAACATTCTTCAAAATAGATTTCACCACCAACAGTGGGCACACCAAAGCAATTGCCATAATGCCCAATGCCATGTACCACACCGCCGAGCAAGTGTTGCGTTTTTGCTTCTTTCAAATTGCCAAAGCGTAAAGAATTGAGTGCAGCAATGGGTCTTGCACCCATTGTAAAAATATCACGGTGAATACCCCCTACCCCTGTTGCAGCTCCCTGAAAAGGTTCAATGGCACTTGGGTGGTTATGACTTTCAATTTTAAAAACAACACCGAGGTTATCACCAATATCCATTAAGCCTGCATTTTCTTCTCCGGCTGCAACCAGCATACGGCCACCATCTCTTGGTAAAGTCTTGAGCCATTTGATGGAATTTTTATAACTGCAATGTTCACTCCACATGCCACTAAAGGCACAGAGTTCATTAAAGTTGGGGGTTCGTCCTAATTTTTGCTTGATGAGTTCAAATTCTTCTTCGGTTAAACGAAGTTGCTGGGCGGTTTTAACTGTTACTTCCATAATGTATTTGAAAGCGCAAAAGTACGACCGGCAAAGGAATGGTTTGATGCTGTGGAAAGAATTATTTTAATTTGCTGCACCAAGTATGACTTATTTACTATTTGCACTATACCTTATTTTCTTTTGCTGGCTTGTAACACGTATCCGTTTTTTTCA
>JBKCJY010000380.1:0-5292 GCA_046301455.1 Chitinophagaceae bacterium | reverse complement strand
TACAGAAAACAAAAACTTTTCACTCGCAAGTGCTACGTTGGTATTACTGCGAATACTGCTGAGGATCATTTCTCCCTCGTAGGTTTTAAAAATTGTGCCTTTATAGGAAAACTTTTGCAGCAGGCCGCTGCGGTAGCCGGTGGTATACGTGAAGTAGTACTTGTAATAAACAAAACCAACTAAAAAGAGGATCAATACAATGCTGAAGGTGCCTGCAAATTTCTTCATAGCAAATAGTTTGTCCTATGAAGATAAAACTATTACTGATACCGGAGACTAAACGAACGCTGGCTTAAGATGCATAGCTGTATATAAACTCACCATAGTGTGCATGAAGGTTATCTTCATCTTCCTGCTGGTTTAAAACAACTTTGCCGGTTGTTTTAAAAATATGATCAAGGGCATTTGAATCGGCATGAAAATTACGGTCAACAAATTGTTTGAACGCCTGGATAATTTGCTCTGTTTCTGATTGGGATAAATCAATAATTCCATCAAGGTCCTGTAATAACTTTTCCATGTGTTTGGGTTTTGATTGCTTGGTTAAAGGGAGTGTTAAACAGACTTTGGTTAATATTGTTTACTTGTTCTTAAAAAAAGTAAAGAATATTTAAACAACATTTCTTATATTAATTGAAATGTATCACCATCGAACAATCCCATATCACTCAACTTCAAATGAGGAATAACTAATAAACCCATGAAAGATAATGTCATATAAGGAGCGGCCAGTGTTGAACCCATTTGTTTAGCCATGGCATCAATACTGCTGTAAGCTTCAGCAACTTTATACCCATCATCTGCACTCATTAAACCTCCAATGGGCAAGGAAATAATTTTCTCATGCAAAGTACTTACTGCACTCACTCCGCCTTTCTCCCGTATTACAAGATTCACTGCATGACAAAGACTCACTGCATCTACACCCACAGCAATAATATTATGACTGTCATGCGCCACTGAAGAAGCAATTGCTCCTGTTTTCAAACCAAAGTTTTTTACAAAACATTTGGCAACAGGTGCATCATGGTAACGGTTTACTAGAACCATGTACAGTAAATCTTTTTCTGTATTGGTTTCAATTATACCATTATTAATGTTAAAGGAAGTAATAGACTCTTTGATTTTGTTGGTAATCAACTGCCCGTCAAGTGCTTCTACCACATATACCTGTTCAATATTTTCTTCATCAGCATTGCCAAAACGGTTAAGATGAAATTCAAAATCGGCTATTGATTTTTCCTGGCAATTGAAATTATTTACAGGCGCAGCGGTTGTTGTTGTAATGAACGAAACACCATTCTTTGCTACGAGTTCACCGTTGATATAAGTTTCAAGTATCTTGAAGTTGGTGAGATCTTCTGCCAAAATAAAATCAGCCGCATCGCCTTCTCTCAACAAACCTGTATTTGTTTTATAATGCAACACAGGATTGATGCAGGCGGCACGCAATACATCAAATACATTTTTCCCCTTGGCAACAGCTCTTGCACAAAGCTGATTGATGTGCCCGGCCACTAAACTGTCAGGATGTTTATCATCGCTGCAAAACATGAGCATATGTGCATGTTCATCCATCAGATCAATGAGTGCTTCAAAGTTTTTAGCGGCACTTCCTTCACGGATGAGGATTTTCATACCGGCCCTTAACTTATCAATTGCTTCGTCATAAAAAAAGCATTCGTGATCTGTACTTATACCTGCTGCTATATACTGATCTGAAAGAGGTGGCCTCAACCCAGGCGCATGACCATCAACGGGCTTTCCCATTTCCTGTGCTGCTTTAATTTTTTTCAGTACTTCTTCATCGCCATGCAATACCCCTGGAAAGTTCATCATTTCACTCAGGTACAAAATATCATCACGAAGCAACAATTGTTTTACATCGTCAGCATCTAAAATGGCGCCTGCTGTTTCATATGTGGTGGCAGGTACGCAACTGGGTGCACCAAAGTTGAATTTAAACGGAACGCTGTTTCCGTTTTCAATCATAAACTCCACACCTTTCATGCCGCACACATTGGCAATTTCATGCGGATCGCTGATGGTGGACACCGTACCATGAACTACCGCCATTTTTGCAAACTCTGCCGGTACTACCATAGAGCTTTCAATATGTACATGTGCGTCCGTAAAGCCCGGCAAAATATAGGGTTTACCTTCTACCGCACTGTCAGCTAAAGCAGTAATTGCTTTTATTCTGCCCAACTCAACTTTCACTTCGCCAAAAAAAATCGTTTCATCCAAAATGTTTAAAATATTACCTGCAACGGCAAAAGAACCTTTTACGTCCATGAGATGTTATTTATAAAAGCCTCAAGATAATGGATAGGCGGAAGTTTTGAATGAACCAGCTCCCTTAAATTTGTTAACTCTAAAAAAGAAAGAATGAAATGCCCACAAGCAAGCATACCAACCAAAAATGATTATGGGCATACTATGTGGCAAAAAATTAAAATAAAAAATAAACACATGAACAAGATTGCTTTGCTGCTGGCGGTATTAGTGTCAGCAATTGCTGTAAATGCCCAAACGGCAGATGAAATCATTAATAAATATATGGAGGCTATGGGTGGAAAAGCCAAACTGCTTTCTATCAAAAGCATTTATATGGAGGGCACGAGTGTGATGCAAAATGGTACTGAGATCTCTCAAAGATCCTGGAAGGTTGATGGAAAATTGTTTCGCCAGGAAATTAACAGCGCTATGTTCAACTTTGCAATGGTAGTTACTGATAAAGAAGGCTGGCGTCAAAATCCTAGAGCAGGTGGTGCTTTTGAACCCATGACGGCTGAACAGGTTGCAAACATGCAAACACAGATGGATTGTGCCGGCGCTTTTGTTGATTATGCGGCTAAAGGCCATAAAGTGGAACTGATTGGTAAAGAAGATGTGGAAGGAACGGCTGCTTACAAAATCAAAATCACTTACAAGGGCGGAAACGAAGCCAATTTCTTTTTTGATGCCAATACCTATTATATCATTCGTATGAGTGCCAAAGGTGGCGGCATGGGAATGGGTATGGGCGGAGGAAGAGGTCCCGGCGGTACTGATGTTGAGCGCATCACTGATTTTTCTGATTACAAAAAAACAGATGATGGTTATATTTTCGCATTTAAAATGACTCCGGTAGGAATGGGTGGCGGTGTATATTATGAAAAAATTGAAGTAAACAAGCCCGTAGATCCCAAAGCCTACAAACCGGAAGTAATGCAATAATTTTATACAGAACTGTAACAATTTGAACAATACATCTACAAATATTTAAACAAAAACAAACAAACAATGAAAACATTGAAATTGGCAGCACTTTTTATTACTGCTGCATTGAGCATAACCTCAGTAAAAGCACAAACTGCTGATGAAATTATCAACAAATATGTTGAAGCCATTGGAGGTACAGAAAGTTGGAAAAAAGTAAATAGCTTGGTACAATCCGGTACAATGACTGTACAGGGTATGAATATTGATTTAACAATATCCACTCTTAATGGAAAAGGAACACGACAGGACATAGTAGCGATGGGAATGAACAATTATATGATTGTTACACCAACTGAAGGATGGCGTTTCTTCCCTATACAGGGCCAGCAGGCACCCGAAGCAATGACCGCTGATGATATAAAAGAAAGTCAAGATGGGTTAGATGTAACCGGTGCACTTGTTGAATTTAAAGTCAAAGGTCATACGGCTGATTTTCTTGGTAAAGAAGATGTGGATGGCACTGAATGTTTCAAAATAAAACTCACGCAGAAGGGAGGTAAAGTTGAGACTTACTTTATTGATGCAAAAACATATTTATTATTAAAGACTGTAAGTATCATGAAAGCAAACGGCCAGGAAGCCGAAGTGTTTACTACTTTCAGCAATTATCAAAAGTTACCGGAAGGCATTTCAATGCCTATGTCAATGTCAATGCCTCTTGCCCCTGGTATGAATGTAGATTTAGTTATAAATAAAGTAGAGATTAACAAACCTATTGATGAATCTATTTTTAAGGTTGCAAAATAAATTATAACCGACAACCAAGCCCCTGTAAAACAGGGGCTTTTTTACTATTTCAAATATTTAATTTATGAAGAAGGTTCTTCTATTATGCTTTGCCGCACTACTTCTTTCAACTGTATTTGCACAAACCACCATCAACTCCGCCACTTTTGGTGTAATGGAAGCAAGACAAATTGGTCCTGCTACCATGAGCGGACGTATTACGGATATACAGGGCGTAAATAATGATGGCGGCAAAACATTATATATTGGTACTGCAGGTGGTGGTGTTTGGAAAAGCACCAATGCTGGCGCATCCTTCAAACCCATTTTTGATAAGTATACACAAAGTATCGGCGCCATTGCTATTGATCAGAAAAATCCCAAAACTATTTATGTAGGAACGGGTGAAAGCAATATGCGTAACTCCGTTTCTATTGGCGATGGTTTGTATAAATCAACAGATGGAGGTGATAACTGGACAAAAATTGGATTAGACAGTACAGAGCATATTTCAAAAGTGATGGTTGATCCTTCTAATTCAAGCATTATTTATGTATCAGCTCCTGGCCCGTTGTGGAGCAACAGTCCACACCGTGGTTTGTATAAATCAACAGATGCCGGTAAAACATGGGAAAAGATTTTATACATCAGCGATAAAGCCGGTGTGGCAGATCTAGAAATTGATCCAACAGATACGAATGTGCTTTATGCAACTACATGGGAGTTTCGTCGTCTGCCATATGCATTTAACAGCGGTGGTAACGGAAGTGGTATGTATAAAAGCATGGATGGCGGTAAAACATGGAAAGAGTTGAGTAATGGGTTGCCTAAAAAACCATTCGGAAGGATTGCATTGGCATTGGCACCATCTGCACCACAAAATTTATTGGCCATTGTTGAAAGCCAAAACACAGGTTTATACATTTCAGCAGATGGCGGAGAAACATGGAAAGAACAAAGTGCAACAGAAAACATCCGTTCACGTCCGTTTTATTTTTCAACGCTTGAAGTAGATCCGAAAGATCCAAAGCGTGTATATCGTCCTGCATTTTCATTCGCGTATTCAACTGATGGTGGTTATTCCTATGCTGAAGCAAGCAGCGATGGCGGATGGGTGCATAGCGATCATCATGCATTATGGATCAACCCAAACAATACAAACATATTGTATCTCGGTACTGATGGAGGTGTGTACTTCAGTTTGGACAGAGGTGTTACATGGAAGTTTTGTAACAACTTACCGGTTGGACAATTTTATCATGTGAGTGTAGATAACCAGGAGCCTTATCGTATTTATGGCGG
>JBKCJY010000379.1:0-2155 GCA_046301455.1 Chitinophagaceae bacterium | reverse complement strand
CTTTTAAAGCATAATAAGCAGCACGGGGAAACAATTCATAAATACCCTTTTCATTTGTTTTTCCTTTTGCACAAATGCCAAACCACTCTTCGTTCATATTATTTTGCCCGGTTTTATAATCATTCAAATAACCTCCATTTGACCAGGATGCAGATTCATCATGTTCGTTTAATCCAATGGTTTGCCCGGTTTTCCACCAGCCATCGCTAAACTGGAATGTAAAACCACCAATACTGTTTCCTGAACCACTTAAACCGCTGGCATTTGCATAAATTTCTTTCCAGTTACTCACTAAACATTGTGATTGATAACCCTGATCTTCCTTTTTTGTTTGCGCATTAAACGCATCAGCTCCGAGCTCTGTGAGCATAACAGGTTTGCCGTATTCTTTTTTCACACGTTCATACAAATCACCAAATGATAATCCCCTGTAAACATTAATTCCAAGCACATCAACATCTGTACATTCAACTTTGATGATATCTAAAAACATTAAATCACCATTACAAATCGCAACGGGATGATTTTGATCCAATCCTTTCATTTGTTTAGCAGCATCATTAAACAACTTGTAAAGATGATGTGCATCTTTAGTTGATTGACGGTCCTGTACAGGAATATTTTCTGTTTCTGCACCACGCCAAAAAAGCCCATAATTATTTTCGTTGCCAAGCAAATACATTAACAGCCCCGGTGTTGTTCTGTACTGAATAGCCACTTGCTTTGCTTCATTTAACAGCAACTCTCTTACCAACGGACTTGCGTAATCCGTATTCGGTTGCCAGTTGCCGTTTAGAGTAAGCCCATATCGGCCAAACGTATGATTAAGAACTGTATATATCCCGTAAGTTTCATAGATGTATTGAATCCACTTTGCCGGCACACCTGTATATTGTCTAATGGTGTTAACACCAATAGTTTTAAGCATGGGCATTTCATAATCAAGTGCCGCTTTTATTACAGCTTCAGGCTGGCTCCATAAACTGTATGTGTAATTTGTACCAATAGGATAATAATCCCAGTTCATTCCATTTATAAAAAAACCCTTCCCGGCAGTTATAATTTTATAACCTCCGTTATCCTTTTTTACAAACACTTTTTTGTCCTGCCCCACCGCAACGACAGACAGTGATAAAATAATAAACAGTAAATCAATTCTTCTCCTTCTCATATAACAATTGTTGATGCTGTTGCAGCGTATCTGTTAACCGTTTGTCTTTGTAAAATTTGCTGATACTTACCTTTTAGTAATTGCATGCAGGAATTTAAAATCATATATCAATGATTTTAATTACCCAACAACTTTGCAACTGCTTTAAAGAACCTGTGCTTTAGATATTATATTTTTCAACACTCTATTTAATTACAACCGCATCAATCCAAAAAATAGTTTTTGAGGTAAACTGCCATAACTTCAATGAAACCGCATTTATTTTTTCCAAAATAAAGAGTGAAAGATGTTTGATTAGAAAAAAAAACATGGTTCACTCCTGCTATTGATTATGATTACTTAACATAAAGCCATTTTTATTGATACACTCTTATATAATCAATTTCCATAAATGCGCTGTTAAATGCAGGATCGATAGTACCTCCAAAGTTTCCGCCCATTGCTACGTTCATAATGATAAAGAAGTTTTGATTGAACGGAAGGTTTGATGTATTGTTGAATGTAAAGAACACAACATCATCCACTAAAAATTTGATTGTGGCTGATGTCCACTCAACGCCATATTTGTGAAACTCTGTAGTTACATTGGAAACATTAGTTGTACCTCCCACCGCATTACCACCTGAAAAACCAGGATAATGCACCGTGCCATAAATTTTATTTAACTGTGAACCCACATGTTCCATAATATCAATTTCGCCGCAGGCAGGCCATCCAACAGTTGAGAAATTATTACCCAACATCCATATAGCAGGCCATGTACCAATACCTGCAGGAAGTTTTGCTCTTGCTTCCACTTTACCATACTTGAAAGAAAATTTATCCCTCGTAACAAGTCTTGCAGAAGTAAAGCTACTTCCGCTAAATGCTTCTCTGCGTGCAGTAATTTTTAATGTTCCGTTTGATATTACAACATTCTCAGGGCGGCTGGTATAATATTGTGATTCATTATTTCCCCATCCATTACTTCCCGTTCCAATATCA
>JBKCJY010000378.1:0-2067 GCA_046301455.1 Chitinophagaceae bacterium | reverse complement strand
ACTGATGATGGTAATTTACAACTCACAACCGATGGCGGCAAAACATGGACAAATCTTGCAGCTAATTATGCAGCAACAGGTATTCCAAAACAAACATGGGTGAGCAGTATTGAACCAAGTATGTTTGATAAGAATGTAGTGTATGCAACATTTGATAATCATATGTATGGAGATCATGCAACCTACAGTGCAGTAAGTACTGATATGGGAAAAACATGGAAGAAGTTCGAAAGCAAAGAGTTTACCGGCTTTGCACACAAGATTAAGGAAGACATCGTAAATAAAAACTTATTATTCCTTGGTACAGAAATGGGATTGTTTGCAAGTGTGGATGGTGGTAAAGACTGGTTCCGTATGAAAAATAATATTCCATGGTATAGTTTAGTGCGTGATATTAAAATTCAGGAACAAACCAATGATTTGGTATTGGCAACTCATGGCCGCAGTATTATTGTTGTGCCCGATATCAGTCCTATGCGTGCTATTACACCTGAGGTAGCAAATAAAGAGCTGGTTTTCCTCAACGATAAACCTATTACATTATCAAACGGAAAATATGGCGGACAATTTCCTAATTCATCCGGCGATTGGAATGGCGGCTCACTTTCTGGCAACATTACACCCATTCAATATTATTTGAAGGATCGTCCAAATTCTATTTCCATGGAAGTGTACGATAAAGATGGAAACCTTATGCAAAAATTAAGTCCTTCAAATCGTAAAGGGTATAATAAAATATTCTGGAATCAGCGTGGTTTACCACCAAAGGTAGCAAAGGGTGGAAGCGGAATAGATTTTGGCGGTGCTATTGCTCCACAAGTGAAACCGGGTGATTACACCATCAAAATGAAATTGAACGGTAAAGAATATACACAGACAATTACACTGGTGCATGATGCAAATAACAAAGAGTTTACAGCACAGGATAGAGAGGTACAGCACAATACTGCAATGGAGTTACGTGGTATGCACGAACGTTTGGCAAAGTTGGTTGACAGTATTAATACAACACAGGCATTGTTGAAAAAGAATATTGATTCAACTTCAAATGCAAAAACTAAAAAACTGTTGCAGGAGTATTGGGATAAACTGGAAACATTGCGTTTAACATTAGTGCCTCCTGTTATGAAGGGCACGGGTGATTTAAAACGTCTGCGCAGTGAAATTACAGATGTATATGCAGCAGTAGCCAACCAGGAAGCTAAACCCAGCAACCTGCAACTGCAGCGTGTGCAAATGCTCAAGCAGGAAATTGAAAAAGCGGAGCAGCAGAATAATTTGCTCAAACAGCAGTTTGAGAAAAAGGCAATGGATGCAATTCAAAAAGAAATGCAGAAACGGCCAAAGGTGAATGCACCGGCTAAAAAATTAAAATAGATTCAATAAAAAAGGGGTAATTAATTACCCCTTTTTTATTGAATTGTAATGTTTTAGTATGTACTAGCTGTTACACACGTACTATACTGTAGAAATTACTGAACCATGTGGTTAATCAAATTATAACGTGTCTTTGTTTTTTGTCGATCAAATAATGAATTTCGTCGAAATTGTAAAAATAGTTTCAACTCGCTTTCTAAATTAAAGGTTCATTTTTTGGTAATCCGGCTATTTCTGCGTTTGAAATAGGTTCCAAGTTGCTGAGCTATTTATTATATAACTTAATCTTTGTATACCTTCTGTAATGAAAATTATCAATCAAATAAGCCGCTACTTCCAGTTGAGATTTGAGGCACAGGTTTTGCTTCGGATCGTTCAACCAAGGATCGTCCAAATGCCATTCGATTTTAATTCAATCATTGAAAAAAACGAAATTGTATGGACGTTTTATGCTTTAAAATCAAATTATAGAAAAGAGGCGTTTTGGAAAAGAGATAGGTACTCTTTATCAGAAAATGAAAAGGCTGTTCGCATATTGTTAAAATACTATTCAGAGAATCTGAAGGATTATAAAGTAAAAGACGATCTGCAAACTATACGATTCATCAATCGAATGATAAATAAGTACTCTGGAGAAAATGCCCTAATAATGAATTCCTTTCAAAGGGAAAGAATCAATCTATAAAATTC
>JBKCJY010000377.1:0-1193 GCA_046301455.1 Chitinophagaceae bacterium | reverse complement strand
GCGTGGAGAAACTGGCGGTATTGAAGCAGCCAAACAAAAACACCAGGTGATTATGACACCAGGCAAACCTGTGTACTTTGACCATACACAAAGCAAGAATGAAGATTCTGTAACCATTGGCGGGTATAACCCAATTGAAGCGGTATATGCGTATGAACCGAATCCAAAAGAATTGAATGCAGAAGAATCAAAATATATATTAGGTGCACAAGCCAATGTATGGACTGAATACATGAGCAACACGAGGAAAATTGAGTATATGATTTTTCCACGCATGGCAGCATTGAGTGAAGTTTTGTGGAGTGAGAAAAAAGATTGGAGTGATTTTGAAAAACGATTGCCAATGCAAATGAAGCGGTATGAGATGTTGGAATTAAATTATAGTAAGGCGTATTATGATTTAAAGGCTGTTGTTTCTCCAACTGAAGATTTAAATGGTGTGTACTGGAAATTGGAATCTAAAAACGATCTGGGAAAAATTTACTACTCGGTAGGCAACCAATCAACCGATTTGAACTATAATAATGCTATAAGAGTTAATACATCTAACTTTTATACTGCCCGATATTATTATGATAACAGAGTAGTAAGTTCTCTTCAACAAAACTTCGCTTTTTCCAAATCCACAGGCAAAAAAATCACCCTCACTACTCTACCATCCAAGTCCTACCCCGGCGATGGTGAGTTTACATTGGTGAATGGTATTATCAATGAGAAAGGTTTGGCACGTTCGCAAGAGTTTCTTGGTTTCAGTGGTTCAGATTGTGAAGCGGTCATTGATTTAGGCAAGCTGGATACCATCAACAATGTAACTGCACATGTGTTTTCACAAACCAGCAGCTGGATATGGCCCCCTTCTTCTTTTACCGTACAAACAAGTATGGATGGCATTAACTTCAATGCAATTGTAGATGTAGGACCACCGGTACTGAATGAAAACAAAGTACAACTCAACTTTCCTGCACAGGTAACACGTTATGTAAAAGTATTTATAAAGAACAAAGGCATCATACCGGAAGGTAATGCGGGTGCGGGGAACAAAGCGTGGTTGTTTGTGAGTGAAGTGCAGGTGTTTTAGTTGTCAGGCCAGTTCATGTTACCAGACACGTGATCCTTTCTTAATTTTTTTAAAAACTCAGTTCAACTATCTTTGTCCTCAAAATACGCTTATGCCCTCAACCAAACCAATGGAC
>JBKCJY010000376.1:0-6420 GCA_046301455.1 Chitinophagaceae bacterium | reverse complement strand
GTGATTTTCCACAGGCAACCGGTGAACTAAGCTCTTTATTAAGAGACCTTGGACTTGCCGCTAAGCGTGTTAATGTGGAAGTAAATAAAGCAGGACTTGTAGATATCTTGGGCGATGCCGGTACTACCAATGTGCAGGGTGAAGATGTGAAGAAGCTGGATGTGTTTGCAAACAACCAGTTTATGAAAGTGCTGCAGCATGGAATTAGTTGTGCAGGTATTGCCAGTGAAGAAATGGATGATTTTATAGTGTTTGATGACGATATCAGCAAGAATGCAAAATATGTGGTGATGTTTGATCCGCTGGATGGTAGCGGTAATATTGATGTGAACATTTCAATAGGAACCATATTTGGTGTTTACCGCAGAGTGAGTGAGCGTGGTACTTTGTGTACGAAGGAAGATTTTTTACAGAAGGGAAGGAATCAAGTTGCTGCAGGTTACATGGTTTATGGCAGCAGTACTATGATGGTGTATGCTACCAAGCGTGGTGTAAATGGTTTTACATTGGATCCCAGCATTGGTGAGTTTTGTTTAAGTCATCCAAATATTCAATGTCCTGATTTGGGAACTATTTACAGTGTGAACCACGGAAATTTTTTCCGTTATGAAAAAGGTGTGCAGGATTACATCACGGCATGTCAAAAGAAAAACAAAACCAACGGCGGGCCTTATACACAACGTTATATTGGAAGCATGGTGGCCGATGTGCATAGGAGTTTAATTAAAGGTGGCATCTTTATGTATCCCGGCACTACTGATAAACCAAAAGGTAAATTACGTCTAATGTATGAGTGTAACCCGTTTGCATATTTAGTGGAAATGGCAGGAGGCAAAGCAACTAATGGAAAGATTCCGATACTGGATGTGCAGCCAACAGAATTACATCAGCGTGAGCCGTTATTTATTGGAAGCAAAGGCATGATGGAAGAAATGGAAACCTATTATCAACCTTAAAATTAGTTATAGCGTTATTAAGAAGTGTAATGAAAAATATTATTGAAGTAAAAAATCTGGTAAAGAACTATGGTAGCTTTGAAGCGGTGAAAGGCATTAGCTTTGAAGTGAAGGAAGGCGAGATATTTGGTTTGCTTGGGCCTAATGGCGCAGGTAAAAGCACAACGCTTGAAATTATTGAAACGCTACGCACCAAAACAAGTGGTGAAATAGTAGTGGATGGTTTTAGTATTGATACAAATGCCAATGACATTAAAAAAATTATTGGTGTGCAATTACAAACCAGCGGATATTATCCTGGTTTGAACTTAACGGAGTTAATACAGTTGTTTGCAGGTTTGTACAACCGTACAGTAAATGCAATGGATTTATTAAAAACTGTAAACCTTGAAGAAAAAGCAAAATCCAAGTTTAAAGAATTAAGTGGCGGGCAAAAGCAACGTTTTTCTGTTGCCACCACACTTATTAATGAGCCTAAGATTGTTTTTTTGGATGAGCCAACAACAGGATTAGATCCGCAGGCAAGAAGAAACCTGTGGGAATTGGTACGAAGCATTCAAAAAAGAGGAGCAACGGTTATTATTACCACGCATTACATGGATGAAGCAGAATATCTTTGCGACCGTGTAGCCATTATTGACAGCGGCAAAATTGTAGCATTGGATACACCCGGTAATTTAATTGATAACCTGCTGGAAACAGGTTTTGAAAGGCCCAAACAAATGAAACAGGCCAACCTTGAAGATGTATTTATATCCTTAACCGGTCACGCACTGCGTGACGAATAAATTTTAATTATTACAAACATGCAAAAATTAATGATGATGATGGCAGTGGTATTACTCTCTGCCTCCGTGAAAAGCCAAACAAAAAAACCGGCACCCAAGCCAGCAACTACAAAACCTGCTGTTGCTGCAGCTCCCAAACCTTTATTAAGAAACGGGCTAGACAGTTTGAGTTATGCTATTGGTGTAAACATTGGCACCAATATGAAAATGCAGGGCATCGAAAACCTTAGTTATGTTACACTTAACAAAGGAATTTCAGATGCACTCAAAGGAAACAAACCTTTAATGGACGAAAACCAATGCAATATGACTATACAACAAAAATTACAGGAGTACATGGGTAAAAAATCAGGAGCAGTAAAAGAAGAAGGCCGTAAGTTTTTAGAGAACAATAAAAAACAACCCGGCGTTGTGGTATTGCCCAGCGGTATTCAATACAAAATTATTACACAGGGCACTGGTGTAAAACCAACTTTGGAAGACACCATCAAAGTACATTACAAAGGCACTACGCTCGACGGTAATATTTTTGATGATTCTTACAGCCGTGGTGAACCCATTGAATTTCCCTTGGGCGGATTGATTGAAGGCTGGAAACAAACGCTGGTATTAATGCCTGTGGGCAGCAAATGGCAATTGTTTATTCCCAGCGATTATGCCTATGGCGACAGAGGTGCCGGCGGAAGCATTCCCGGTGGCGCTACTTTAATTTTTGAACTGGAGCTGCTGGATGTGAAGCCGGTGAAGAAATGAGTTGATAGCCGGTAGTCTTTAGCTCAGTTAATGATGCTTTATTCTTTTAAATAAAATAGCCCGGTAAAGATTTGAAAACTTTGCCGGGTTTTTTAATACTTCAAATGTTTGCTATGAGTACAATTGATTTGCGTTATCCCATTGGTGAATACATACCACAACCTTTTTCTGAAATGTTGCTGGAAGAACGTTTGGCTGATATTAAATTTCTGCCCGGCTTATTGGAAAAAGCAATTGAAAATTTAGATGAAGCACAATTACTAACTCCTTATCGTGATGGTGGATGGACAGTGCAACAGGTGGTGCATCATGTTGCAGATAGTCATATGAATGCACTCAGCCGCTTGAAGTTTACATTAACTGAAGAGAACCCCACCATTATGGGCTATGATGAGCAGCAATGGGCCATGACCAAAGAATATCAACTACCTGTAAATATTTCATTAACGATGGTTCACACCATTCATGCAAAAATGTTCATGTTGTTTTCAAATGTAGAAGGAGAGGAGTGGAACAGAACTTATATTCACTCACACAGTAAAAAGCAATTCAACCTTTGGTATTTGCTGGGCATGTATGCATGGCATGGAAAACATCATGTGGCACATATTACAGGTTTGAGGGAAAGAATGGGGTGGTGATGACGGTCGACGGACGACAGTCCACAGTCCACAGTCCACAGTCAACGGTAGCAACTGTATTTTAGCTGTGGACTATCGACTGTGGTCTGAATAACACTTTATAACAATCTTAATGAACAACATGAACTGGAAACTCCTTTCTTCTAAACATCTCTTCACAGACAACTGGCTAACCATGCGTGCAGACAGGTGTGAGAAACCGGATGGGAAAATCATTGATCCTTATTATGTGTATGAATTTCCTGATTGGGTAACAGCAGTTGCACTTACCAAAGAAAACAAAGTATTGATGGTGCGTCAATACCGTCATGCGCTGGGGCAAACGATTATAGAAATTCCCGGTGGATGTGTTGATGCAACGGATGAAAGTTTAGAAAAAGCAATTGCAAGAGAGTTGCTGGAAGAAACAGGTTATGAATTTGATTCATTTGAATTTCTGGGTAATACATCAGCCAATCCATCTACCAACAACAACATCATGCACATGTACCTGGCAACAGGAGGTGTAAAAGTAAAAGAGCAGCAGTTGGATGATGGTGAAGATATTGAAGTGCTTTTGCTTAGCATAGATGAAGTAAAGCAACTCATACGCAGCAATCAACTGTTGCAAAGTATGCATACTACTGCACTCATGTATGCTTTGGAAAAACTTGGAGAATTAAAGTACTGAGCAGTTCATTTAGTTAAGCCCTGCATGCTGCAGTATTTCATCCATGTGAATACCGCTGTGGCTTTCAGTAAACACACATTTGCCATTTTTAATAACGAGCACCTGCGGGGATTCATGCTCAACTCCAAACTGTTGAACAATTGCATTTGAAATGGGGCGGTAACTAAGCAAATCAAGGTAATGGAAAGGAAGATTTGCCGGTAAACCTGCACGCTCGAGCCGGCTTTTTGCCATGGTGCTGATGCTGCAACGGGTACTGTGTTTAAAGATAATTTGCGGTTGTACAGACGAGGCTTCTATAAGGCTATCCAATTGTTCGTTGGATACCAGTTCAATCCAATTCATAAAAATATTTGAGTAATAACAGCTTAAGCCCTAAAAGGTTTATTGGATGCTGTATTTGTGGGGCAACCCATTTTACCTGTACTCATACAAGAGCTGGCAATGAGGCCTAAAATAAAAATGAGGGAAATGGCTACGATGATTTTTTTCATTTTCGAAGGATTTTGGTTTTGTAAATGTAAACCTTTTTGCCGGAGAATGCCAATAGTACCGGCTTTTTCCTTTTTTCAGTGGTATAAACGAAGGCACAGCCTGTTTTAGTACATTTGCCCATGAATGAACAATTACCGCTTGATTTTTCTAATAACACACAGCAAAACCCTTCTTCAATGAACCTTGAGCTTAATAAACCCCTTGCCATTTTTGACCTTGAAACAACCGGCATCAACATCGGCTCAGACCGTATCATTGAAATTGCCATTATTAAAATAGTACCCGATGGTACAAAACAGGTAAAACGCAAATTGCTGAATCCTGAAATGCCCATACCACCCGGAGCAACGGAAGTGCATGGCATTACCAACGAAATGGTGAAAGACGCACCTACGTTTAAACAGGCGGCCAACGAAATCAAACAATTTATTGATGGATGTGACCTTGGGGGATATAACAGCAACCGTTTTGATGTGCCTATTTTAATGGAAGAATTTTTAAGAGTGGGTATTGAAATTGATTTAAAAGAAAACAGGCTTGTAGACGTGCAGCGCATTTTTCATCAAATGGAACAACGCACACTATCAGCAGCTTATAAGTTTTACTGCAATAAAAATTTGGATGGTGCACACAGTGCAGAAATTGATGCAAGTGCTACACTTGAAGTATTACAGGCGCAGGTAGAACGCTATCCGCAATTGGGCAAAAGCGTTGAGAGTATTTTAAAAGCAATTGGTGAAGAAGAAATTGTGGATTTTGCACGCCGCTTCATTATGGAAAATGGAAAAGAAATATTTAATTTCGGAAAACACAAAGGGCGCTCGGTGGCTGATGTGCTGCGACAGGAACCCCAGTATTACGATTGGATGATGAAAGGAGATTTTCCATTGCACACAAAACAAAAGCTGTCAGAGATTTTCAGCAGAACCCTGTTAAAAAAGAACTAAACAGTACAGAAGTTTTATATACCAGTTGCTCGTTTTTTGATTTCATCTATATTGCATCATCAATCAACCGGTTTGGAAAAAATAGTTATTATACCCACTTACAATGAGAAGGATAATGTTGAAGCAATTATCCGTGCGGTATTTGCTTTAAATACAGGCTTTCATGTGTTGATTATTGATGATGGCTCTCCTGATGGCACTGCAGCCATCGTAAAAAATCTAATTCCCGAATTTGAAGGCGCTTTGTTTATTGAAGAGCGAAAAGGAAAACTGGGTTTGGGTACTGCATACATTCATGGTTTTCGCTGGTGTATAGAAAAAGGCTATGCGTTTATATTTGAAATGGATGCCGACTTCAGCCATAATCCAAAAGATTTAGACCGTTTATACAATGCCTGTAAAAATAATGGAGCAGATGTTGCTGTAGGCAGCCGATATACAACAGGTGGCGGTGTTGCCAACTGGCCATGGGACAGGATCTTTCTTTCAAAAGGAGCATCATATTACACACGAATGATTTTATGGATGCCCGTTAAAGACCCCACAGCAGGTTTTGTTTGTTACCGTAAAGAAGTACTTGAAACATTAAACCTGGATGAAATAACATTTGTAGGATATGCATTTCAGATAGAAATGAAATTTGCAGCGTGGAAACTCCATTTTAAAATTGAAGAAGTGCCTATTACATTTATTGACCGTAAACTGGGTGTGAGCAAAATGAACAAAGGCATTGTAAAAGAAGGCATTCTTGGTGTGCTCAACCTTCGCTGGCACAGCATCTTTAAAAACTACAGAAAACGGATAAAGAACGACCGCAGTGCCATAGCTGCATAATTCATACGTACTTTCTTCCCTCAATTAAAAATCGCTTAACACATTTCTTTTCTTTTTCTTTGTTGCTATAATGAAGAAAGCATTCCTTCAACTCCATCTCTCCATCTTTCTGGCTGGTTTTACCGGGGTGCTGGGCCGTTTAGTTACTCTTAATGAAGGATTGTTGGTGTGGTGGCGTTTATTATTAACGGCAGGTACCATGTGGTTGCTTTTTTCACTTACTAAAAAACTGCAGAAAGTTCCTTTAAAACACATCCTTCAATTAAGCGGCATTGGTTTGCTGGCAGCATTGCACTGGGTAACATTTTATGGAAGTATTAAAACAGCGAATGTATC
>JBKCJY010000375.1:0-3588 GCA_046301455.1 Chitinophagaceae bacterium | reverse complement strand
AGCTTTACAGTTGGTATATAAAAAATGGTGTGGCAAGAAATGAAAAAGAAGCAACTGAAGTAAAAAAGTATTTTGCTACACATGTTCCTGCCAATGCCGACCATTTGATTGGTTTTTATGAAAAATTGTATCTCTATCAATCTTATTGCTGGGTAGCATTCATTCGCCAGGAATATTTATTGTACTATCGCTACACTCAAAAATGGGTGGATTTGTTTGAGAAGTATGAAGGTATGCTGGAAGCAGAAACAGCGCATTACATAAAAGCCATGCACAATTTGATGGGCGCTCATTTTGATTTGGAGAATGAAACCAAGCTTAATGAAGCCATTTTACAGTTTGAAAAATTTACACAACGTAGACTAGTGCAGCAAAATGAAAACTACCGCATTCTTTGTTTTGTGTATTTATACATTGCTAAAATCAACAAACATTTTTTAGAAGGTACATTTACAGAAGGTTTAAGATTAGTGCCGCACATAGAAGAAAAATTAGATGAGTATGAATTGTATCTAGACCGTCACCGTGTGTTGGTGTTTTATTATAAGATTGCCTGTTTGTATTTCGGCAGCGGCAACAATGAAAAAACAATTGAATACTTAAATAAAATCATTCATTGGAAAGTGGATTTGCGTACCGATTTACAATGCTATGCACGCCTGCTGCATTTGATTGCACATTATGAACTCGGTAATTTTGATTTATTGGAGCACCTTATTAAATCTGTTTATCGTTTTATGGGAAAGATGCAAAACTTAACAGCGCTTGAAGAAGAAATATTCCGATTCCTGCGCCATGCATTTAAACTCACACCGCAAAAAATGAAACCCGCTTTTGAAAAGCTATTGCAACGCATCCGTAAATATGAAGGCAACCGTTTTGAAACAAGGGCGTTTTTATATTTAGATGTTATCAGCTGGCTGGAAAGTAAGATTGAAGATGTGGAAGTGCAGGATGTGATCCGGCAGAAGTTCAGAAGAAAAAGGTTAAAGCACTAAAAAAATAGGCCGTCCTTTGACAAAGACAGCCGTTGCTAACCTATGAAAAACACCTATGATATAAAATTATGGAAACATCATAACGAAATAATTAAAATCGACAAAGTACACATATTCGTCGACATAATACACAAAAACTATTTTCCTGATGCGTTTAAAACAAGGATATAATTCTCAAGCTTCTTACATCATGATACATACACTTCGAGTTTTGCTAGTAGCATTAATTACAGTTCCAATTCTAAGTCTGAAATCTCAAATCACTGTAAATCCACGCAACATTTCCATTGTTCGTGACAGTTTCGGAGTACCACATATTTTCGCCAAAACAGATGCAGAAGTGGCTTACGGTCTTGCATGGGCGCATGCTGAAGATGATTTTAAAAGTTTGCAGGATATAGTATTACCTGCCAAAGGTTTGATGGGAAGTGTATTAGGCAGAGCAGGTGCAGCAGGAGATTATGCATTTGCACTCTTCCGCTGCAGAGAAATTACCAAAGAAAAATGGAACACACTATCTCCTGGTTTTATAAAAGTTATGGAAGCTTATGTACAGGGTTTGAATGATTATGCCATGAAGCACAAAGAGGAATGGCTGCACAAAAATATTTTCCCGGTAACTACTGAGGATTATATTGCTTCATCTGTATTGGCATTAACAGTTTTTAATGGCGCTGATGATATGCTAAGAAGAGTTTATGCCAACAAAATCTGGTTAGCACCAGACATAAACAACACAAACAAAGGAAGCAATGCCATGAGTGTGCATCCAAGTAAAACAACAACAGGTGATGCATTTTTATTGGTAAATGCACACCAGCCCAATACCGGTTCACAGGCTTTTTATGAAGCGCATCTTAACAGTGAAGAAGGGTTGAATGTACACGGCGGCTTACTGGCAGGTGGACTTTGCATTTTGCATGGTGTTAATGAACATTTGGGTTGGGCACATACAGTAAATTACTGCGACAGGGTTGATGTGTTTCAATTAGAGATGAATCCGGAGAATAAGAATCAATACAGGTTTGACGGACAATGGCATGATTTGGAGCAAAAGAGAATAAAGTTGCGTATTAAGGGTATTCCTGTTGCTGTTAGCAGAACTGTTTATTGGAGTAAGTATGGCGCCACAATGAAAAACAAACAGGGAGTTTTTTCTATTCGTCTTGGAGCAAACATGGATATACGTGCCATGGAGCAATGGTATGAAATGGATAAAGCAAGGAACTTTACTGAGTTTTATAATGCCATCAAAGACCAACGTCTTTCCATGTTCAACATCATGTATGCTGATAAATATGATACCATCTTCTATGTAAACAATGGTCTTATACCCGTTCGTGATGCAGCGCCGCAATATGACTGGAGAAAAACAATACCGGGAAATACTTCTAAAACATTATGGACTTCGTTTCGGCAATTCAACCAACTGCCGCAATATTTGAATCCAAAAAGCGGCATTGTATTCAATACCAATCATTCCTCCTTTGCTGCAAGTGGCAAGAATGACAATTTGAATTCAGGCAAATTTCCAAAGGTAGATGGATGGGAAATGTATCATAACAACAGAAGTCTTCGTATGTATGAGTTGCTGGATAATGAAAAAATGAGCTATGAACGCTTTAAACAAATCAAATTTGATAAACAATTACCAAAACAACTGGCGTATCCATATCATGTTGACACAATGCTGATGGTTACTGCAAAAGATTATCCGCAATTAAGCACTATCATTACCAATTTTCAGCAATGGGATAAAAAAGGCGACAGCAGCAGTAAAGGTGCTGCTGTGTTTCTATTGGTATATGAACATGTAAAACAAATGATGGATGGACAGGATGCAAGAAAATTAACAAAAACAGAATCTATTGCCACTTATCAGGCGGTATATGATTATATGATGAAGTATTTTGGAAAAGATGATATTGTGTTGGGTGATGTACAAAAATTAGTTCGTGGTGATAAAGATTATTCTTTGTGGGGTTTTCCTGATTTACTTTCACCGCAATGGACAGAAAAATATAAAGATGGCAAATTAAAATCCGTTGGTGGTGATGGATTGATAATGTTCATTCGCTTTGCAAAAAATGGTTTACCACAAATTGAAACTGTAAATATGTATGGTGCTTCTTCACGTCCCGGCAATAAACATTTTGATGATCAGGTGGAACTGTATCGTTTTCAAAAAACAAAACGGATGACGTTGAATAAAGAAGAAGTATTTAAGAATGCGGAACGCATTTACCATCCGGGAGAATGATAAATACGTATTTCTCCCTGTCAATCCTTCCGAAATCGTAGTTTTCCCATAACACAATTTGGCAATTGTGAATAAAAATGCTGCATTCTGCTTGCATCGATTTAAACTTGAGTGTAATCTTGTGTTCAATACGCTATACTTATCCTCCATTGAAAAGCCGTACCCAATTCACAAATTCTTAAGACTCAATTCCTGTTTGAAGAACTATATAAGTTTTACATGATTTTTCCTTTGTCCTTTGATTACCATTATTCATCACCCAACAAACAGGAAACAATGGAATCAAAACATCTACACAGAAACTTAAGCGCCGGAGAACCGAAAGCTTCC
>JBKCJY010000374.1:0-1856 GCA_046301455.1 Chitinophagaceae bacterium | reverse complement strand
AATAAGATTGTACTATTTTAAAATTAAAACGGGAAGATGTACTTCCCGTTTTTTATTATCTAAAATCGATCGGCTACATATAGTTTTTCCTTTCCTATAAGTTGCTTTTCTTTATACACTTCCACCCAAAGTAATCCTTTGCCATAACTCTGTCTTAAAGGAATCAGTTGTTGTGGTTGCAGCAAAATGATATTCTTGATGGGTCGGCCTTTACCATCAAGCAATACAAAATTGTAACGGCTTTTACCATCCCAATCTTTTACAGTAATAAATACATTATCCTTAGCAGGATTGGGAAATAATTTTATGAGAGATGAACTGTCGGCCGGGCGAAAGGCTCCAGGCCATTGAAAATTTTCAGCACTGTCAGTTTGAGCCTTTGCCATACCCGTTGTTATGAGTAAAAAGGCAATGATTAGGAATCGGTTCATAAACTGTATTTTAATAATTAACAGCCCACCCAAATTTTAGTTTCAGAAAAGTACAAAATTAACGTTTCCGCTTCCAGCATTCTGCTACATGATCGTTTACCATTCCTGTAGCCTGCATAAAAGCATAACAAATTGTAGAACCCACAAACTTAAACCCACGTTTCAGCAAATCTTTACTCATGGCATCACTCTCCTTTGTTTTGGCAGGCACTTCTTTCAAAGTTTTGGGGTTATTGACAATGGGTTTCCCTCCTGTAAATTGCCAGATGTATTTGTCAAAACTTCCAAATTCCTTTTGCACTTCCAGGAAAGCTTTTGCATTTTGAATAAAGGCCGCTACTTTAAAACGATTGCGGATGATGCCTGCGTCGTTCAGTAAAGCTTGCTGTTTCTTTTCTGTATACTTTGCTATTTTCTTTGCATCAAATCCATCAAATGCTTTTCGGTAATTTTCTCTTTTTGATAAAACAGTGTACCAGCTCAACCCCGCTTGTGCACCTTCTAAGCAAAGCATTTCAAACAGCTTGTTATCATCATGCAAAGGAACGCCCCATTCTTCATCATGATACTGTTTGTACAAATCATCTTTTAAACACCAACTGCATCTTGTTTTTTCTTTTGCCATATTGCTTCCTGCTTCGCATTGAGTACCTCTAACGTTCTAAGGTACCGGATCATAACCACTGCCGCCCCATGGATGACATTTACTCACTCGTTTTATTGTCAGCCACAATCCTTTTATTGGACCATGTTTTTTTAATGCTTCAATTCCATAATGACTGCATGTAGGTGTGTACCTGCACTTTGGACCAATTGCCGGACTGATTACGTACTGATAAAAACCTATCAGCATTACAAATGGAAAGATTAATATTTGTTTTACTACATTCATTTATAGATGTCCTGTAGTTTAAGCAAAGCCATTTTTGTTTTTTCAGCAATCAATTCATGATCGGGTAATTCTCTTCCAATAAAAATGAAAAACACATCAATCTTTTTACCATTACGCAGCAATTGTTCTTTCAATGCTTCTTTTTGCAATCGCCATGCTTCACGTACAAGCCGTTTGATGCGGTTGCGGTGAACTGCTTTTTTAAAATACCTGGTGCCTGCTCCCACTCCAAATTGCAAAGGCTCTGCACGGTCCTGTTCATGAAGCTGATGAAAAACTTTGAGCACACCAGCATTAAATGAAGCACCCTGCTTAAATAGCAAATCAATTTGCTTGCGGCTTTTCAACCGCTCCTCCTTGCCCAGCGTATATCGTTTTTTACTAATCAATGTTGGTAAAAATAAAAAGTCCCGGGCTAATACCGGGACTTGAATTATTGAATAAAGCTCTTTGTTTATTTTTTTGCTCCACGCTCATCGCTCACACTGAGCTTATGACGTCCCTTTGCACGGCGACTGGCTAATACCTTGCGG
>JBKCJY010000373.1:0-6524 GCA_046301455.1 Chitinophagaceae bacterium | reverse complement strand
GTTTCATACAGCACCCAGGCATTTACCTGCTGCTGTTCTTTGTCATACAGCACAAAACTGCAAAAGCCGCTACCATGTTGTACCAAAAATTGCTGTTTAGTAATTTCAGCTTGATTGCTTCTAAAAAAATAAACGGGATGTAACAAATTACTTGATTTAACCGCTGCAATAATAGGAAGAATACGGGAGAGATAAATCACATAATTTCGCAGGAAACATACACGAGTGGAAACGGCTTTACACAAGAATGATTTACGGCTGGATATAACCAACAAACAGATTTTATCCATCTCACTACCCATCAGTTTATCGCTGTTGGTACCTTTTCTAAATTTTACAGCCAACAATTATTTCATAAGTGGTTTGGGTGAAGAGTATTTGGGCACTGCCGGCATCACTGGTGTTTATTTTTTGGTTGTCGCAGTGGTGGGCAATGGCCTCAACAACGCATTACAATCACTCATAGCACGCCGTGCAGGTGAAAACCGTATTGAAGAAATCGGAAAACTGTTTGCACAGGGAGTACGTATTGCGGCAGTAATGGCAGCTATTGGTATTGTGCTCACTTATTTTTTAACGCCATTTATTTTTCACTCTGCTTTAAAATCTCAAAAAGTAGATGCCAGTGCCATTGAATTTTTACAGATACGTGTTTGGGGTCTGCCATTTTTGTATTTGTTTCAAATGGGTAATGCGTTTTTAGTGGGCACCAATAACAGCAAGTTCCTGATGATTGGAACATTTGTTGAAGCAGGCGCCAATATTTTTTTTGATTATGGATTTATCAATGGAAAGTTTGGATTACCCAATCTTGGTTTTAACGGAGCAGCTTATGCAAGTGTGCTGGCTGAGTTTATTGGAATGATTACAGTCTTTGCGTTGATTTATGCAACAAAACTGCATCAGCGATTCCATTTGTTTAAATACAAAGCCTATAGCAAACAGATTACCAATTTGATTTTAAATATTTCTGCACCTTTGATTGGACAGTTTTCCATCAGCCTCATTACATGGTTGTTGTTCTATATTTTGATTGAACGTAATGGCAAAATCATATTCCCACAGGAATCTGAGCGTGCTCTGGCGATCAGCAATGTGATGCGAAATATTTTTTCGCTTACCGGTATTTTCATCTGGGCTTTTGCAAGTACTACCAATGCCATGGTGAGTAATATCATTGGCCAGGGAAGAAAAGATGAAGTGGTAAAACTCATTCACCGCATTATGCGGCTGAGCTTGATTGCCACTACCTTCATGTTTGTACTCTTTAACCTGTTTGCAGCCGAGCTGCTCTCCTTCTTTCAACTTTCAGCAGCTTTTGTTGATGCAGCCATTCCCCCTTTGCGTATTGTAACAGTGGGCATGATGTTTATGAGTTTTTCAGTGATATGGTTAAATGCCGTTACAGGAACCGGTAATACCAAGGTAAACCTGCTCATCGAAGCAATAACCATTACCGTTTACATCATCTATGTTTACCTGGTACTGGAGGTATGGCATCTCAATTTAACATGGGCCTGGGCTTCTGAAATACTGTATTGGATTGTGATTTTTGTGATGGCCTACGCCTATATCAGGAGTGGGAAGTGGCGGGGGAAGGTGATATGATTATTTTCGATTTGTGAATTCCAGATAAAAAGATATATGCAAAAAATGAATTCCGTTTTAATTATATTTTTTTTAAATGCAAAATGATGAAATATTGAATTGTATTAAAACAATTTCTAATTTCCCTAGTCTTTATCGTAATGGTGATAAATCACCTTCAGAAATAATGCTATCGTGTAAATATTCAATTTTTTTGAATTGATAACCGAAGATAAAATCCGTAATTACATACTTAATAATCCAAAACTAATTGAAGAATGGCTCTATTATACAGAAGATATTCGACACACTCCTGCTTGGGGCTTTGTACAAGATAAAAATGGATTTTGGCTTTTGACTTACTTAGATAAAGATAAATTATTGCAGAAATTTGTATTTAAAGATAAGTTTACTGCCTGTGCTAAAATGATTAAAATGACTTTTGAATTAATCAGAAGCCATAGAGATATTTTACATTTATCGCATAGGCATTTTGTTAACCATCGCATTAGTTGTTGTGTCACCTCACCAACAACGAATGCAAAGCACAAAAGCCAAACAACATTACAATCCGGAAAAGTCCGATTCCTCAGAGATGTCTCCTGTCGTCGACATGACGGGACTCTCATGTCACAGGATGAAAAAGCAATTCATTAAACGCTTACACCGTCATTCCGTATGAAGCCATGATAATACCTTTACCAACCACGCTCTTACGGCGTAATGAGGAATCTCTGAAGTATAAGTTTGATTAAATATTCTGAGAGGCCGTAAAAACAGCTTTACAATACATCGGCAGTTTTACTCCTCAGAGATGTCTCCTGTCGTTGACATGACGGGACTCTGATTATTTGAATTTGATCAGAAAATAAAGCAATTCAATCAAAAAATATCACCCAAAAATTTCATTGAGCAAGCCAGCCAAACGTACACCGCCTTTCAATAATTGCTGGTTCACCACCTCAATAAAATCATAGTTGTAACGGAAGCCGAGTTTTTGCTCAGGCTGGGTAATGCTTTTATAAATACGATCTGCCAACTGATAGGATTCAAAAAGCCATTGCTCCATGGGTTGCTGCTGCCAAGTAGCTCTTTGTGCTATGGTAGTATTGTTGATAGCTGTTGCAAACTCGGTATAGCTGAGCTTTTGCTGTTCAATCAAACGATCATCCCACAATGCGTGCAGGTTAGTGGGATCATTAAACCATTGCACACGAATACGGTTACCGCCTAAATCTTCAGCACGGCCCACATGCATGGGCTGGTGAATATCACCCACAATATGAATGAGCATACGCAAACAAAACTGTTTCCTTTCGGCAGAAAGATTTTTGTTCTTCAGTTCAGCCACCAGGAAATTGATTTTGGTATACGCATTCACTCCTGTGTCCTGTTTTAACTGTGTTTCAAAAGCAGCATAGTCCAATCCCTGTTTGATATTGATGTAATGCCAGGGGTCTAAATATTTCATAGTGGTATCACTCTTAATAAAATCGGCCCAGTTACTGCCCATAGCAATTGATTCGTTTCCCAAAATGGCAGTAATATTGCTCCTTGCTTTTTTACTGAGGTAAGAATCTGCAATAGCACCCACAATACGATGACCATTGGCGCCCCATCCAAATGTGCTGGTAACCGCAACAAAACAAATCAATACAACCAGTGATACTTTACGCATAACAAAAAATTAGAGTGCAAAATTAAGGGAGTAGCGCTATGTAACATTCTTCAAATAAACGGTTACAACCGAAGCAACCCTGCTTTCCATAACTGCCCCACCGGTTTGTTATCAAAAAACAATTCAAAATCATCCCAGCCATGGGATTCGTAGGATTCTTTTACCTGCTGTATTGTTTTAGCCGGGAATGTATGTACCGAAAGTTGCGGTAAGAGTTGTGCCAGCCACGCTCCTTTTTCCTTATCTACCTGTATGGAAATCGTTTCTTTATTGGTAACGAAGTTGAGTTGCAATAATTCCCAACTGTTTCCTTTTTTGGACCTGGTGATCACTTCTGTGCTTATCAACTTACCGATGAAAAGAATTTTGGTACCGGGTTTACTCAACGGTAATTCTTCTTCAGCAACAATGTTGAGAATGGTACCAGGTGCTACGGTGGTTCTTGGTACTTTCATATCAAACCATTTATACAATGGCTCTTCCAGGCCGATTCCCTGCATATAGTTGAACAGAGATTTCTTCAATCCAAAACTGAAACTTTCATGATCAGTTCCTGTTACATCTATATGCTCCACATCATTATCAGCAAAAGTGATGGCCACTTCTTTTGCACGTTTTACTTTGTATTGTTCAGGATTCATTCCCACCGGGCTATGGGCTGTCATTGCAAACTGATGCCAGAAAGCAGATTGCAACACACCGGTTTGAAACAGTTGCCGTACCATCTCCAGTGAATCAATCGTTTCCTGTGCTGTTTGTGTAGGAAAGCCATACATCAAATATGCATGCACCATAATACCGGCCTCTTTAAAATGTTTGTTTACTTTGGCTACCTGTGCAACAGTGACGCCTTTTTGAATGAGCTCCAGCAAACGGTCACTGGCCACTTCCAGTCCGCCGCTTACGGCAATACATCCGCTGGCTTTCAATAACAAACATAAATCACGGGTGAAACTTTTTTCAAAACGGATATTCGTCCACCAGCTTACTACTAATTTTCTCCGGAGAATTTCCAACGCCACTTCACGCATGAGTGCAGGTGGCGCCGCTTCATCTACAAAATGAAAACCATTGTTGCCTGTTTGCGCCATGATGGTTTCCATCCTGTCTACCAACAGTTTGGCTGCAACGGGTTCGTAAAGTTTGATATAATCCAATGAAATATCACAAAAAGTGCACTTGCCCCAATAGCATCCGTGGGCCATGGTGAGTTTGTTCCATCGGCCATCGCTCCACAAACTGTGCATGGGATTTACTACTTCAATAGCTGAAATATATTTATCTAAAAGTAAATCACTGTAATCGGGCGTGCCTGTTTCTGTTTGCTTGTAATCTTTGCAGAAAGAATTATTTATATAAACAACCTGATTATTTTGCAACAGGAAGGTTCGTTTCAATTCTTTTGATGCAATTTCATGATTGATGAATTTTACCAACTTTTCTATTGGTGCTTCACCATCATCCAAAGTAATAAAATCAAAAAAATCAAACACACGCACATCTTTGAGTGAACGAAGTTCTGTATTGGGAAAACCTCCACCCATACAAACTTTTATTTGCGGATGCTGTTGTTTCAGCCACTGTGCGCTACGAAAGGCCGCAAATAAATTGCCCGGGAAAGGAACAGAGATGCAAACAAGTTTGGGCTGAACTTCTTCTATATGCTTTTGCAAACATTCAATCAATAATTCATCTACATAACTCAATGGTTGATGCAGTTGTGCATGCAGTTCATCAAAGCTGTTGGCACTGCGGCCCAAACGTTCAGCATAACGGCTGAAACCAAAATTCTCATCAATGGTTTCTTTGATGAAATCAGAAAGGTCTTCTAAAAACAAAGTAGCAATATGTTTGGCCTTGTCCTGTAAACCCATTGTGCCAAATGCCCAACGAAAATCGGTTAACTCCTTAAACCTTGCAGCTTCAGGTAAAAAATTTCTGCTGGCAATGAAATGCGCAAGCGTTGGATTTTTCCCCTGCAAAAAGAGAACTGCATCATCCACGCTTTGAATGTATTTTTCATCTAATGCAAGTATACGTTCTGCATTAGTTGAAAGCTCTTTGCTTGTATCAACCAAGGAAAACAAATGCTTTAACCCATTTTTCGAAAAAAGCTGGAGTGTTACTTCAATACCCAAATCTGCTTGGGCTGCCGTAATATTTTTTGTATTTAGAAACCCTTTGAGATATGCCGTTGCAGGATATGGCGTGTTTAACTGTGTAAACGGCGGGGTAAATAAAAAAACTGTTTTGCTCAAAAGAAATGATTGATGGGCAAAAGTAAGCATTCGGGTGCTTCAATGATGACAGATTGAGAAACTGGATAAAGTCAAAATTAAAAAGTTAAAAAAATGGGCTAAGATTAGTTGACCCCAACTATCAAACAATTCAACAATCCAGCAATCAAACTAAAATCCAATCAACCAATTTTCAACTCCACTCTTTCAACAACTCTCCTGCTTCTTTTTTTACCAATGCATCTTCTGATGTGGTATCGGGCATTTTGATTGTCTGTTTCAACAACTCAATGGCCTTGTTTTTATTTTTCATTTTGTAATATACTTTGGCCATTTCCAAATAGTTCAATACAAAACCCGGACTTAATGCAGCCGCTTTTTTATAAAAATAAAGGCTTGAATCAAAGCGTGCTTTTGGCAAACCGCCATAGAAAACTTTTAATCCTGCTTTTTCCATAACACCCAAATTTGTTACTTCATAATGCCATTTGCCTAACACATGCAATGCTTTAAAATTGTTTGGATTGATGGCAACTGCACGTTCTGCATAAATTTTTATATCACGCACATAAGCGATTTTTTCTTTCCCGCTCAGAAGCAGAGCCATACGTCCGTATGCCAGACTCATAACCATATTGGCATCGCTGTCTTTGGGATTTACTTTTAAGGCACGCTCTGCGTAGATTTTTGCAGCCCTGTAAAAATCAGCCTGCTTTTCTTTTGTGGCTTGCATACGACCAATACGGCTTGCCAACTCACTACATTTATTGAGTGCATATAAATGTTGCGGATGAGATTTTACAATTTCTTTGAACTTGGCATAAGCTTCCTGTTCTTTCATTTGTTTTTCAAATGCATCAGCCTGCTTTACGAGTTCCTCCACTGATTGCGCAAAGCTTTTAAACGACATTGAAACAAATAACAACAATACAAAGTGTTTTAGCATAAACGGGTTAATAGGTTTTAGTCATCGTAATTCCTGTCTTGCCTTCAAATCCTTCAATAGGTGGTGCGCATTTGTA
>JBKCJY010000372.1:0-2827 GCA_046301455.1 Chitinophagaceae bacterium | reverse complement strand
TCAACACCTGCACGGCTTAAACGGGTTAATGTAAAATCATGTTGATGCAATGCGGCCAAATCGCCTAACCGTTTATGAGTTACAGATGCCTGTGTTACAACAATGATACGTGAAAGCAATTCACTCTGCGGTACTTCTTTCAGATTGATGTTTGATTCCTCACCAATGATCATTTTTAATACCGGTATCTGTTCTTTATGCGCTACTATTAACAGTACATCATCTTTGTGTACCATTGTTTGTGGTGTTGGTGTAATCACTTCACCTTTTTGCAGCATACGTGATATAACAATTGGCTCTTTCAATAAATCAAAAATTGTACGCAATGGTTTACCTTCAACTTGCGGATTGCTTACCTGTAAGTGTATAGAAACAGGTCGGTTACTTTTAATTACATCCAGCTTGCGATGGAGCTCTCTTTCTTTTTCTAAATCAACCCTAAATATTTTTTTAAGAATTAATAACGAAAGAATGATAGCAAACACACCAAAGGGGTACACCACTGCGTAAGCCAAAGCAATAAAGGATGAATCATCATTACTGATTTGTAAATCTTTAGCTGCATCTTGTGCTGCACCCAATCCCGGTGTGTTGGTAACAGCTCCGCTCATTACACCGGTAAGTGTTGTGATGGGTGTTGCTAAAAACAAATAAAACAGGATAACAATGAGTACACCAAGTGCTACAACACCTGCAGCTAATCCATTAGTAACCGCTGCATTTTTTTTAAGTGATGAAAAGAAACCCGGACCCACCTGTAAACCGATAGAATAAACAAACAAGATCAACCCAAATTCTTTAAGAAAATGTTCAGTTTCGGGGTTGAGGTTGATGCCGAGATATGAAAAAATTAATCCTAAAAATAAAATCCATGTAACACCAAGTGAAATACCGGCTATTTTAATTCGGCCAAGCCAAATGCCCAATGCAATCACTACTCCATAAATAATTACTGTTTGTGGAATACTTTGCTCAGTGATGAGTTTTAAAAACCAGTTCATTGTGTTGCAAATGTAGAAATGTGTCGTACGCTAACTGCTAATAAGAATCAGTGGCTTTACTTTTTATAAGCAGGTTTAGCGGTAATCATCCCGTGCCGGACTAAAGAAGTCAATCACTTTTACATCTGTTTTTGCAAAAGCATTATGCGGAACATTGGAAGGTATAACATGATAACAACCTGCTGTTAACAAATAATCTTCTCCACCAATATTCATCTGCAACTCACCTTCGAGTATATATGTGATTTGCTCATGCACATGCTGATGTGTTTGTAATGCACTACCCTGTTTGATATCCCAAATGCTTACTGTGCCTTTATCGCCATGAATCAATTTACCGAAAAAGCCGGGGCGTATTTCCTGAAAGGGGATATTGCTGATGTGATTCATAAAAATGATTTTGATAAATGTAAAAAAAAAGGTGATGCATTGCTGCATCACCTCCATTCATTTATTCATCAATTAAATATTACCAACCTAAAATCCATGCAAAGATGAGTGGTGCCACAATAGTTGCATCACTCTCTACAATAAACTTGGGTGTATTAATATCCAGTTTACCCCATGTAATTTTTTCATTAGGTACTGCGCCACTGTAAGAACCAAATGATGTAGTACTGTCACTTATCTGGCAGAAATAACTCCAGAACGGAACATCATGCCACTCCAAATCCTGGTACATCATCGGCACAACGCATATAGGGAAATCTCCTGCTATACCACCGCCAATCTGAAAGAAACCAACACCTTTTCCGCTTGAATTGTTTCTGTACCAATCAGCCAGCCACACCATGTATTCAATACCGCTCTTTACTGTGCTTGCCTGCAATTCATTTTTAATAACATAGCTGGCAAAGATGTTACCGGTTGTACTGTCTTCCCAACCCGGGCACACGATGGGAATATTTTTTTCAGCAGCTGCTACAATCCAACTGTCTTTAGGATCAATTTCATAATACTGTTTTAAATCACCACTCAAAACAGTTTTATACAAAAACTCATGCGGAAAATAACGTTCCCCTTTTGCTTCAGCTTCTTTCCATTGACGATGCAAATGTTTTTGTAAACGACGGAAAGCTTCTTCTTCAGGAATACAGGTATCAGTTACACGGTTGTAATGATTTTCCAACAAATCCCACTCATCCTGCGGAGTTAAATCACGGTAGTTAGGCACACGCTTATAATGACTGTGTGCAACAAGGTTCATTACATCTTCTTCAAGATTGGCACCTGTACAACTGATGATGTGTACTTTATCCTGACGAATCATTTCAGCGAGAGAAATACCAAGCTCGGCAGTACTCATAGCGCCTGCCAGTGTAATCATCATCTTTCCACCTTCATTGAGATGTGTTTCATAACCTTTAGCTGCATCCATTAATGCAGCGGCGTTAAAATGCCGGTAATGATGTTGAATGAAATTTGAAACGGGTCCTTTGTTCATTGTTTAACTTTTTAAAGTGACCGCCTTCTGATCCCAGACATGATGCCGGGAGACTTTGCGAAAGAATCGCAAAGGTAAAGGAATGAAATAAAATTTATGTAACGATACTATTAAGAATTATAGATTGTAAGCTATAATTCATTTATCCTGTCTGAATTTACTCTTGACACCAAAGTTTAGTCTTAAACCGATTTTTAACAGCTATTAGTTAATATCTAAATACTCCTAAAAGTAATTGACGTTGATATAATAATTACTATCAAATGCTATTTCTATTACATGAATTTTATTATGAAAAGCCGATTGCACTTACTTTTGCTGCATGCCAAAACCAATTGTTTGTATAGGAGCAGCCCTTGTGGATGAACTCTTTCATGCCACT
>JBKCJY010000371.1:0-21874 GCA_046301455.1 Chitinophagaceae bacterium | reverse complement strand
ATGACGGCTTGGACAAAAGCACGTGTACTCATCAAATTAAAACCATCCAACAAACAGGAAACTATAGTGAGCACAGAACGTTCGCCCGAGTTTAAAAAATGGCTCGCAGGTAATTAATTCCTGTTGTGCTGAAAGATATTCCTGTTCAGCGGTTTTTACTTGCTTTTAAGTGGGTTAATTGGGAACTTTACACTATTAAAATGAAGATGTATGAAACGCTTAATAACAATCCTTTTTATAGCAACACTTTCATCATGCTCCAATAAAAAAGAAGATACACCATCTGGCGACATCAATTTAAAAGATGGCACCTGGCGTGTAAGTTTTTATTGGGATACAAAAGATGAAACCGGCAATTTTTCAGGTTATGCCCTTATGTTTGGCGATGGTGGCGTTTTAATGGCGCATAAAGGTGCTGCTGTAGCAACGGGTACATGGAGTCAAACCAGCACCAAGCTCATCATCAATTTTTCTGACCCTGTTTTGAGTGAGTTAAACGATGATTGGTTAATTACTGAAAAAGCCACAACAGTTATCAAACTAAAGGATGATAACCCGGGGCAAGACGACCAATTGCACCTTACAAAGAACTAATTCTATTTGCCTGTTATAAAACAGCCGCACCCCTTGTTGGTGCGGCTTTTTCATTTACATTTGCACTGCATTTGGCGGATTTGTTTATTGTTCGGCCAACGGAACTAATAAACGTTACAAACTCCCTCACCGGTTTTTCAATCGTTTATAGTTCAAAGAAAATTTTTTGGTAGTCAGCGTTAGTGCTACCATTAAGCTTCAGTTGCGTCGCACTCTTGTGCTTTCTGTAGTTCTATTCGCCAATGTCTAACACACTACTTTGTGCCTTTGAGCCTTTGTGGTTTAAAAAGAAATTATAATGAGCGACATCAGAAAAGAATTAACAAAACGCATCCTCATCATTGATGGAGCTATGGGTACCATGATTCAGCGGCACAAACCCACTGAAGAAACCTATCGTGGCGAACGGTTTAAAAACTGGCCAAAGGATGTAAAAAACAACAGTGATATTCTCAACCTCACTCAACCACAAATTATTGAAGGAATCCACAAACAATATTTGGAGGCGGGTGCAGATATTATTGAAACCAACACATTTGCAGGTACTACCATTGCACAGGAAGATTTTGGTTTGGAAGAATATGTATATGAAATAAATGTGGCAGGCGCAAAGATTGCAAGAAAAGCTGCGGATGAATACACAGCTAAAGACCCGTCAAAGCCAAGATTTGTTGCAGGTGCAATTGGTCCGTTAAACAGAACATTAAGCTTGTCACCTGATGTAAACAATCCGGGCTACCGTGCCGTTACATGGGATCAGGTGGAGAAAGCTTATTACGAACAGGTGCAGGGTTTAGTAGATGGTGGTGTTGATTTGCTATTGATTGAAACTATTTTTGATACACTCAATTGCAAAGCGGCAATCTATGCTATCAAAAAATATTTTAAAGATACCGGCAAGCCTGAATTGCCCATTTCCATCAGCGGAACAATCACTGATGCAAGTGGCCGCACCTTAAGCGGACAAACACTGGAAGCCTTTTATATTTCAGTAATGCATGCTAATCCATTGAGTGTTGGTTTAAACTGTGCCTTAGGAGCAAAAGAAATGCGTCCGCATATTGAAGAACTTTCACAAATAGCAAGCTGTTATGTAAGTGCTTATCCCAATGCAGGTTTGCCCAATGCCATGGGTGAATATGATGAACGCCCTGAAGATACAGGACATTACTTGGAAGAATGGGCACAGGAAGGTTGGGTAAACATTGTTGGTGGTTGTTGCGGTACCACACCTGATCATATCAGACATATTGCAGAGCATGTTAAAAATCTGAAACCAAGAACATTACCAATTACTGAAACAGCTTTAGCATAAATAAATGAATACGATCAAACCATATTCCCGTTTCAGCGGTTTAGAACCACTCGTTGTTCGTCCGGAAACCAACTTTATAAACGTTGGTGAACGTTCCAATGTAACAGGCAGTAAAAAGTTTGCACGCCTTATCAAAGAAAATAAATACGAAGAAGCATTGAGTGTGGCAAGGCAACAAGTGGAGAGCGGCGCACAAATCATTGATGTAAATATGGATGATGCGTTGCTGGACGGCGTGGAAGCAATGAGAACATTCATCAACCTGTTACAGAGTGAACCTGATATTGCCAAAATTCCGGTGATGATTGATTCATCAAAATTTGAAATCATTGTTGCAGGATTAAAATGTGTGCAGGGTAAGTGCATCGTGAATTCTATTTCCATGAAGGAAGGAGAAGCAAAATTTATTGAACAGGCAGAGATATGCAAAATGTTTGGTGCTGCCGTAGTAGTAATGGCTTTTGATGAAGTAGGGCAGGCTGATACCAAACAACGCAAAGTTGAAATTTGTCATCGTGCATATAAGATATTAACAGAAAAAGTTGGCTTTGCTCCGCAGGATATTATTTTCGACCCCAACATTTTTGCAGTAGCAACAGGTTTGGAAGAACATAATAATTATGGTGTTGATTTTATTGAAGCTACTAGAGAAATTAAAAAACTGATGCCGCTGGTGAAAATAAGCGGTGGTGTAAGTAATCTTTCCTTTTCATTTCGTGGTAATGAGCACGTGCGAGAAGCCATGCACAGTGTGTTCCTTTATCATGCAATCCGTGCAGGGATGGATATGGGTATTGTAAATGCAGGTCAGTTGGTGGTGTATGATGAAATTGAACCGCAGTTGAGAGAATTATGTGAAGATGTAATCCTTAACCGCAACAATGATAACAACGAAGCCACTGAAAAACTCATTGCTTTTGCTGAAACAGTAAAAGCAAAAGGTAAAGTAGAAGTGAAAGATGAAAAGTGGAGAGCAGCATCAGTTGAAGAACGTTTGAAGCATTCATTAGTTAATGGTATTACCGATTATATTGATGCTGATACAGAAGAGGCAAGACAAAAATATTCAAGACCATTGGATGTGATTGAAGGGCCGCTCATGGATGGTATGAATGTGGTAGGTGACTTGTTTGGCAGTGGTAAAATGTTTTTGCCGCAGGTAGTAAAAAGTGCACGTGTAATGAAAAAAAGTGTGGCGGTGCTCACACCTTATATTGAACAGGAAAAAGAAGACCGTAAAAATGCACATATTGCAGCAGGTACTGTGAATGAAGAAAGTGCAGGTGCTGCAAAAATTTTATTGGCAACTGTTAAAGGCGATGTGCATGATATTGGCAAAAACATAGTGGGCGTAGTGCTGGGTTGCAACGGTTATGAAATTAAAGACCTCGGTGTGATGGTGCCAACAGATAAAATACTTGACGAAGCAGAGAAGTTTGGTGCAGATATCATTGGTCTTTCAGGTTTGATTACTCCATCATTAGATGAGATGGTGCATGTGGCACATGAAATGAAACGCCGTAACATGAAACAACCTTTATTGATTGGGGGAGCCACTACTTCACGCATGCACACAGCAGTAAAAATTGCACCAAAGTATGATAATGGTGTAGTGCATGTATTGGATGCCAGCCGAAGTGTAACGGTAGCGGGAAGTTTATTGAACAAAGAACAAAAGGAAGATTTTCTTGGCGGCATAAAAACGGAATATCAAAAACTCAAAGAAGATTTTGAAAATAAAAAAGTGGTAAAGGAATTGTTGCCTTTTGCCAAGGCACAGGAAAATAAAACAAAAATTGATTGGAGTATTTATCAGCCAACTGTTCCAACTTTTACAGGCACAAAGCAGTTTGATCATTATGACTTAGCAGAAATCAGAAAATATATTGACTGGCAACCTTTCTTTATTGCATGGGAATTGCACGGAAAATTTCCTGCTATTTTAAGTGATGCTGTTGTAGGTGCAGAAGCAACAAAATTGTACAACGATGCCAATGCGTTATTAGATAAAATTATTCCAGAGAAATGGCTCACAGCAAAAGGAACCATTGGTTTCTGGCCGGCCAACAGCAATAACAAAGACTCGGTTTCTTTACTAAATGAAAAAGCAGGACCAGATGAAGTAGTGCATCTTCAATTCCTTCGTCAGCAAATTAAAAAGGCCGAAGGCCAGCCAAATGTTTCATTAGCTGATTTTATTGCGCCTGCTGAAGCAAACATTCAGGATTATCTTGGAGCATTCAGTGTTACCATCCTCGGCATCGAAGAACATATCAAACGTTTTGAAGCAGCACATGATGATTACAGTAAAATTATGCTGCAGGCCTTAGCAGATAGATTGGCAGAGGCTTTTGCTGAAGTATTGCATGAACGTACACGTAAAGAGTTCTGGGGTTATGATAAGAACGAAAACTTATCCAATGAAGAATTAATTAAAGAACAGTACACAGGCATTCGTCCCGCACCAGGTTATCCTGCCTGTCCAGACCATACAGAAAAATACAAGCTGTTTGATTTGCTTGGTGGAGTAGCCGCAACGGGTATTCAACTTACAGAATCATTAGCCATGTATCCTGCATCATCTGTTTGTGGTTGGTATATTGCCCATCCTGAAAGTAAATACTTCGGAGTAGGTAAAATTGAAAAAGATCAGTTGAAAGATTATGCTGAACGGAAAGGAATGAGTTTGGATGAGGCAACAAGATGGTTGCGGCCGATACTTGAATAGTTGTTTGACAAGTTAAATCTCATTCTCAATCATCTTCGGTTATCTTTATATTATGTATTACATCGTTTATTCATTATTATGGCTTCTATCATTGTTGCCGTTACGGTTATTATATTTTATAAGTGATTGTATTTATTTTATTATTTTTTATTGTATCGGGTATAGAAAAAAAATTGTACTGCAGAATTTACAAAAAGCCTATCCTGAAAAATCAACTGAAGAGATTAAAAAAATTGTCCGTTCGTTCTATCATAAGTTTATTGATAGTATGATTGAATCAATTAAGCTATTTTCTTCAGACAATTCATTTATTCGAAAGCATGTACAAATGGATTTTTCGGCATTCGACCATCCATCTTTGCAAAACAAACCTTTTCAAATACATGCAGGCCATCAATTCAATTGGGAGTATCTAAATCTGGCACTTTCATTGCAATTAAAACAACCTTTGGTTGCAGTTTATATGCCTATCAAATCTGCAATTTTTGAAAAAATGTTTCATAAAATCCGTTCAAAGAACGGGACTGTTTTGCTGCCTGCTACTGATTTGAAAAATCGTTTTCAAGAGTGGCGTAATAAACCGCACGGCCTTGTATTGGTTGCAGATCAGAGCCCGGGTGATCCAAATCATGCATTTTGGCTTCCGTTTTTTAATCAACTTACTCCTTTTGTAAAAGGCCCAGAACGTCATGCCCGTGAAAAAGCATGCCCGGTAGTATTTATATATACAAGAATTCTTAAACGAGGCTACTATGAATTAAAAAGTGAAATTCTTACTGAAGATGCATCAAAATTAGGCGAAGGGGAGCTTACACGATTATATGTGAAACGAATGACTGAAGTAATAAACGTACAACCCGAAAACTGGCTTTGGAGTCACCGTAGGTGGAAACATCAATGGAAACCTGAATATGGTTCTTTGGAACATAAATAAGAAGGCCTGCAACTTAAGCAGGCCTTCTTAAATCTAATTCAATACACTTGTTTCTTTTTCTATTTCAATTTTCTGTTCTTTAATCTTACTCCATCCACCCACTACATTTCTTAAATTATGAAACCCTTGACGTTTTAAAATTGAAGAAGCAATTACACTTCTGTAACCACCTGCACAATGTACATAAAGGTTATCTGTGTCTTCAATATTAGCAAGTAATCCGGGGTCAGTCATTTCACTCAACGGAAGATTTACTGCATCCTTTACATGTCCATCTGCAAACTCAGTTTCTTTACGAACATCAACAACAACTAAATGATTATCATGCGGAATGTCCATTGCCAGTTCATCTGCTTCCACATCAATAATCAAATCAATCTTTTCGCCTGCTTTTTTCCATGCATCAAAACCACCGTTTAAATATCCGGCCACTTTATCAAATCCAACTCTTGCTAAACGAACAATACTTTCTTCTTCTTTTCCGTCTTCACACACTAATAAAATTGTTTCATCAAATGGTAATAAAGCACCTGCCCATTCTGCAAAACGTCCTTCCAATCCAATGCTGATGCTGCCGGGAACAAAGCCTTCAGTAAACACATTAGCAGCACGTGTATCAAGAATAAATGTTTTATCCAGTGCAGCATGTTGTTTAAACGCATCAATGCTTAATGCCGTTTTCCCTTTTTGTAAAACAGTATCAAGCGCATCATAACCTTCCTTGTTGATTTTTACATTAACAGCAAAATATTTTGGTGGAGCAGCCAATCCATCAGTAACAGCTTTTATAAAATCTTCTTTTGTTTGCGGTTGCAAAGCATAGTTGTTTTGCTTTTGTTCACCAATGGTGCTGAACGTTTCTTTACCCAAACTTTTACCGCAACTGCTGCCGGGACCGTGTGCAGGATACACAATTACATCATCAGCCAGTGGCATAATTTTTTGTTGCAAAGAATTGTATAGCATCCCTGCAAGTTCACTCATTGTTATATCACCACCCTGTGCTAAATCAGGACGACCCACATCACCCACAAACAATGTATCACCTGTAAACACACAATGATCTTTTCCTTTTTCATCTTTCAGCAAATAACAACTGCTTTCCAAAGTATGCCCCGGCGTGTGCATCACTTCAATAGATAATGCGCCAATTTTAAATTGCTCACCATCTTTTGCTATATGAACAGGAAGATTTGTAACTGTATCAGGTCCGTACACAATTGGTGCACCTGTTTGTTTGCTTAAATCCAAATGCCCGCTCACAAAATCTGCATGAAAATGTGTTTCAAAAATATATTTGATTTTCGCTTTACGCTCTTTCGCCATTTGAATATACACTTCTACATCACGCAGCGGATCTATAATGGCACACTCACCATTGCTTTCAATATAATATGCTGCTTCACTTATGCAGTTGGTATATAATTGCTCTATAAACATATATTCAAAATTTCTGCAAATTTAAGTGAAAACAACCGCTCCGTAAATGTTTCAGCGGTGTTAAAGTGCGGTATAAATATGATGTTGCCGGCTGTAGTTCTTTGGGCAGCGAATTTGCCACGCTCGTTTTATGGTTCCGCTTCCATAGCATCTGTGTTTTTAGTTTTTGGTCATTCCAATTTAAAATCACACACATTGCTATTCAAGCAGGTAATTTGAAGAATCTCTTTTTCTCTTAACCTCTTTGTTTTTTAAAAGTCAGACTGTTTTCAAATCAAAATATCAATCACTTTTTGCACTTGCTCCAAGCGTTGCAGGTTTACACTGTACCAGATAAATTTCCCTTCACGTTTTGTTTTTACAAAACCCGCCCTACGTAACACAGCAAGGTGTTGTGATGCTACAGATTGTTCTAAAAATAATTTTTCAAAAATATCTGTCACTTTCATTCGCTCATGCTGTAAAATAAAAATGAGTATTTGCTGACGAAGCTTATGATTAATGGCACGCAACAAAACGGCGGATTTTTTTATAGCCAGTGCATCGGGCAGTGTAATATTGTTAATGTTATCGTTTTGCAGGTTGTTCATTTGTACAATAAAAATAGGAATTGCTTTACACTTTTGATGTGTTGTGAAATTCTTTTAAATAAAAAGGTGCGGCATAAGCAAGCGATGCAAACTGTTGTTGACTAAATTTTTCAAATGCCATTTTTATCATTGAAGAAGCATTCCATTTAACTTCTATAAATTTTGCATGAGGTAGTTTGCAGATGGTTTGCCACTTGGCTGCACCATTTCCAAAAAAATAAATGAACTGTTGTTCAAGTTCAGTAAAACTGTTTTCATCCAGTATTAATGCATGCGGTTCTTTTACTGAGTTTAGTTCTTCATTATAAACAGCAGTAAACACTTCCATCCTTCGTGCATCAATCATGGGGCAAAGCAAATAGGAAGCATCACTTACTTGTTTTTTGGCAGTATGTGCCATTAAATCCAGTGTTCTTAATGTAATTAACGGAATCTGTAAAGCATAACACAAACCCTTTGCTGATGCCATACCCACACGCAAACCTGTATACGAACCCGGGCCTGCAGTAACTGCAACTGCATTTATTTTATTTGGTTTTAAATGTAATTCCTGAAGTATTTGATCAATGGCAGGTTGTATAAAAGCAGCGTGTTCTCTTTGCTGTTCACACACTTTTAAAGCAAGTAATTGTTCCCCATCAGCCAACGCTATGGAAGCAGAGTGCACAGAGGCATCAATACAAAGAATGTAATTACTGCTCATGTGCTTTTTGTTTTAAAAGTGGAGCAGGTGTATAACTTACATTTTGATGTGAAAGTTTTTCCAACAATGAAGTTACATTGGCCGCACCAATCAAATCACACCATTCAAAAGGACCGTTGGGATAATTGGTTCCAAGTTTCATTGCTGTATCAATTTCTACAATAGTTGATACCTCTTCCCCCAATGCTAAATAAGCTTCATTAATAATCATGGCAATGATGCGTGCACTTACAAAGCCGGGAACGTCAGTAGTTACTTCATAATCAACTTGCAAGTTGTTAAGCAGTTTTTCAAATGTTGAAACTGATGAGGTGTTTACAGCCATTTCTAATTTTGCTCGTTCGCTCATACCCGGCCAGTTGTTGAAACGGGCAATAGGCTCACCCTCCACCTGTAAATCATGAAGTGTGTCTGAAACGGAAGCAATCAACACCGGCTTGCCACTTGTTTTGTACAAAGCAATGCGGCCCGGCATTTGTTCAAAGCTCAGATCAATAGCAGTATCATTGGATTGTAAATATTGAGCAGTTGGTTCCTTGGCAAATGAAATACTGCATCCTTCAAAAGGGAGATTTTTGTTCCATAAGCTGGTTCTGTTTTCTTCATTGCTGATTATGAGCAAACGCATGCTGCAAAAATAGTGGATTCAATTACCACAAACCACCGGGGTTTTTTATATGCTCTTTCATTTAATTAAACTATCTCTGAAACCCCGGAGGTTTATGTGCTGTAAAAAAATTATGTTTGTGCCATGGAAAAGAAAATCATCAACACTACAAATGCGCCATCACCCATTGGCCCCTACAGTCAGGCTGTAATGGCAGGCAATATGCTTTTTTTAAGCGGACAGGTTTGTTTTAATCCCGCCAATGGGCAGTTAAATAATGCTGATATTTCAACCGAAACACATCAGGTGATGCACAACCTCAAAGCAGTGTTGCAGGAAGCAGAGTGTAGTTTTGCCAATGTGGTAAAGACAACTATTTTTTTAAGCGATATGAGTTACTTCAGTGAAGTAAATGAAGTATACGGCAAATATTTTGATGGCGATTTTCCTGCACGGGAAACAGTGGCGGTAAAAACATTGCCCAGAAATGTAAATGTGGAAATTAGTATGATTGCAGTAAAGTAAATCAAGCAAAAGCGGGCAACAACCTGCATTTTTAATTTTTCAAAATCTTTGCAGCCCCGGTTTCAGTTTCGTTTTTCCAGTTTAAAATATAATATCCTGCCTGTAGAGAGGATATATTGATGATGGTATTTTGTGTCTGTGCTTTTACATCAATTCTTAAAACCAGTTTGCCTGTATAATCTGTGAGAATCAATTGTGTTCCTTTTTTAATTATTTCAGGGTGTTGTACAAATAACCAAGAGCTTGACGGATTGGGATAAACTTTCAGTTTACTGGAAATATCAATTGCAACTTTGTTTGTTTGGGTTGCGGCCATGCTGTCTGCATTTTTTGTTTGAGCAGTAGCAAAACAACTGGCTGCACATAGCATAAAGGATATTAGAAAAAATTTCATGAGAGCATATAACGAAGCATAGCCCTTGCGTATTGTATAACTTTTGTTAGAATTGTTTTTTAAAACAGCAGTAAAAGCAAAGAGCCCTGCTACAGGCAGGGCTCTTCATTATTTAAAGTTTTATTTCTTCATCGTGCTCATCAAAGAAGCGGTATTCTGTTAAATGATAACCGCTATTAGCCCGCACTTTAATTTTCTGTTTGTACTTCCAGCTCCATTTCATGCGTTTGGATGGCAAACCTTTTTTGAGGTAGGCTTCCATTATAGGATGTACATCAATGGTAAGTTTAGAATGTTTTTGCATTACGAGATAGCTGATGTTCTTCTCGATCTCATCTTCAAGTATCAATGTTGATGATACCTTACCTGTACCATCGCAACTGGGGCAAATTTCTTGTGTATTAATTTTTACTTCAGGCTTCATGCGCTGACGTGTAATTTGCATCAACCCAAATTTTGAAATGGGAAGTATTGCATGCTTGGCACGGTCAATACGCATAAACTCTTCCATGGCTTCGGCCAATTTGCGTTTGTTCTCAGGCAACTTCATGTCAATAAAGTCAACAACAATGATTCCGCCGATATCACGCAAACGTAGCTGACGTGCAATTTCTTCAGCCGCCTCCAGATTGGTTTGCATTGCATTCTCTTCCTGGTTGGCACTTACACTTTTGTAACCGCTGTTTACATCAATTACATGCAGCGCTTCTGTATGTTCAACAATTAGATATGCGCCGCTTGCTAAGTTTACCGTTTTGCCAAACGAACCTTTTACCTGTTTGGTAATTCCAAAACTGTCAAAGATGGGAGAGCCGTTCTGATAAAAACTTACGATATCAGTTTTATCAGGAGCAATTTTTTGGATGTATGTTCTTGCATCGTTATAAATGTTTTTATCATTCACAACAATGCGGTTAAAATCTGCACTTAATAAATCACGGAGAATGCTGGTGGTTTTGTCTTTTTCACCCAAAATTTTTGCAGGCGGCACAGCATTTTTCAAATTCTTTTGAATAGCCTGCCAGGTGGTAACAAGATTATTTAAATCGTCATGCAGCTCTGCTGTGTTTTTTCCTTCGGCAGCTGTACGAACAATCACACCAAAATTTTTCGGCTTAATTGCTTCAATAATTTTTTGAAGCCGCTTACGCTCATCGCCGGAGTGAATTTTTCTTGATACTGCAACTATATCATTAAAAGGGGTAATTACAACAACGCGGCCCGGAAGTGAAATTTCGCAGCTTAAACGTGGACCTTTTGCAGCAATTGGTTCTTTTAATATTTGAACCAGTATATTGGGCTTGCCATTAAGCACATCACCAATCTTACCTGTTTTTATAATTTCACCTTCGTTCTGAAATTTGCCAAAGTCTGCAATGTCTTCAGTTTTATCCTGAATGGAATGACTGGTAAATTTTAAAAGAGAGCGGATGTAAGGGCTTAAATCGGTGTAGTGGAGAAAACCATCTTTCTCAAAACCCACATCCACAAAAGCAGCATTCATACCAGGCACCAGTTTTTTAACTTTGCCTAAGTATAAATCACCCACTGTAAAGCTTGCATCATGGCTTTCCTGATGAAGCTCTACCAATTTTTTATCTTCTAAAAGGGCAATTTCTACACCGGTAGGTGCAGCATTAATGATCAGTTCCTTGTTCACTAAAAAATGTGTTTAATTGAACCATCGTACCTCACCTGATCAGGAAGGAATGAATTGCATACAGCAGGGCAAATACAAGCAACGTGTTTGAAAAGCTGTATCAATCTACAATAAGAGGAAAGAGTCCCGCTCAAAATAAGCAGGACTCCGTTATACAAAGAAGCTTATTTATTCTTCTTCTTATGACGGTTCTTCCTTAAGCGTTTTTTACGCTTGTGCGTGGCAATTTTATGACGCTTTCTCTTTTTACCGCAAGGCATACGAATAATTTTTTCGTTCAGTTAAAAATGTTGTTTACTATAATAATTTCACTGTCGCTTCTTTTACTTATGAGTGCATCTGCAAAAGTTGCTATAATGATTTTATGTGCTCTTCAATTTGTTTTACCATTTCGGGTTTTGCTTTGAATTTTCCGGCGGCTTCCAGCCTTTTCACCGTTTTCAAAAATTGCTCAAACCACTTTTTGGCGGCTTTGTTGTCTCCGGATTTTTCGCAGGCATCGGCCAGGCGAAGTAATACTTCCATATTATCCGGCTGCAACTCGGCAACCTTGGTAAAACGTTCAATTGCTTTGGCCCATTGCCCACTTATTGAGGAGCCAACACCCAGCATGTATTGTGCATAAGCGTTGTTTGGGTTTTTCTCCGCTACTTCTCTTAATAAACCGATCCCTTTCATGGGAGGTTCATTGGCATTGGCTGCACCAAAAAAGTAAGTACTGCCTAGGCCAACTTTTGTAGAATCGTTAGTGGGGTTTAGTTCCAAAGCCTTTTCAAATAACTCTTTTGCCTCTTTAGCCATCCAAACCTGCAGAGGCTGTTCCTCCACTGTTTGAAGTTCTGTTAACAGCAAATGGGCAGCAAAGGTGAGGTTTTTCTCCGAACTTTCCAACTTAGCTGCCTCTCCCATGTATTTAATATAAGGCACAAATGCGCCAATACTGTCCATCCAAAACCGGGAAAGGGTTTTATAAACTGCAATTTGCTGGTCTTTTACATCACCCCGAACTACATTATTCTCCCACTGAGTTACTTTTTCTAACTGTTGGGTAGTTAGTCTTTTTTTAGCCAAACCCAGCATAGTTGGGAAATCCAGCGATGGACTGTTTTCTGCTGCTGCTGCGGGTGCTGCATGATTATGCCCGGAGTGATCGGCCACTGTTCGGCCAAAGAAAAACAAAAGAAAAACCGCAATTACTGCGGCTGAAATAAATATGATTTGTTGCCTGTTCACTTTGTAAATAATTGAGGCGCAAAGCTACGGCAGCAACTCCAATAAATACTGTAGAAAAGGAATTATGTACCTGAACGTTGATTTTTAACATCGGCCACAAATTCTTTGGCGGGCTTAAATGCAGGAATATAATGTTCAGGGATATGAACTGCTGTGTTACGTTTTATATTACGGCCAATCTTTGCTGCTCTTTTCTTGGTAATAAAACTGCCAAACCCACGTATGTAAATGTTTTGACCTGAAGCAAGAGACTCCTTTACTTCCTTAAACATTGTTTCGAGGGTAACCAAAACATCCACTTTTGGAATACCGGTTTTTTCGGATATCTGGTTTACAAGATCTGCTTTTCTCATCTTTTTAATTTTTTTTAAGGGTGACCTATCAACACGATTAATCTTTTATAAAGGTGAGTAAAAAAATTGGTAACTGCAAATATTATTTTTGCTAACTGTTTGATTTTTAACTAGTAAGATGGTGTTGCGGGCAAGTTGATATATTTGCTTCCAAAGCCTCCACAAAAGGGCTTTTTTTACAGTTCATGTTAAAAAATGAAGCCAAATACTTTCAACATAAACTCATGCACTGGCATGAGCATTTTAATGAACGACAATTGCCCTGGAAAGGTGAGAAGGATGTTTACCGCATTTGGCTGAGTGAAATTATTCTTCAGCAAACCCGTGCAGAGCAGGGATGGAAGTATTATGAACGTTTTTTAAAAACCTATCCCACAATTCAAAAACTGGCAAAAGCGCCCATCGAAGAGGTGTTTAAACTATGGGAAGGGCTAGGTTATTATAACCGATGCCGTAATCTGCATGCAACTGCTCAAAAAATTGTTTTTGAGTTGAAGGGTCGCTTTCCTGATACTTATGAAACGATATTGGAATTAAAAGGTGTTGGACCTTATACCGCTGCGGCTATTGCTTCATTTGCTTATGATTTGCCTTGTGCTGTAGTTGATGGAAATGTGTTCAGGGTACTAAGTCGTTTTTTTGGTGAAGAAACACCTGTTGATAGTACAAAAGGAAAGAAATTATTTGAGCAATTGGCGCAGCAATGCCTTGCGAAAGATGATGCGGCGGCTTATAACCAGGCCATCATGGATTTTGGCGCAACAGTTTGCAAACCAGATAATCCATTGTGCAGCACTTGCCCTTTAAAGAACAAATGCGTTGCATTCAATCAAAATACTGTTATGCATTTGCCGGTAAAAGAAAAACAACTCAAACAAAAAAGCAGGTGGTTTGTGTTTTATGTGCTGGAGCACCAGCAAAAAATAGCAGTACAGCAGCGCATAGCCAAAGATGTGTGGCAGCATTTATACCAGTTTCCTTTGATTGAATTCTCGTCTGAAAAAGAATGGAAAATATTTCTAAAAAAAGATGTATTGCAACAGCAATCACTATTTGCAGTGCAAGGTGCTGAGCAAATAGCCATTACCAAACCTGTTGTACAAAAACTTTCACATCAAACCATACATGCGGTGGCAGTGGCAGTAAAATTGAAGCAGATCAAAAAACAAACGAATGGTGTTGAATGGAAATCGAGAGATGAATTAAATCAACTACCGTTCCCGCAAATTATTCATCAGTTTATGAAAAGAAAGTTGATGGAAGTATTTTAATATGCATTCATTCGCATCTGAAGGCCTTGTATATTTAACAATTAACCTTAAAAAATAAGGGCAGCTTATTTGAAAGCTGATTGAAAAAATGTAACTTGGTTGTGAGCGGGGCAGGAACTTTCTAAAAACATCAGCCTGCAATTCATGATTAAAACTTCATACTATGAGAGGCGTTAACCGTGTAATGCTTATCGGCAATCTTGGTAAAGACCCGGAGCTGCAACAACTGGAAGGCAATATTGCTGTTGCCAAATTTCCATTAGCAACAACTGAAACATTTAAAGACCGAACAGGTAAACTTGTGAGCCAAACAGAATGGCATACGGTTGTTTTGTGGCGTGGCCTTGCAGAGCTTGCTCAAAAATACCTGCACAAAGGAAGCCTGGTGTATATCGAAGGGCGTTTAAAAACCAGAAGTTGGGAAGATAAAGAAGGCTTAAAAAAATTTATGACCGAAGTAATAGGTGATAATCTCATTATGCTTGATAAACGGGCTGATGGTTCTCCCAAACCAGAAAGCACAGATCACCCTGCACCAAATTATCCTGATGAACTTCCGCCAATTGGTGAGCCCAGCGGTGATTTACCTTTTTAAACATACTGGTGCATAAGCCTTATTTTTGAAGGGCTATTTATTACCAAAACCATTGGCGTGGATATTATTTCTGAAAACCTTTGTTTTTTCTTAAATCTTAAACCTGTTTTACTGGCTGCTGCACAGGGCGTGCCGGTACTGGTAGTTTTGTTTTTGATTTTACTGTTCTTTTCTTTTATTGTAAGCGGTGCTGAGGTGGCGTTCTTTTCATTAAAGTACAAAGACCTCAACGTTCTTAAAACAAAAAACGATGATAATGCCCGGCGTGTGGTAAATCTTTTGGAAGAACCTAAGGTATTAATGGGCTGTCTCATCAGTGCAAATACTTTTTTTAATTTAGGAATCATCTTTATTTCAAATTTTTTAGTTGATGAGCTTTTGCAACTGCAACATATACATCTTTGGGTGGAGTTTACTATTAAAGCAATTGCTATAAGTGCACTCATTCTTTTGTTTTGCGAAATACTGCCCAAAGTATGGGCATCACACAACAATTTATTTTTTGCATTAACAGCAAGCTGGTTGATTGATTCCGTTGTGTATCCTGTATTCCGTAGCACCGGTCAATGGCTTTCAGGTTACTCTGATGGCATTGAAAAAAAACTCACTAAATATCAAACCTCATCACTAAAAGCAGATGAACTTGATTATGCCATTGATTTGATGAGTGAAGATGAAGCTACGGTAGCTGAAAAGAAAATTCTCAAAGGCATTCAAAAATTCAGCAACATAACTGTAAAGCAGGTAATGCGCTCACGCCTGGATGTAAGCGGTATTGAGTACGATTCAGATTTCAGCAGTGTTATCAAACGTATTGAGGAATTGCATTACAGCAGACTTCCCGTGTTTAAACGCACATTGGATGAAATAGCGGGTATTTTGCATACAAAAGATTTGCTCAATCATATAGATGAACCAGCATCTTTTAACTGGCATCAGTTATTACGCACGCCGTTTTTTGTTCCGGAGCAAAAATTAATTGATGATTTGCTGAAAGAGTTTCAACAAAAGAAAATACATTTTGCTGTTGTGGTAGATGAATTTGGCGGAACCAGCGGTATTGTAACCATGGAAGACATACTCGAAGAAATTATTGGAGAAATTAAAGATGAGTTTGATGATGAAGATACCATCAATAAAAAAATTGATGATCACAATTATTTGTTTGAAGGTAAAACTATGATTCATGATGTGTGTAAAATCATGAACCTGCCGCCTGAAACGTTTGAAAAAGTACGAGGCGAAAGCGAATCATTGGCAGGTCTTGTACTTGAAATTGCAGAACGGTTACCAAAATTGAATGATGTGGTAGAGGCCGGTGATTTTACATTTACTGTTTTGGAAGTGAGCCGCAACCGCATTGAGAAAGTAAAAGTTACGATTAAGCCATTGAGTGAATCCTAAATCTATTTAATCCAATACGTTTTTATAATATGAAATTCCTTCTTACCTCTTACTTCATAATTCTTCTTTTATCATCCTGCAATTCAGATCCCGTTCCTAAACCGAAAGGATATTTTAAAATTAATTTACCTCAAAAACAATATGTACTTTTTAATGCGCCAGGTTATCCTTACACGTTTGAGTATCCTGTTTATAGCAAAGTAATTAAAGACAGTACTTTTTTTGATGAGAAACCTGAAAACGAATTCTGGATCAATCTTGATTTTCCCGGGTTTGACGGGAGACTTCACCTGAGCTATAAAGAAATAGGTAAGAATAAATTTTCACAATTGGTGGATGATGCATTTAAAATGACGAGCAAGCATACATTAAAGGCAAGTTCTATTGATGAGATTCCTGTAAAAGGCAATGATGGGGTTACCGGTTATATTTTTAATGTGGGTGGTAATGCTGCAACAGGTAAGCAGTTTTTTGTAACAGACAGCACAAGGCATTTCCTAAGGGGTGCTTTATATTTCAATTCCACTCCGAATTATGATTCAATACAGCCGATAGAGCAATTTTTGTATGCCGATATGAAGCATTTAATTGAAACATTACTCTGGAAGAACTGAATTTTGTTATAGCATTAGGCTATAAAGCAATGTAAAGTGCTGATGCAGGTATAAGGGTTAGCTCTTAAATCTATTTTTTGTAGATGTAAATAGTTGCAGGGGTTGAAATACGACTCTATATTCACATTATAAATCCGATACCATTGAAGCTTGACCAAAGAATCAAACAGTATCTAAAATCCAAAAATCCTGACGAAAAGCCGTCTAAATCCTGAAACCGAAGAAAAATCTAAAATCCGTTCTACTGAAAACAGAATTTACCAAAGAACCGGAAATTATTAAGCCCCGCAAATTTGCGGGGCTTATTGTTTTAGGTTAAATCCTTTCACTAATCATTTTTAGCACCTGCATCTAACCAGCAGGAAAGTTGCAGTTTTTGTGTGCTGCTCAATGGTCCGCCTGTTTGCGGCATCCTGTTGGCGTTCACTGAACTTATAATTTGTACACGGCTGGCAAAAATCTGTGCATAGTTGGTTAATGGGCCAGGGCCATTGCTACTTGTAGCATCATGGCAACCTGATGTTGCGCATTTTGATGAAATCAAGGGCAAGATGGTGCTTGAAAATTTTACTGTACCGCAATCAACAGAAGTGCCGTCAGGCCCGTTTCCTGAACTGGCTTTATCTTTTTTACAGGCTACAATAAAAACAACCATCAGGAACAATAGTATGAAGCTTAATTTTTTCATGTATCTGAATTTTAGTTATAAAGTTAATGACTCCTATTGATACTTATTTGTTGCTTATAAACCGGAATAAGAAACGAAAATTTTATGAATAACTGTTATTTCCATAAGGCAAGTATTTCCTGGCTGTGATTTTTTGTATCAGGCCGATTAATTACATGGGCAATCACTCCATTTCCATTGATGAGAAAAGTTGTGCGGATGATACCATCATAAATTTTGCCCATAAATTGCTTTTTACCCCACACATCATATGCTTTGATTACCTCGTGCTTTTCATCAGCGATTAAACGGAAGGGTAACCTGTTTTTGATTTCAAAAGTTTTATGTTTGGTAATACTATCTGCACTTACACCTATAATCTTAATTTTTCGTTTTTTTAATAAATTATAATTATCTCGAAGGTTACAGGCTTGCTTAGTACATGTTGGAGTGCCATCCTGTGGATAAAAATAAAGTACAAATTTTTCGCCTTTAAAATCAGATGTACCAACTTGTTTGCCATCCTGATCAATCCCTTTGAATTTAGGAGCTTTTACTCCTTGCTGTAAACGTGTTTCATGATTCTTAAATATACTTTTCTTTGAATTAGCCATTTATACAATAATTTTATACTCTTTATTCTTTGTTATTGTCACAAATAAGAGATTCCCATTAGTTCTTTGTATGATAATTATTTTAGTGCTTTATGGGATAATTATTTAAAGTTTTGAAAACTTTACTTTTTCAGTGCTATTTGCTGTTAGTTGTGTTTATCTTGTCTTATAATTATCCGTAATCCTATCATGAAAGCTACAAAAAAGAATATTCTTTTTTGGATATTTTTCTTACTCACTTTTTCAACCATGGCTCAGATAACAATTCCTGTTAAACGAGCAAACTTTGGAATTGAGGGGGGGGTGCGTGCCAATTTTTTTAATGGATTTGCCGATACGGATGATGATTGGTTTTTAAATACCGGCGATAATGGTACCGGACTATTTGTCATTGATACTACGGGCGCAGCATCCATCTTTGCGAACTATATTACTTCTCCAAACTCAAGATATCAGGCTTTTACACGAGGAATGCGTTATCCTTTAATGAGTACTGTAAACGGTAGAATTTTTTATGATGCCGTATATACTAAGGACCATATAAGTAATCAAGATTCAACTTCATTTTCAAACGGAAGTAAGAACGGTATGAATCCTGCTACCTGGATGACGCCAGTTTCTTCACCAGTACCCGATAAGAATGATATTAGTGAAGCAATGATTCATATACGCAGGAATGGTACAACAGCATCCGACTCGCTATGGTTTTTTGGTGGAGTTTCCTTGATTGGAAATAACGGGAACAGGTATTTTGACTTTGAACTGTATAAAACAGATATCACATATAATCGTACTACACAAAAATTTTCAAACGTAGGACCTGATTTTGGGCATACTTCCTGGAAGTTTAATGGATCTGGTCAGATTACAGAAACAGGCGATATCATATTTACCGCAGAATATGCTAACTCTACACTTTCTGCAATCGAAGCTCGTATCTGGGTGAGCTATGCAGACTATATTTCTGTTACTCCATTAGGATTTGATTTTATACCTAACAGGTTTGACGGGGATGGATTAAATGCCACCTTCGGTTATGCGGCCATTCAGCCTAAAAATGGAGGGATATTTTATACTGGCTTGGGTAATACAATTGCACAATGGGCTGGTCCGTTTGGTACAATTGACGCTAACAAGAATCCGGTGTCTAATTATTCCCTTGCTCAGTTTATGGAGTTTTCAGTAAACTTAACTAAACTAGGACTTGACCCTATGTCCTATGTGGCAGGCTCAATATGTAATCTTGCATTTAGTAAAGTATTAATTAAAACAAGAACCTCTACTTCTTTTACCTCATCATTAAGCGATTTCGTGATTCCTTTCAGCTTTAGGTCAATACCTAAGGTAGATGCTGTTACCAATATGCCTGTACTGTGTGATATAAACGGAACTTCGGTCATTTCGGTAGTTAATCCATTATCAAGCTCCTCATATACGTGGTCTACCGTCAATGGTCAGATTATAGGCTCTACTACTGGCACTTCAATTAACATAAAGGGTCCAGGTCAATATGTTGTTACCCAGAATTTAAATAGTACATGTGGGGTTAATAGCGCAGATACTGTAAATGTTTTTGTAAGTAGCACTCCTTGTTCTACGCTGTCAAATTCAGCAACTCCTACAATAAAAATTAGCATATATCAACAAAAATTTATTAATATCTCAACTGAGTTGAATGACTTCTCTAAAGTGTCGACTCTTGTAATAGAACGATCTTACGATGGGATAAAATTTACACCTATAAAAAGTTTTCAAAGTTTTACAAATACAAAAATTAATTGGATAGATGAGGGTCCTTTTACTGGCAAACGAATATATTATCGTCTCAATATAGTTTTTAAAGATTATTCTTCTGTTTATACGTCTATAGAGAATATTTTATTCTTCAATTCAATGTCTGTTTCAGTTATATATCAACAATCCAAACTATTTTTACGGTTAAATACGGCAATTGCGGAAGAGTATTGGTTAAGTATATTCACTTTACAAGGACAAGTTGTACACCATCAAAAAATTAAAAATCAATCTGGAATGATATTCTTGGATTTGAATGCAATTGTAAAATTCAAAAAGGGTTATTACATTGTTCAATTAAGATCGAATAATTTGGCCTATACACAAAAAATTGTTTTTGAATAAATTATTTTCTTATAAATCGAATAGCTCTTTCAGTAATATTTCCTGCCTCATCTTCTGCAATCAATTTAAATTCATGATCGCCTTCCGGGCAATATTCATCAACCCTGTAACGAAATACAGGCCCTAAACCGCTAAAGAGCAGCCACTCTCCATCAAGCTCGGCACGAAAACTGCGAAGTACTTTTTTATTGTCAGTAACTGTAACCGTTATTAATGCATTGTTTCCAATAACACCTCCATCATTTACACCAGCCACTGCAATAGTGGGCGGTACTTCATCCACTTCAAGCCAAAACTCACCAAACTCTCTGAACTTTGCTTCATACCAGCCTTTTACCAATGAGGCACGTTCTACAACTGTTTTACCTCTTGCTGTTTTAATCATGATTACCCTGTTGCGGCCGCTTTCAGTAATTTGTTTATTAGGTTTAATGCGAAACATCATACTATCGTGCACAGGTATCATTGGTGTGTGCATTACATGAACATTGGAAACAGCAGCAGCACTTGTTTTATAATTGTAATTGAAACGGAATGCATCATAAAAGCTCTTTACGGTGCTCACCATTTGTACATCGGCTGCTTCAAAAATATTGATTTGATTGGGTAGCATATACCTGCTGTCTTTATAAACATCATTTACTGGAGAAGTTGTTGCTGTTCGTTTTACATTAAAACGAAGTAAAGACGTATTTCCATTGGCATCTTTTACCGCAATTTTTATTGTATGAGATAACGTATCATTCAAATGAATAAGCCCATCCTCCTTTTTAAAATAGATAGGTAACTGATCGCCGGGCAAAGGGGAAAGATGCTGATAGTAAGAGCCTCCGCTTGTTTTAATACGGTAATCAATATGTGCATTGAGATAACGTGTTTGCAAATAATCAACACCATCTATCTGAAAGCCACTCACAGGTTCATCATCCATATAAACAAGTGCTTCAAAAATTCCATTGTTGTTGGGCACACCTGTTATGCGGTCAGTGGCAACAATTGCAAAACTAATGAGGTTACTATTTACTGTTAATGTATTGCCGCTAATGGTATAACCACCTGCTGCACGCACCAGGCCAACATTACGAGGAAATTGTTCATAAGTACTTTTGTTACGATCGTACACGGCAAGCTTCGTAATATCAGGCGGTGTTACATCATAGACTCTGTGAAAAAGCAAAGCGTTTAAACAGGCATCATCATCTGTTCTTCTTATTTCATAATGTACATGTGGGCCTGCGCTTGCACCAGTATTGCCACTATAACCAATAAGCTGTCCTTTTTTTACAGGAAACTCGTTTTTTTGAAATTCCACATCACCATTCCATTTTTGTTTTGCATACTGTGCTTCTTTAATTGCTTGTGCGGTACCGGGTGGGAACGTGTTCATGTGTGCATACAAAGTAGTATAACCATTTGGATGACTCACATAAATGGCATTGCCAAAACCATTGGGATCAATTTTAATTTTTGAAATCCATCCATCAGCAGGCGCCA
>JBKCJY010000370.1:0-7932 GCA_046301455.1 Chitinophagaceae bacterium | reverse complement strand
ATGAGCGCTCATGGTGATTATGATGATATGTGTCAATGGCTGGCCTGTCAGGATAACAAACAGGTCGAAAAATTATTTTTAGTTCATGGTGAGTATGAAGTACAGCAATCTTTTCGTGACCGTTTGATCCGAAAAGGTTTTTTAGATGTAACCATACCTGAAATGCACTTTGAAACAGGCATATAAAAATAAACCCCGCCAAAGGCGGGGTTAAAAATGTCAATACAGGTAAAAAGAGAAGGTTAGCAACCAAATAAACTCAGGTTATTTTATCTACAGTGCCGGGTTGCTTTTAGGTTAGCAAAGAATCAAAACAGGGTTAACATTAAGTTAGCAACAAGTGTGAGGTTAGCAAGAGCTTGAAAAAAATGCAATTAATATTTTACAAATTTGGAGGAGCTCACTTCCTGTCCGTTTGTTACACGGATAATATAATTACCGGAACCAAGACTTTGTACATTGAATTGTTGTACTTGTGGAGCACGTGCAATTTGTGTACGGTTTATCAAAGATCCATTACTATTATATATTTCGTAAGTAGTTGTTTTTTCCTGCCAGTTTGTAGGGATTGTAACACGTAATTCAGATGTTACAGGATTAGGGAAAGTTTGAATTTTTACTGTATTTGCTGCATTCAAACGAACCATGCGTACAGGTGAATATTGAAACTTTGTATCCACATCCACCATTTGTAAACGGTAGTACACCATATTACTCATACCGTTCACATCATCTTTGTAGTTGTATAGATTAATAGCAGAGTTGACCGTAACGTGTGTCATTGTCACTACATCTTTAAAGTTCTTACCATCAGAGCTCCGTTGTAATACAAAGTGACTGAAATTCGTGTGGTCTGTAGTAGTCCAGCTCAAGTTTACTTTATCAGTTTTTAAGATAGCATCAAAATTCAAAAGTGTTACAGGTAATGGTGAACCGGCTTGAGGGCCAGTTAAACATCCCCCCATATTATCATGAATAGAATTTTGACCAGGTACACTTGAAATGTTACCGTTAAGTGTTGATAAATGATATTTGAAAGATTGTCCAGCTTGTAATTGATTAATTACACTTCCATTGCCATTTACCTGCGTAAGTAATGAAAGAGGAATGCTTACTTCCATTGATTTCCCATCGATGGCGCCGGTACCTCTTTCAACAAATGTTGTTCTGGTTTCCAGTTTTCCGCCCATTTTTCTGCCATCCTGGTTCAGTGAAAGGCTGTTTTGAGTTGCGAGAGCTGAAGGGATATAGTTTAAAATTCTCACATCTACTCTGCGGTTTGCTCCGCTCCAGTTAAAATGAACTACAGGCTCATTCAGTTCCATCTGATCATTGTTATTGATATCTACATAAAATAAAATATTAACTGTATTGTTACTTGAACCGGTACGCTCAATATTGATGAAAAGGTTCGTAAGATTTTGTGTAAACGTAAGTTTTTCAAGACCTCTGCTGGCATCTGAAATAGGGGCATCCAGGTCAATTATATTATCCAGAGATGTGTTATCCGCATCCTGAAAATAGTAATTCCAGTCTGTCATGTCGCCATTGATTGTAATGGGACTAACTGCAAAAATACTGGATCCATTACCACCGGCCGAAGTATTACATTGGCCGCTGGCTGTAGGTGTTAAGAAAGCTGAAGTTGAAATGATAAACAGTGCAATAACTCCTTGTTGTACGGATGTGTAAATACTTTTCATTTTGTTCTCTTTGTGGTAAGGTAAATACTGTTATCTATGTTATTTCGAATTAACACTAATATTAAATAAGTAAAATAACATATATGCCGCAAAGATGATTTCTGTATTTCATATTGGCAATAGTAAATCTACGTGTCCTGAATTTTTTTTACGATTCAATAATTTTACAGCTTCTAAGTAGTTGAAAATCAGAACTAAAAAACAGTTCAAAAAATTCGAAAAAAACTGAAAATATTTTTTAAACCCGATAAAACATATTTTTTTTCAACTTTTGGTTAAAATAGCGGAGCTTCTTAATCTATAATACAGTTACCAATTATATGCACAAACCCTTAGTTTAAGTGATATTTTTTGAGGGTTAAAATTTACAAAACGGAAGACTTTTAATGTGTAGGAAGGGGCGATAAAAAAAGTCCCACCTCTTTGGCGGGACTTTTGTACCACGTACGGGATTCGAACCCGTGATTCCTCCGTGAAAGGGAGGCGTCTTAACCCCTTGACCAACGCGGCGGGAAACCCTGTTTCGGTTTTGGGACGGCAAAGATAGGCCGATGGCAAATTGCAGCCAAACTAATTTCTAAGATTTGTTCACATTTTAAGCTGGCTTTATATAATAATGCTGCCCGAAGCAGCATACCATAGCAGCTGTAGGTACGGTAGTAAAAGAGTGCAACGCAACAGCAACTCAAAAGAAGCACTCAACCCTGTAACTAAAATCATTTTCTTAACCATAAACAATCAAGAGTTGCGTAGTGCTTTTGCTTACATTTGCGTCTCAATTTTTCACTTAAAACACAGATTACAATGAGCACAGTTAAAGTTGCTATCAATGGTTTCGGACGCATCGGAAAACTTGTATACCGCCAGATATATAATATGGAAGGAATTGATGTGGTGGCGATTAATGACCTCACTTCTCCAAAAACCCTTGCGCATCTCTTGAAGTATGATACAGCGCAGGGAAGATTTGATGCAGATGTCAAGAGTACTGAAAATTCAATTATTGTAAATGGTGATGAAGTAAAAGTATATGCACAAAAAGATCCTTCGCAAATTCCATGGAAAGACCATGATGTGGATGTGGTACTTGAGTGTACTGGCTTTTTTACAGATAAAGCAAAAGCAGAAGCACATATTACTGCTGGTGCAAAAAGAGTTGTAATTAGTGCACCTGCTACCGGCGATTTAAAAACTATTGTATTTAATGTAAATCACAGCTTATTGGATGGTTCTGAAACCATCATCAGCTGTGCAAGCTGTACCACCAACTGTCTCGCTCCAATGGCCCAGGTGTTGGAAGAAAAATTTGGCATTGTTAATGGCTTGATGACAACTGTACATGCATATACCAATGACCAGAATACACAGGATTCACCTCATGCAAAAGGTGATTTGCGCCGTGCACGTGCAGCTGCTCAAAATATTGTGCCCAACAGTACAGGTGCTGCCAAAGCAATTGGATTGGTATTACCAAGCCTTAAAGGAAAATTAGATGGAAGTGCACAACGTGTACCCACACTTACAGGTTCTTTAACTGAGGTAACTGCAGTACTCAGCAAAAAAACAACAGTTGAAGAAATAAATGCAGCAATGAAAGCAGCGGCTAACGAAAGCTTTGGTTATACTGAAGATGAATTGGTGAGCAGCGATATCATCGGCATCCGCTTCGGTTCATTGTTTGATGCAACACAAACAAGAGTGCAAAACGTAGGTGATTCTCAACTGGTACGTACTGTGAGCTGGTATGATAATGAAATGAGTTATGTGAGCCAATTGGTTCGCACCGTTCATTATTTTGCTAAAATGATCAAGTAAAAAATGAACAGCTTTAATATTATAAAAGGATACCTGTTATCAGGTATCCTTTTTTTGTTGCTCGGTTGCAGCTCAAACAGTAACCAAAATCAAAATGCTGAAAATCCATTTGATTGTGAATGGTACCCTGTAGCAGATAGCAAATTGAGCAGTAAAGAAAACAAACTGGATGTATATGTGCTGCGTTATTATGCAAATAACAAATATGTTCTTTGTGCCGATCTGCAGTTTGAAACAGGAACATGGCAACACGATGAACAGCTTAATGCCGTTATCTTAAAACCTGACAGTAAATACAATTCGTCAAAAACGCTTTATGTAAGAGATGTTAAAACTCCCGAGGGTAAAACAGTGTTCAGCATTTTTGATGAAAACCCTTCTGAGGCCGAGCCTGCAGAAATTATAGAAGTGCAGGCAGTGGCAAATAAAGGAGTAAAAGATCCTTACAGTCCTGCGTTTCATGAGTGGCGAAATAAACCAGACGCAACAGAATCAAAAGAACAAATCAAAAAAAGAGTATTGCAGTATTTAAATTTCCTGGAAGCCTTTTATGAGCATGCAATCGAAAATAAACTGGAAAACCCGGGTGGCACATGGTATGCACAACCTGTAAAGTTTTTCAACAACAAAGTGAGTATGGCTTACGCTGATGAACTGGTGGATTGGTATAATTGCTTTTATAATGATGAACAGGGGATTGAAGGATATAAATTATTGAGCGGTGCTTTAATGAAAGTGAAGATTGAAGGCGCCGATGATAATAGTCGCAATTTGAATTGTGTGCGGCAAATGATAGCACTCGTTCAAAAAACTTAACACTTGTTACTTTTTCAAAACATATTTTCGTGGTACTTAAAAACTAATTATGAGCAAATTTTCGAATTACAACTTTGCAGGTAAAAAAGCATTGATACGTGTTGACTTCAATGTGCCATTGGATAAAACCACATTCGCCATTGGCGATGATAACCGTATGCGTGCAGCCATCCCCACCATTAAAAAAATAGTGAATGATGGTGGCAGTGTAATTCTTATGAGCCATTTGGGCAGACCCAAAGAAGGCCCTGAAGAAAAATCATCTCTTAAACATTTAATAACACATCTCTCAGAATTGCTCGGCGGCAGTACCGTTCTGTTTGCCAATGATTGTATTGGTGAGCAGGCTTATTTAACTGCTGGTATGTTACGTGCAGGCGAAGTATTGCTTTTAGAAAATCTTCGCTTTTATAAAGAAGAAGAAAAAGGTGATGATGCCTTTGCTGAAAAATTATCGAAACTGGGTGATGTATATGTAAATGATGCGTTCGGTACTGCTCATCGTGCACATGCAAGTACAGCAGTCATGGCAAAATTCTTTGCACCTGAAAACAGGATGTTTGGTTTGCTGATGGAAGGTGAAGTGGAAGCGGCTGAGAAGGTATTACTGAAAGCTGATAAACCATTTACAGCGATTATTGGCGGTGCAAAAGTGAGTGATAAAATTTTGATTCTTGAAAATTTACTGGAACGTGCAACCGATATCATTATCGGTGGTGGTATGGCTTATACATTTATGAAAGCCATGGGCGGCAACATCGGTAAATCTTTGTGCGAAGAAGACCGTTTAGAAACTGCAAAATCTATTTTAGAAAAAGCGGCTGCTAAAGGGGTAAATATTCATTTGCCCAGCGACAGTGTAATTGCAGATGCATTTGCTGCTGATGCCAACACATCTGTAGCGCCCAGCAATGCCATTCCTGATGGATGGATGGGATTGGATATCGGGCAGAATGCATGCAACCAGTTTACCAATGTACTGTTACATTCAAAAACTATTTTGTGGAATGGCCCGATGGGTGTTTTTGAAATGCAAAAGTTTCAACACGGTACCAAAACCATAGCACAGGCGGTGGCAGATGCAACAACCGGTGGTGCGTTTTCTTTAGTTGGCGGTGGTGATAGCGTCGCAGCGGTGAACGATTTTGGATTTGCAGATAAAGTGAGCTATATCTCAACAGGCGGTGGTGCCATGCTTGAGTTTTTTGAAGGAAAAGTATTACCCGGTATTGCAGCGGTGAAAGAGTAATATTCTTGATAGGAGCGTCAGGGTGTCAGTTTTTTGTAACTGGCACCCTTTTCGTTTAAAGTACTCCCGTAACTCAAAAAAGAAAAAGTTACATTTATATTCAAATACTTTCAAAAATGAAAACAAGTACAATCATTTTGCTGGCCGTTATTGGCGGTCTTCTTTTATTTGGCGGTTGTGGCGCTGTAAATTTTCAAAGAGGTGCGGTTACAGCCGAAGAAAATATTAAAGGGAAATGGGCGAATGTAGAAAGTGAATATCAACGCCGCTCAGACTTAATTCCAAACTTAGTGAACACAGTTAAAGGCGAAGCTAACTTTGAGCAATCTACATTGGAGAATGTAATTAAAGCAAGAGCAAGCGCTACTCAAATAAAAATTGATCCCACTAATTTAACTCCTGAAAAAATCGCTGAATACCAGGCCGCACAAGGTCAGTTATCACAGGCATTAGGCCGTTTATTAATGGTAACAGAAAATTATCCCAATCTGCGTGCTAATGATGCGTTCCGCAATTTGCAAACACAATTGGAAGGAACTGAGAACAGAATTAAAGTAGCTCGTAATGATTTTAATACAGCTACACAAGGATTTAATACTTTGATCAGACGTTTCCCCAATAATATTTACTCTGGACTTATGGGCTTTAAAGAAATGGGTTATTTCAAAGCGGAAGCCGGAAGTGAAAAAGCTCCCGAAGTAAAATTCTAATTTGTACATGAACCTTTTCTCCCGCCTCTTTCCTTCTAAACCGTTCTTTACAGATGAAGAGCAGCAACGCATTATTGCTGCCATTCGAGCATCAGAGAAAAGAACTTCAGGTGAAATACGTGTATTTATAGAAAGTAAATGCAGTTATGTAGATGCGGTAGACCGTGCTGCTGAAATCTTTTTTGGTTTGCAAATGGAGAAAACAGAAGACCGCAATGGTGTGCTGCTTTACATTGCCACAAAAGATCATCAACTCGCCATCTTTGGTGATAAAGGCATACACGAAAAAGTGGGGTCAGCATTCTGGAATACAGAAGTAAGGAAGATCCTGAACGAATTTTCTAAGCATCATTATGCTGATGGGATTGTAAAAATTGTAAATGAAATTGGAGAAGCATTGGTCACTCATTTTCCATACGAGAATGAAGATCGTAATGAACTGCCTGATGATATTGTATTTGGCAGATGATATTTAATTGAATGAAGAAATTATTTCTCATAACCATTTTGTTTTTGTTAGCTCATGCGCATATAAATGCTCAGGGCATAGAACGTTATTTTCCCAAGAAACCCAATCCTGCACGATTGGTGATAGATGATGAGCGACTGGATTTACTCACACAGGCACAGGAAGAAGCACTGGAAAGAAAGCTGGTGGCGTATGACGACAGTACTTCCAATCAAATTCTGGTTGTTACAACTGCAGATATTGGTGATTATGATATTAGTGATTTTGCTTTGGAGCTTGGCAGGGCATGGGGTGTTGGTAATAAAGATTTCAATAATGGTATTGTACTTGTGGTTTTGGTTGATAAAGAACGCAATAAACGCAAGGTATGGATTGCTACAGGTTATGGATTGGAAGGCGCTATCCCCGATATTACCGCTAAACAGATTATTGAAAACGACATCGTTCCCAATTTTAAAGCCAATGATATATATCGTGGGCTGGATGAGGGAACAAGTGATTTAATGCGTGCAGCAGCAGGTGAATACAAACCGCCTGCCGGCTATGGTTCCAGAAAGCGTGGTAAAAGTGGAGGAAATATTTGGGTGGCCATTATCATTTTTATCATCATTATGGTTATTCTCTCCAACATAAATAGACGGGGTGGTGGTATGATGAGCAGACGTGGTTACAGAAAATGGAATAACACACCGCCTATTTGGTGGTTTCCTTCAGGCGGAAGCGGAGGTGGAGGTGGTGGTTGGAGCGGCGGCTTCGGTGGATTTGGAGGCGGCAGTTTTGGTGGTGGTGGAGCAGGGGGAAGTTGGTAAGAAATTTTTCAAATAAAATAAATAAAAGCAGTCTGGTTAAAGGCTGCTTTTTTATTGCTCATAGCATTGGGTAACCTTTGTTCACCGCAACAGTACCTCATAAAAAAACTGGTTTTTAATCGTTCACATTTTTGAAGAGGCAAACCAAAGAGTTAGGGTTATAATTATTTAATGAATCCCCATTCCTTTGCCGCATATTCAAATAACAATTCATTTATTCTTGAAACTGCTACTCCCTCTCGAAGAAGTCGTTGAGCCTGCCCCGTTAGTTGGAAGTAATGCTGTCGCTTTTTTTTTAAGGTTAATTTACGGTTAACACCAGATGGCACGGGAGAAGCGTTTTTGAAAACCCCAGCTTATT
>JBKCJY010000369.1:0-1389 GCA_046301455.1 Chitinophagaceae bacterium | reverse complement strand
CTATCAGCAGTTGAATCAGCAACGGGCAATTGCAATGCTGCAGAATCCTGTGCAGCAGCTGCAAAAAACATTACTGTAAATAAACTCAGAAAAAATAAACGCAACATGAGTAATGCAAAAGTAAGTGATGAATGAATGAGTTGCAGTTTAATACTGATTGTAAAAGTATTTTTCTTTTTTCTAAAAGAAATTCACATACCCAAAATGTATTTTGCTCTGCCGTAAATTCAACGGCACATCATTACGCTTGCCTGCGGCAAATGTAATATTGAAAATACCGGCCTTGGTTTCAATGGCCATGCCAAGCCCTGCCCCAATAAAATTATTGGTTGTATTAGCCACCTGGCTTTTGTTTCGCACCCATCCACCATCAGTAAACGCATATAAATAACTGTTGAGGCCAATTAGCAAACGATACTCCATAGTAGCAACTGCATAAGCACTGGCAAAAATGCTTTCTTCATCAAATCCCCTGAGCAAACGAAAACCACCGATTTGAAACAATTCATTACGAAATAAATTGGGGCTTTGTACAATTCCTGAATTGACTGCAGTTTTTAAAACAGTTTGTTTGCCCGCTTTAAAATAGCGGGCAGCATTTACACGCAAACGAAATGCATAAGTTCTTGTTTGAATTGAATCATACAATGACTTGTAATTAAAATTAGGATCTGCCGAGTTTTTTATTTGTGTAATGCTGTTATTTTCCCTGATGCGCCTGATACCAGCCGAACCTGTCAATTTTACATCATATCCCTTGCGTGGATTAAACCGGTAATCAGTATTAAACCACTCATAATCCAATCCAATATTGGTAGTGGTTTGATCAATTTGATCGGGCAGTCGTTTGTTGATGCGAATTGCAAGCGTATCAACTGAGTTGATATTAGTTAAAAACTGCTGAAAGAAAATTTTACCACTTTTATTTCCTCCAAAAGAATATTGCACGCCCGCCTGTAATGTAATGTTGAGGAAGGAGCTGTCTTTCTTAAAACCATCAAATGAAAAATCTGCACCAAATGCTGACCCAAATAAAAATGGCTGCTGGTAAGACAATTGCAATCTTGGCGACTCAACCTGTATCTGTTGAAATAAAATCATGAGCGATTCACCAAGCCCAAAACCGTTTTTAAGATTCAAATTAAAATCACCGGTTATGAGTAATTTATTGCCACCCAGTTGATCATTGCTGGGCAAAAAACCAATGATGCCATTAATTTGACTGTTCTTTTTTTCCTTGAGATAGAGATTTAAAATTGAACCTGTACCCAGTAGATTTACATTCCATGTGCGCTCCTCCGTTATGTAGGGCAACTGTAAAAGCTTGCGGCTGATGCCCATGAGTTTTTGCTTATCATATATGCTTCCGTTGGGTATTTCCAAATAACG
>JBKCJY010000368.1:0-4626 GCA_046301455.1 Chitinophagaceae bacterium | reverse complement strand
AAATATGGGTTGTTTACTATTCCCGGTAAAGATGAGTGGGTGATTATTTTTAATAAGAAACCTGAGCAGTGGGGTTCTTACAATTATAAAAAAGATGATGATGTATTGAGAGTAACTGTTCGCCCCGGTATGGCAAGTACTTTTCAGGAACAATTGAAGATTGAGGGTAAAGTGGATGGTTCTGTTTCCATTTCGTGGGAAAAAATTGAAGTGATTTTTTCAGTTACACAATAAGATGGAGGTTTCAAAACAACGCTCCGTTTTAATGAAATGGGGCGTTGTTTATTTAGGATAAAAGTAAATTTACTTCGGTTACTTACTTAAAAAATGTTTCTGAGTAAAATGAAAAAGAAAAATATCGAAACTTCGCAACAATTTATTCTCAAATAAACTTTACCAGTTTGTTTTTTTGAAGATTAAATGCAACTACAAAAAATTGTTAAGATAACAGGTGCTTTTGCAACGCAGATCGATGACATATTAACTCAATTATGAATTAATAGCCTGTTGACAAACGGTTGCTCAAACTTTTACAAACGAGTTTTTAATTTTTTTAGTCGTGCGAGTCACTTTCATTACGTTTCGAAAAATTACTTCTCAAATTTTTTCTTCAAGGCTGCCAAAGCATCATTAACATTCATATTGCTTAAATCTTCTTCTTTCTTTTTAAATGTACCCGGGCGGTTGTTTCTTGCTCCACTTGCAGGTGCTTCCATTGTTTGCTTAATGGAAAGGGCAATACGTTTGCGTGCTATATCCACTTCCACCACTTTTACCTGCACTTTATCATTGAGTTTTAATTTCTCAGCAGGATCAGTGATGTACTCATGTGAAATTTCTGATACATGTACCAATCCATCCTGCTTCACACCAATATCAATAAAGGCACCAAAGCGGGTGAGATTGGTTACTATGCCCGGTACAACCATACCAGGTGCTATCTCTTCAATGCTGAAAATGTTTGCATATTCAAAACTTTGAATTTCACTGCGAGGATCAAGGCCGGGTTTGAGTAGTTCTTTTAAAATATCATTGATGGTGAGTTCACCAATTTGTTCACTTGCATATTTCTTTGGAGTAACTTGTTTGATGATGGTTTCATTACCTATGAGTTCTTCAACTTTTATATTTAGGTCTGATGCCATTTGCTCAACAACTGCATATGCTTCAGGATGTACAGCGCTTTTATCTAATGCATTTTCGCCATCATTAATGCGTAAGAAACCGGCACATTGTTCAAATGCTTTATCACCCAGTCTTGTTACTTTCAATAATTGTTTGCGGTTTTTGAAACGGCCGATTTCGTTTCTGTAGTTCACAATGTTTTCAGCAATACCACTGTTAATACCACTAACATAGCTAAGCAAATGTTTACTGGCAGTGTTCAAATTTACACCAACCTGGTTTACACAACTTACTACTGTTTGATCCAGTCGTTCCTTCAGTCGAATTTGGTTTACATCATGCTGATATTGACCAACACCAATGCTTTTTGGATCAATCTTCACCAGCTCTGCCAAAGGATCCATTAATCTACGGCCAATACTTACAGCACCACGAACCGTTACATCTTTATCAGGGAATTCTTCACGTGCTACTTCGCTTGCGCTGTATACAGAAGCACCATCTTCATTTACCAAAAAGATTGGAAGACCCAAGTTGAGTTTTTTGATGAACTGTTCTGTTTCTCTTCCTGCAGTACCATCACCTATAGCAATGGTTTCTGTTTTAAATGCGTTAACCAAGTGACGGATGGTTTGCTCACTTGAAAATATTTTGCTGGGCTCATGTATATAAATTATATCTGTGTTTTGCAGTTCACCTTTTTCATCAAGGCAAACAATTTTACACCCTGTACGGTAGCCGGGATCAATTGCAAGAATACGTTTACTTCCAAGTGGACTGCTTAATAACAACTGTCTCAGATTTTCTGCAAACACTGTAATGGCTTCTTCATCACCTATTTGTTTAAGTTGAGAGCGAAACTCTGTTTCAAGGCTTGGTTGTAATAATCTTTTATATGCCTCTTTAATGGCTTTTTTTAACTGTGAAGTGGCATCGTTCATACCTTTTACCAAATCTTCTTCAATTAATTCAATTGCCAATTCTTCTTCAGGCTCAATGCTCATTTTCAAAATGCCTTCTGTAAATCCTCTGAGAATTGCAAGAATACGATGCGATGGAATTTTATGAACAGGCTCCGAAAAATCAAAATAATCTTTAAACTTAACACCTTCTGTCTCTTTATCTTTCATCACGCTGCTTTTCACCAATGCACGCTCTTCAAAAAACTTACGGAGCCTTGCACGGATGTTGGCATTTTCATTTACCTGTTCAGCAATAATATCTCTTGCACCTTGTAATGCTTCATCAACTGTTTTTACTTTTTCGTTGATAAAGGTTACAGCTTCGGCAAGCACATCAAAATCTTTTTGCTCCAGTAATTTTATGGCAAGGGGTTCAAGTCCATTTTCTTTTGCTGTTTGTGCTTTTGTTTTACGTTTAGGTTTGTAGGGGAGATAAATGTCTTCCAATTCATTGATGGTAGTGGCTGCATCTAATTTTTGCTGCAACACATCCGTCATCTTTCCCTGCTCGGTTATTGTTTTTTCAATAAACGTTTTACGCTCCGTAAATTCTTTTAAAAATTTATGCTGTTCCTGTATTTGCTGAATTTGTACTTCGTCTAAATTTCCTGTTTTGTCTTTACGGTAGCGTGCAATAAAAGGAATGGTAGCTCCTTCTTCAAATAAACTCAACACTGCTTCAACCTGTGAGGCACGTAAGCTAAGTGTGCCTGCAATCTTTGAAATAAACTCACTCATCATTCTTAAAATAATTTAACGGGCTGCGAATTTAGGAGGGTGCAGCAGAACAAAAAAATCAGAAATTCAAGTAATTGTTTGGAGAGAAATACTTATGCTTTGAACTTGTTGTAACTGCTTTAATAAAATTATTATTACGCAGTTCCGTTTCAATAGCTTCCTGTAACACAGCAGTGCAATTGATAACCCATTGCGGTAGATTAGCGTTTGTTATGTTCCAGTTATTTGCAGTTTGTTTCATTTCAAAGATGAGACGGTTGCCACGATCATCCACTACATCTACAGTAAACAATCCTTCCCTGATTCCGGTATGTCGTGTAAAATTAAATTCACGCAAACGTCCTTCTGCTTTTATATGTTTGGTAAACTGCAGGTTTTTTTCAACTTCGGCTTTCATGTGTTTTTTTAAGGTGCAGTGTTTTTACAATCTATTTCATGCACTGCTACAGAAGCAATACTAATCAATTTGAGGGGTTTTATAGGATTTTGTGGAAAACTTAAAGCAATTTTAATCTTTGTGGAGACGCATGAAGTATTTCCTCAACAAAGCTTCTTTGTATTTGGCGCTTTTTTTCAATAGATTGAGCCGCTTTTTGCCGCATTTGCTCAATTCTGTAGTCTTCATTAAGCTCTTCTTCAATAAACTGCTGCAGTTGTGGTTTATTAGCTGTGATCCATTCTGGAAGTTCTATTTCTCTGATTTGCCAGCCATCCGGGTTTTGTTTCATTTGCAAAATGATGCGGTTGCCACGATCATCCACCACATCCAGGCTAAAAATGCCATCCATTAAACCTGTGAGACGTGTAAAATTAAATTCACGAAGACGACCTTCTGCTTTAATAAGCTTAGTAAACTGCAGGTTACGTTTTACTTCAAAGTTCATATTGATATTGATTGGGACAAAAAGAAGTGCAAATGCCGTGCAAAAGTGAAATTTTGTGGAAAACTTGATGAAGTATTTGCGGGGAAGGGGCGGAGTTTACATAGCGTTATTAATTGGAACGGTTGCAAACCGTCAGACCAAAGAAGCAACATTTAAGCTTGAGTTGAATGTTATAAAATCTATTGAATGATGCGCACTTCCTTGATCATATCAAGCCCAGGAAATTTTTTGTTCATCCATGCATTGCCTTTAAAGTAAATGGTATCAGCACTTTTCATAGTATCATTACCATAATCGCTGAAAAAACTTTTGGCAACATCTAAACCACTGATGATTTTGGCAAAGGGCACAAAGCCTTTTACGCCGGCAATTGTAATGGTATCATAAGTAGTGTTATCTCTTAAATTAATGAATACAGAAGTTTTGCGTGTATTGGGATTGCCTCTTGAATAACTGAGTGTACCTGCGGTATTACTTCCTAGAACAGGTTCATCTTTGAGATTTTTATTTTGCCAGAAGATGTTTTTGTTTTTGTCTTCGCTCACACCAAATTGAACGAGATAGTCTTTTACTACACGAAAAAGAATGGTATTGTTGTAATATCCGCTTTTAATTAGTTGATAAAACCTGTCTGCTCCTAATGGCGACCATTGCCTGTATATTTCAACAGTGAAATTTCCTTTAGTCGTGATAAATTCTGCCCGGAAAGTATCAGGGCATTTGAGTTTGAGGAGGGAAGGATCGGTTTTGGAAATTTGAGCATGGGCGACGGAGTAAGTGATAAGCAAAAAGATAAAAGTAGTAAGTAGTTTATGCAGGTTCATGCGAAAATGATTGTGTAATTAAAATTAGGAAATAAATATTCAATTAACTATGTGAACGCATAAGTTGAAATAGAAATGCGTGTTGATTAAATG
>JBKCJY010000367.1:0-1277 GCA_046301455.1 Chitinophagaceae bacterium | reverse complement strand
AGCTCTTTTGCTCTCGCCCGGATGTTATTGCCATAATCAAACGTAATGGCTCCATTGTCCATAAGTTTGAGCATAAGTTGTACATGAAGATGCATACTCTCATAACTCCGGTTTAAATATTCTGTTGGATTTTCCTGACGCAAAACATTGGCCTGTTGATTGGTAAGCGTATGAGGTATATAACCAATTAAGGGATCATGTGCACTTGTTTGATCAGTTAATGTATCAGGAATGATATCCCGTTGTATGAGACGGTCTAAAAGATGAATAGCATTGCACAAAACGCCAATACTTTTTGCAACGCCTTCTTTTCGGTAATGCATAGCAGCATTGATTGCGTCGTCAATACTCGTATGTTTTTCATCGAGATATTTAGTTTCCAAACGCTTATCTATCCGCCACTCTTCTACTTCTGCAATTAAGGCTACACCTTCATTCATGGTAATAGCAAGAGGCTGTGCACCACCCATGCCACCGAGGCCAGCTGTAACATTAAGGGTTCCTTTTAAAGTTCCTCCAAAATGTTTGTCTGCTATTGCTGCGTAAGTTTCATAAGTACCTTGTACTATCCCCTGAGAGCCAATATAAATCCAGCTACCGGCAGTCATTTGTCCATACATCATCAACCCTTTTTTCTCAAGTTCTTCAAAATGTTTCCAGTTAGCCCAATTGGGAACAAGCTGCGAATTACTTATGAGTACACGTGGTGCATCTCTATGTGTTTTTAAAATACCAACAGGTTTGCCACTTTGTATTAGAAGAGATTCATCATTTTCCAGCACTTTCAATGCTTTAATGATATTGTCTAATGCTTCAAAATTACGGGCAGCTTTACCACGTCCACCATAAACAATTAAATCCTCAGGTCGTTCTGCCACGGCTGGGTCAAGATTATTGAGCAGCATTCGCAATGCAGCTTCTTGTATCCAGCCTTTACAGGAAAGCTGATTGCCTGTTGGTGTTTTGTATTTGATGGGATCGTAAGCAGGTTTTGTAACAGTACTCATATGGCTTTTATTTAATAAGAAAAAAAACTTAGTAATCTATAATTCGTGATTGTTTACAAAAGTCGGAAGAATCAATTAAACAAAAAACGATTTCATTATTTGTAAAAAACTGTTTTCAAATGAGAAGGATTTATTTTCATCAAATTAACAAATGAGCAGTACTATTGCACTATTAATGAAAAAAGCAAACGGACTTTTAAAACGGGGAGGCAGTATTTGAATTCTGACTCATCTTTTCACCGTTATTTCATCATCAACAAGCCATATAAT
>JBKCJY010000366.1:0-4743 GCA_046301455.1 Chitinophagaceae bacterium | reverse complement strand
TAAGATCCGTATCATTCCTGTATTGCTTACAGCAGTAGCAACCATGCTTGGCTTGTTACCTCTGGCAGTTGGGTTTAACATCGATTTTGAATCACTGTTTCAGCATTTAGATCCAAAGATTTTCTTTGGTGGTGATAGTGTAGTATTCTGGGGACCGCTTAGCTGGACCTTGATTTATGGTCTCATCTTCGCCTTTTTCTTAACGTTGATGATGGTACCAAGTATGTACGTTATTGCAGAACGTTTACGCCGCCCAATGGAGCGTTTTTACGGAACAAAATATATTGCACTGTTTGGTTTCCTCGGTCCGTTCTTTTTCATCTTTGTGCTCATCATGTACATCGGAAGAGCTATTCAGGGTAAGAGAGTATGGATGGGGCAGCAACGGAAAACTGTTACAAAAGCATAAAGAGTTTATACAGTTGGTTTTTGGTTGAGAAGTCCCGTCAGTAATGACGGGATTTTCTTTTCCGTTTAACACAAATTTGATCTTGCTTTTTAAAGCACACATTACCTTCACAAAAAAATTATCATCATGGCACAAGCACACGAAATTGATTACCGCATTGTAGGGGAAGAAATGCAGTATGTAGAAATTGAACTCGACCCCAATGAAACCGCTATTGCCGAAGCCGGAAGTTTTATGCTGATGGATGACGGTGTACAAATGCAAACCATCTTTGGTGATGGCAGTGCTAACCAGGGCAGCGGCGTATTGGGCAAATTATTTTCAGCAGGTAAACGTTTGCTCACCGGTGAAAGTTTATTTATGACAGCTTATACCAATGTGGGCAGCGGAAAAAAGCGGGTGAGCTTTGCATCACCTTATCCCGGAAAAATTATCCCGTTGGATTTGTTACGATTGGGCGGACCTGTGGTTTGTCAAAAAGATGCATTCTTATGTGCAGCGAAAGGAGTAAGCGTGGGAATTGCGTTGCAGCGTAAACTCGGTACGGGTTTATTTGGAGGTGAAGGATTTATCATGCAAAAACTGGAAGGTGACGGATTAGCGTTTGTACATGCAGGCGGCCACGTGTTTGAACGTGAGTTACATCCCGGCGAAGTAATTAAGATTGATACAGGATGTGTAGTTGCCTATACACATCAGGTAGATTTTGATATTCAGTTTGTAGGCGGTATTAAGAACACCATCTTTGGCGGTGAAGGATTGTTCTTCGCAACTCTGCGTGGGCCGGGTAAAGTTTGGATACAAACATTACCGGTATCAAGATTGGCCAGCCGTATTCTTTCTTACGGAACAACTAACAGAAAAGAGGAAGGAAGTATCCTTGGAGGTATAGGTAATTTATTGGATGGTGATGGGTTCAGATAGGTCAAGAGTTCTCACTATGGGAAAAGTAGAACATCAGTCAGTATAGATCAGAGCCGGAAAAATTTTTCCGGCTTTTTGTTTGGAAATTCAAAAACTATTATCGTATATTTGCGATATATATTTAAAGACGGCCTCATCCGTCTCTTTTTTAAAACATATTCATCGTATAAAAACGATTAAATAATGGCCATTCACAAAAAAGAAGAATTCACACAAAAAGAACAGGAGCTGGCAGCTTTTGCCAAATCAATGAGTCACCCCGCCCGTATTGCCATTTTAAAAGTACTGGCCAATAAGAATGAATGCATTTGTGGTGAAATAGTAGATGTATTGCCGCTGGCACAATCCACTGTATCACAACATCTCAAAGAATTAAAAAGTGCAGGATTAATTACAGGTGAAACAGATGGCCCACGCAGTTGCTATTGTATTAACTGGAAAGCATTTGACAAATTCAAAAATGAATTTGACAACATTTTTGCAAAAATGAAAGCAAAATGCTGCTGATAAGATTGATCATCCTTAAATAAAAATCTCATGAACAACGATGTACAGGTAAAAGAAATGGTAAAAGAAAAATACAGCGCCATTGCTTCACAACCAAAAGAACAGAATGCATTATCCTGCTGCGGAGCAACCGGCTGCGGCACCGGTGATGTATATAATATTATGGCTGATGATTATACGAACTTGGAAGGGTATAATGCGGATGCAGATTTAGGGCTTGGCTGCGGTCTGCCTACAGAGTTTGCACAGATCAAAGCAGGTGATACAGTGATTGATCTGGGCAGCGGAGCCGGTAACGATGCATTTATTGCACGACGCATTGTGGGTGAAAAAGGAAAAGTGATTGGTATTGATTTTACAGAAGCCATGATTGAAAAAGCAAGGGACAATGCTGAAAAACTCAATCTCAACAATGTAGAGTTTCGCTTGGGCGATATTGAAAGTATGCCGGTTACCAGTAACAAAGCTGATGTAATTGTAAGCAACTGTGTGCTCAATCTTGTACCTAACAAACACAAAGTATTCAGTGAAGTATATCGTGTATTGAAGCCGGGCGGACATTTCTCCATTTCAGATATTGTTTTACAGGGAGCACTTCCGGAAAGATGGAAAGAAGTTGCTGAATTGTATGCCGGTTGTGTAAGTGGTGCCATTCAGAAAAAAGAGTACCTCGGGATTATTGAAGAAACAGGATTTACAAACATCACCCTTCAAAAAGAAAAAGAAATTGTTATACCGGATAATATTCTGCAACAATATCTTTCTGCTGATGAAATTGAAGCCTACAAAACAGTTACAACAAAAATTGTAAGTATTACGGTATATGCCGATAAACCAACAAAAGATGAACGCAATGACTGCAAGCCCGGAGGCGGCTGCTGTTAAACTTTTTTATCTATCACTAATCAAACCTTAACATCATGAACACAAATCAAAATGATCCTGGTTGCTGCGGCACAGGAAGTGAATGTTGTGGCGGTATCACCCATTGGGGTTGCTGCTAAAAAGAAAGGAGAGCTTAGCTCTACTTTTTCATTGGATCATAGTGTTGATTGTACCATTCCTCCATCAAGCGACCATGTTTGACCGGTAACATAACGGCTGTGCGGACTTAACAACCATAACGCTAAACTTGCAAAATCATCAGCTTCGCCTAAAGCTCCAACCGGAATTGCATTCACTGCATTTTTCTTTACTTCATCAATTGGTAAGCCAGTTTGCTCTGCTTTCTTTATATACAATCGGTCAATAGCCGGTGTATTATGACTGCCGGGGCCCATTACATTAAGCGTAACACCGCTTCTTGCAATTTCCCTGCTTAATGTTTTTACCATCCCAACAACTGCCAGCCTCAAAGAATTACTCAACACCAGATTTTCAATAGGCTGTTTTACACTGGAACTTTCGATATACACGATTCGTCCATAACCGGCTTTCATCATCTTAGGCACAAATGTTTGGGTAATTGCAACTTTCCAGCGAAGTATCTTTTGATAGGCATCGTCCCAATCCTGCATTGTTGTTTCTAAAACCATTTTTGCAGGTGGGCCTCCTGCATTCACCACCATACCATGCAATTGCCTTTCACCAATCATATATTCCAACTGATCAATAGTTCCATAATCTGTAATGTCACCGGAAAGTAATTCGGCTTGCTCATGACCACTATAAAGCGATCTTAATTTATCCTCTCCTCTTGCAACTACAATTACATGAGCTCCTTCGTTTAAAAGAGCCTGCGCAATGGCTTTTCCGAAACCTGATGTGGCTCCGCCCACAATAAAAAGGTGATCCTTTATTTCAAGATTCATACTTGTTGTATTTGTTTAATTAATCTTGTTGGCATGACGTGTAACTAACAACCAACCTGCATTTTTGCGAACATAGACTTCCGTATAAAGCAGATCAAGCACTACAGCCTTTCCATCAACCATTACATCAAATTTTCCTTTGCCGTTTATAATGACCGCTCCTTTATACACTCTTGCCCTTGCCTCAGTAACAACTACATTGTTCATAATGAGTTTACCACTCTTTAAATCGTCGATGATTTCTTTTTTATTTTGCTGCCAGCCGTTACTATGCACATACACTACTCTTGGATCTAATATGTTATTGAGTGAGTCCAGTTGTTTCTTTGTCATCCATTGAAACTTCTTTTCATGCAGGCGTAACACAAATTGCTCAGTTGCTGATTCATCGTTGATCCCTTTTTTCTGTGCAGTTGAACAAATAGAAATCAGTAAAAAACAAACTGTAAATAAATGCTTCATCGTTCTTATTTAAAGTAAAAGAGATTTATCAGTTCAAATGTAACACATGTGAAGCTTAAGCAAACGATATTAGATACTTTCAAAATCCAGATCGTTGTGAAAGGTTTCGTCAAGCTGACTAACGGACCACATCGCTAAAATACAAACTGCAAAAGCAATGATGGCAGCGGCCTTCCATTCTACGAAATGTAATGAAGAAGTCATCCATGTAAATAAAGCACCAAAAGGAATAACCCATCCTCTTACCAAATTCAAACCACTGCCGGTAACTAATGTTCTGATGTTGGTGCCGAAATTCTCAGCAGCCAATGTAAATAACTGGATCACAAATCCAACACTCAACCCAAACCCGGCAAAAGCAATATAATAGAGTGTTACAGATTTTTGTGCAATCGTAAAAAACAATACCAGTGATAACAAATGCACACTCAGGAAAATATAAATGGATTTCTTGCGGCTTTTCAACCATTGGCTCACAAACCCTGCTAACACATCGCCCAACGACAAAGCAATAAAAAAGTAAACGATCACCACTCCTTTATCCGGCAAAGGAGACATGCCCATACTTGCTGAGATATAATTGGAGAATTGCATCATCACTCCATTTACAAACCATGCCGGTATACCTGC
>JBKCJY010000365.1:0-14500 GCA_046301455.1 Chitinophagaceae bacterium | reverse complement strand
TGCCACGATCATTGGATGTGATGGAGCGGTTGATGTATTGTGAACCAAACGTGAGCTTTGTATTTTTAGTCAGCTCATAATTATAAATGAGCAATGCCTGATGCATTTTGCTGTTGTTGATGTTGGGATTTACATTTTTATTAAACTGGTATTGATCCTTTGTTGTTTTTGTTCCCAAATCCAGACTGAAGCTGTGTTTATTTTTTCTGTACTCTGTTTTTAAATGATTCCAGGTACTCTTTACCAACTCTGTTGCTGTATCACTTAAACGGGCAGTATAAAAATTTTGTGCATTAAAATCTCTGTCATCAAATCCAAAACGATAAGCGATGCTGAAATTTTTTCCGATCTCCTGTTTCAAGGATGCAGAAATTGTTGTGAGATTAAAAAAACCTTTTGTGCCACGTAACTGTTGGCCTGTTGCATTGTTGCTGATGATACCAACTGAGCCTGTTGTTTTATTGGAATGAAATGTACCTCCCGCCTGTAAATTGATTAATCCAAACTGTCCGCCTGTAAATTGTGCATTGGCTTTATATCCGTTCTTTACATTTTTTGCTGCAAATGTTTTGGTGATGATATGTACCACACCGCCCACTGCTTCCGTTCCATACACTGCAGAGGAAGCACCTTTTAAAATTTCAATACGATCTATTTCAGCAGGGGAGATGGGGATATACGAATTAAAATGGCCGGTGAGCGGATCGTTTAAACGAATACCATCCAAAATGATTAACACCTGCTGAAAAGTTCCACCACGAATGGTGATATTGCTTTGTGCGCCCATCGGTCCACGGCTTTGTACTTCCACACCTGGTATATAACGAATTAATTCATCAATTGATTGAACAGGTAATTTTTGTAACTGTTCACCTTTCATGATGATGATATTTCTTCCTGTTTTTGAAGCGCTGATGGGAGTGAGGGTAGCTGTAACTGTTACAGGATCGAGTTCCTTTTCATCACGTATACTATCTTCCTGTGCCTGTATAAATAAAACCATTAAACTGCTTACTAGAAGCAGATAATATTTTTTCATGTGTGATTTTTTATATAGTTGCCACATAGTATACGCCATAAAAATTTCATCCCTGATTGGTATAAATTGAAAATTTTTATAGCTATTTTATGCGGGTTATTTGCAGCAAAGATACGGTTCATAAAATACTTTGATTAATTACGCAAAAGAGATGACCGTATTATTGCTGAAACGTATTCGTATTAAGCAAGTAGTAAAACAATTGACAAAGGGCAGCGGTGACTGTAATTTTAGTGTCTGTTATATGAGTCTCTATTTCCAAATCCTGAAAACTACAGCGTATGAAATGAGTTTTACTTTGTTTAATCATGCTGTTTCTGTTGCAACATGTTCAGTCGCAGAAAAATAAAGAGGTACGGTATGTTCCTCCAACAGCAAACACTGACACTTCATTAAACAACAGCAATGCACTATTTGAATGCCGTGTGTTTCAACTCACCAATCAAAACAAGCAAACCTGTATTATGATTGTTTTGGTTGAAACCGGTGATGCCGGTAATGATGCACGCACAAAACTCCGCACCAATTATTTGTTTAAGCGTGAAAAGACCTATTTGAAAAATGTGTTTTTTGCTGATGTGGAAGAAGTTGAAAATATTTCATCAGTTGTTGATGTGGTTACATTGCTGCAAAAGTTAAGAGCGCAATATTATCAGCCACAATTATGGAGTGTATTAAATACCAATACTTTCTTTAATACTGCTCCTCAGCGTTCGGGAAATCTTTTTGCTTCACATCGTTGATGTATTGCTGAACGGCCGTTGTTACCTGCTCATGCATGTTTAAATACTGACGCAAGAAACGGGGTTTGAATTCTGTATTAATGCCCAGCATATCATGCATTACCAACACCTGACCATTACAATGCATTCCAGCTCCAATACCTATGGTGGGGATGTGTAAACTTTCTGAAACTTCTTTTGCCAATGATGCCGGAATTTTTTCCAGCACCAATGCAAAACATCCTGCCTGCTGCAACAGCAAGGCATCCTGTTTTAGTTTTGCCGCTTCCTCTTCTTCTTTGGCACGCACTGTATACGTTCCGAATTTATAAATGCTCTGCGGAGTTAAACCCAGATGTCCCATAACGGGAATACCTGCCGCTACAATTTTTTTAATTGAATCCAATACTTCTTCTCCACCTTCCAGTTTAATGGAATGCGCACCTGTTTCTTTCATGATGCGTATGGCAGATGCCAATGCGATATCACTGTTGGATTGATACGTACCAAATGGCAAATCGACCACCACCAAACAACGGTTGATACCACGCACCACACTTTGTGCATGATAAATCATTTGCTCCAGTGTAATGGGCAGTGTGGTTTCATGACCCGCCATAACATTGCTTGCACTATCGCCCACAAGAATTACATCAATACCTGCTGCATCAAATATTTTTGCAAATGAAAAATCATAAGCGGTGATCATGGAAATGGGTTCACCTGCGGCTTTCATTTTTTGCAGTGTGTTGGTAGTAACTTTTTTTACTTCTTTATGGATGGACATGGAAGATTCGTTTATTATTTATTGGTATATCAATGGAAGATTGTTTGGCTGACGGGTATTATGTACAACCAACAATAACTGCATCACACTTTCACCATTCCTTTTACTTCATCATAGAGCATGTGTATCAAACCATCAGCCAAACCAATTTTAGGAACATAAATCTCATCAATACCTGCCCAACGCATTACGTTTACATAAATTTGAAGCGCAGGAACAATTACATCAGCACGGTCTTCACGGAGTTTATACTGCTTCATTCGTTCATCAACAGTAAAACTGCTCATCTCTCTTAAATAGTCACGGAGTGTTTCTAAATAAAGTGGTTTGCCTTCTTTGCGTTTGGATAAGGAAAATACTTTATTGATGTTTCCGCCTGATCCAATTGCAATAATATCCTTGTGGTCTTTTGTTCCAAGCTTGATAAAATCTTTCATTTCCTCCCAATGTTTTTCTGTAACCAGGCCTTTGAGTAAACGAATGGTTCCGATGTTGAATGATTCTTTAAACTTCAGTTTACCTTCAGCAAAAAAGGTGAGCTCCGTGCTACCACCACCTACATCAATGTAGAGATAGGAATGTTCTTTATCTAAATTTTCAGCAATGTGATTTTCATAAATATAAGAAGCTTCTTCATCGCCACTGATGATGGTGATATCAACTCCTGTTTCCAATTTTACTTTGCGGATAATATCGCCTGAATTTCTTGCATCACGCATGGCAGAAGTGGCACAAGCTTTCAGGTGTTTAACATCATAAATGCTGAGGAGATGTTTATAAGCTTTTATGGTTTCAACAACTTTGTTGATTTTATGTTTTGAGATTTCACCGGTATCGAACACATCAAAACCCAAACGCAGGGGTACACGTATGAGGTTGAGTTTGTTAAAGGTGATTTGGCCTTTGGATTCTTCTGTAACTTCTGATATGAGTAAACGTGCTGCGTTACTTCCAATGTCAATTGCTGCCAGTTTCAATTTGTTTCAGGGTTTTATGATACAGGTAATTGTAAATTTCTACCTGGCTGCGAACGGATTTTCCTTTTTTGCGTGCGTAATGATTTTGCAGTTCATTATCCAGTATCCTTGCTTTTACATTGTCACGAAGCTGTATGTTTAAGTAATCTTTCAACTCATTTTTAATGGCTTCATTTGTAATTTCAACTGCTGCTTCAATACGATGGTCAAGGTTCCGCACCATCCAGTCAGCCGAAGATAAATAAACTTTCTCTTTACCCTTGTTGTGAAATATCAACACCCGGCTGTGCTCGAGGTACTGATCTACTATACTCACTGCTTTTACCTGTTCTTTATACTTTTTACTTTCACTGAACAAACAGTAAATGCCACGAACAATCAATTGCACATTTACCCCCGCTTTAGCTGCACCTGCCAATGCATCAATCATTTGCTGATCGCTGAGGCTGTTCATCTTTAATGTAATAGAAGCAGGGCGACCTTTCATAGCTTCTTTAATTTCTTCCGTTATCAATTTTTGAAAATGCGAACGCATACCGGTGGGGCATACCACCAGTGTTTTGCATTGTCTTAAAAATTTCATGCGGCTGATGATGGGATGTTCCAGGTAACTGAAGATGCGATTTACATCCGCCATAATATTTCTGTTGGCTGTGAGCAAACAATGATCTCCATAAACTTTTGCAGTTACTTCATTTAAGTTTCCTGTACTTATAAATCCATATTGAATGGTTTTATTTTTTACCCGTTTTTTAATGACACAGATTTTGGCGTGTACTTTCATATTGTTTACACCAATCAATACACGCACACCTTCTTCTTCCAGTTTTTCTTTCCATTCAAGATTTGCTTCTTCATCAAACCTTGCCCGCAGCTCAAGCATCACGGTTACTTTTTTGCCATTACGTGCCGCATTTACAAGAGCATTGATCACTTTTGAATTTTCGGCCATGCGATAGGCACTGATTTTTATTTCACGCACATCCTGATCCATAGCAGCCTCCCGCAGCATTTCAATAATGGAATCAAATGAATGATATGGAAAGTGTAACAGTATATCCTGTTTCAGAATTTCATCTGTAACACGCAATGATTTTTTAAGCAGTGGATGCTGAAATGATTTTTTACGTTCCTGCTTTACAGTAAACACATCGCCCGGAAAATCCATAAAGTGGCGGAAGTTGTGAATACGCCCGCCGGGGATGATGGTATCTCTTCTTGATAAATTCAAACGTCTGATGAGGTATTCCAATAACCCTGCATCAATTTCTTTATCATAAATAAAACGTGTGGGTTTTCCTTTGCGGCGGTTCTTTAAACCCTTTTGAATTTTCTGAACGATGCCTGTGCTTACATCACTGTCCATATCAATTTCGGCATCCTTTGTTACTTTAATAATATGTGCGGTGTATTCATCAAAGCCCATGAAAGCAAATACTTTGGGCAGACAATGACGGATCACATCTTCCATGAGAATAATATAATGCGTGCCGGCAGGAGAGGGGAGTTTTACAAAGCGGCGTTTGTTACGTGCCGGTATTTCAATGAGTGCATATTTTTTTTTGTAAGCATTTTTGCTGTTGCTCATTGCTACAGCTAAGTATAAAGATCGTTCCCGCAAGTAAGGTGTTTGCGGATTGCTTTCAATCATCAATGGTACCACTTCCTGACTTACCTGATCTTCATAAAACTCCTCTACATATTTTTTTTGCTCACGGGAGAGTTGTTTTTCTGTAACAAGAAATACCTTTTCTTTTTTGAGTTCCTGCTGCATCTGTTTCCAAATGCGGTTGAATTCATTTTGCTGCTGCAATACTGTTTCCTGTATTTGTTCCAGAATCTGTTCCGGATTTTTTTCAAGATGAATTCTGTGTTTGACTTTAGCACCCAGCTCACTCATGCGTTTGAGTGTGGCCACACGCACACGAAAAAATTCATCCAGGTTATTGGAGAAAATGCCGAGAAAACGCACACGGTCTCTCAGGGAAACTGTGGGGTCATTTGCTTCCTGCAGCACACGTGCGTTAAAGGAAAGCCAGCTGATATCTCTTGCTATTGTTTTTCGTTTAGTGATAAGCTTCGTCATAAATAAAATCTGAATTCTAAAATAGGAAAGCAGGGTGTTACGGCAATATTAAGTTTTGAAGAACTGCTATCAATTATAACTTCACGATTTTCTCTGCCAACCCTGTGGTTGATAAACCGGGAATCAATGGAATAATTTCAACCTTGCCACCATTCGCTATTACTTCTTTGGCGCCAACAATTGTGTCAATGGTATAATCACCACCTTTTACTAAAACATCGGGCATTATTTTTTTAATGAGTTCAAGCGGTGTGGGTTCATCAAACAAAACAACCGCATCCACCATGACCATGGAAGCCAGCATTAATGCACGATCCTGTTCTTTATTAATGGGACGGCCCTCGCCTTTTAATCCTTTAGTGCCGCTATCGGAGTTCAAACCAACAATCAATACATCAGCAAATGCAGCAGCCTGTGTGAGCGAATGAATATGACCCGCATGCAGTATATCAAAACAACCATTGGTAAATGCAATGGTTTTAGATTGCAGCTGCCAGCGCAGAAGTTGCGCCTGCAACTCAGCTTCATTCATTATTTTTTGTTCGATAAATTTTACTGCCTTCATGTTTTTTGATTTGTAAAAGCATCAGCTCTTTTTCTGTTATAAATGGGAAGGATGATGATGCTGAACAAGCCACCCACCAATAACACCATGGTTTGTGCAATCCATAAAATCCAACCAAATACAAATGCAATGGCTTCATTAATATCATACAATGCCAATATTTGCTGAACGATGTAATGATAAGCACCAATGCCTCCCTGTGTAGGTGCCAGCATGCCAATGCTTCCGAAAGATAAAACAGAAAATGCTTCTTTTGCTCCAAGATGGCTTACTTCCTGCAGGGCATAAAAACCAATACGGCAACCCAGCCAGTACAACGTCCATATACCGATGGAATATAAAATAAAAATGCCCCGGTTTTTAATGTGTCGGATGCTGATGAGGCCACTCCACACACCTTTTACCAATGCTTCAATCTTTTGAATAAATGTGATGTGTCTGAATTTTTTAAACATCCAGTACAACAAAATGATCAATACTGTAATGCCTGCAACCAATAAAACAACACGTGTAACAGATATTCCGTTTCCACTGTCTGCTATTTTTTTTAATGCAGTAATTGCATATTCGCCCACGGTATCCACCTGTAATAAAATCGTAATAGCAATGGTTAGGGCAAGACACACCACATCAACTGCACGTTCTGCCACGATTGTTCCAATTAATTTGTCAGGCGCCACTTTTTCATAACGGGCAAGGATGGTGCATTTTAAAACTTCGCCCAGCCGTGGTACAGCAAGATTTGCCAGGTAACCGATAAGCACCGCATTAAAAACATTAAATTTTGAGGGATGATAGCCCAATGGTTCCATTAATATGCGCCATCTTAGTGCACGCAGGTAATGGCTGAAAATGAGAACAAAAAAAACGGGAATGAGTAACCAGTATTTTGCATGTGCCAATGAATCATCTATCTGCACCCATTGCTGTGGTGTAATTTTCCTAGCCATCCACCATACAAGCAGCAATCCCAAGCCAAGGAATAATAAAACCTGTAAAACTGAAAGAATCCGTTTTCGGAGCATAATGTAAAGTAAGTGATTCTTATAGTTTATTGCATTCTTTAGGAAATACGAGCCAGGGTTTGAATTGCTTTGCTTCTTCAAAATGCATGGTGGCATAAGAAATTATAATCACCACATCGCCTACAGCACCCTGTCTTGCAGCAGGACCGTTTAAACAACAAACACTGCTTCCACGTTTTCCTTTTATTACATAGGTTTCAAGCCGGTTTCCATTATTTACATTTACCACCTGTACTTTTTCATGTTCAATAATATTTGCAGCATCCATCAGGTCTTCATCAAGCGTTAAACTTCCTACATAATGTAAGTTGGCCTCTGTAATCGTAGCCCTGTGTATTTTAGATTTTAAAACTTCTATTTCCATTTGGCAAATTTAAGCGCATTCAATTCAATGCTTTGTTAAGTTGTGAGAATCATATTATCAATCAAACGAACATCACCAAGAAAAGCAGCAATTAAAGCTGTTAGTGGTTGATGTCCGTTCCAGTTGTTCATAAGCTCAAGACTATGAGCATCAGCTATTTCAACATAATCAATTTTCATTCCTTTTTGCATAAGCATGCGTTCTGCATTTTGTTTGAGTTGCTGTAATGAACCGGGCTGCATATTATTTTTTATAAAACTTAATGCTTCATAAAAAACAGGAGCAATTGCTCTTTGTTCTGCATTTAATCGCATGTTGCGGCTGCTCATGGCAAGACCGTCAGGTTCACGCAGGGTAGGGCATCCGTGAAATTGAAGTACCTTATCCCATCCTTTTATTTCCATTAACCGTTTTACCACCATGCACTGCTGGTAGTCTTTTAAGCCCATAAACAAATGATGTGGCTGTACGATGGAAAGCAGCCTTTCCATTACCATACAAACTCCCTGGAAATGGCCGGGCCGAGTGGGACCTTCCAAGACGGTTTCAAGAAAACCAAGGTCATATTTGTGGGCTTGGCTGAAACCCAATGGATAAATTTCGTCAACCGATGGGAAAAATAAAATGTCACAACCTGCTGTTTCCAACAGCCGTATATCCGCAGCAATGGTAATGGGGTATTTATCAAAATCCGACTTGTTATTGAACTGGGTGGGGTTTACAAAAATGCTGCAGACGCTTATTGCGCAGGTTTGTTTTGCAGCTTTAATAAGTGAAATATGACCTGCGTGTAAAGCACCCATGGTAGGGGCAAAGCCGATGCTTTTGTCCTGTGATTTTTGCAAAAGAAGATAAGCTGCAAGGTCATCAGCTTTATGAAAAATGAGCATAAATCCCTGTTTTGTGGGTAATTGGACGGTTTTGCCGTAAGGCTTTTGGGTAAATTCCATTACCTTTGCACACCTCTTTAACAGGGTAATGATTCCTTAACACAAAGTAATGGTAGCAGCAAAGAAAAGAATTTTATTCATAGCCAGCGAAATGTCGCCCTACCTGGAAGAAACAGAGTTTTCCTCAATCATCAACCAGTTAGCCATCAAATCCAACGATACGGGTTTGGAAGTGCGTTGCATTATGCCCCGTTTTGGTGTGATTAATGAGCGCAGGCACAGGCTGCATGAGGTGGTTCGCCTCAGCGGTATCAACGTTTCAATTGATAATGATGATTACCCGCTCCAGATAAAAGTAGCATCGCTGCCCAATGCAAGGCTGCAGGTTTACTTTTTGGAGAATGAGGATTTTTTCAAACGCAAATTCATTTATCATGATGAAAATGAAAAGTGGTTTGAAGATAATGACCTCCGTACCATTTTCTTTTGTAAGGGTGCATTGGAAACTGTAAAGAAATTTGGCTGGCCTCCTGACATTATTCATTGCAGCGGCTGGATGACGGGTTTGATACCCATGTACCTGCGTACGGCTTATAAAAAAGAACCTGTATTTGGTAACAGCAAAGTAGTGTTTACAATTGGTCAAAATACTTACAAAGAAAAACTGGGTGCTAAGTTTTTAAAGGTGGCCAACATACATGTGAATATTAAGGATAAAGATCTGGAACCCTATAAAGATGCAAATAACACAGCACTGTTTCGTGGAGGTGCTGCCAATGCAGATGCCATTACTTTTGGCGCAGAAAAGGTTGATAAAAAATTGATAGAAGAATTTGGAAAAGTGCGTGGAAAAAAAGTATTGCCTTTTAAGCCTGATGGTGATTTAACAGACTATTTACAACTATATAACGACCTTTCGTCAAAATAATATTGCTATCGCATGATGAATTGTTTCAGCAAGGAAATGAAGAGCAACGCTGCTTCCATTTTATTCATTCTAATTTTTGCTTTCAGTTTTCACAGTTGCACAAAACTTGATTCTACAACACTTGGCGGCGATTTTATTCCTGGCTCCGACAGATTAATTACTGACACACTTACTGTACCGGTAACAACAACTTCTTCAATCAATTCCGATACAACAATTATTGATAAAGGATCACAGCATGTACTGGGTTATTTGAATGATCCAATGTTTGGCACAACTACAAGTTCAATCTTTCTTCAATATCTGCCTGCACTTTATCCTTTCAGCTATCCTGTTGGTAAGGATAGTTTGTTTCTTGATTCACTGGTTTTATCAGTTGCATACAACGGTTCCTATGGCGATACAAATGCTGTATCCAAAGTAAATGTTTACAGAGTTACTGATCCTAATTTTAAACCCAACAGGCGATATAGAGTAAGTGAGAATGTAAGTTTTTCACCTGCAGATTTTTTAGGAACAAAATCGGTAAAGGCTAGTGAATTGCGTAAAGGTTACAAGCTTGCTTTTAAAAACGACAGTGTTTTTAATGTGTTGCGCATTCGTTTGGATGATGCATTAGGAATGGCTCTGCTTAAAGAAAATACCTCAACCGGTTTTTTTAGAACCGATTCAGCTTTCAAAGCATACCTGAATGGATTGGCGCTCATACCTGATTCAACAACATCGGGTAATGTAATGAATTACTTTACACTTAACAATCAAAGTACAAGGCTGAATCTGTATTTCAGATATAGAAAAACAGACGGCACTTTAGATACAGTTTTCACTTCGTTTTCATTTGTACCTGATACCATCAGAAGTGCAAGTGCCAATAAAATCCACAGGAACTATACAAATGGAGCAGCATTTCCTGTTCTTACAAGTAATACGCCTTCATCACTTGCTTATTTACAAACAGCGCCCGGCACATCCGTTTTAGTGAAAGCTCCCGGTCTCAGTAATCTTGCAGGCAACCGTTATATAGTACACAGAGCTGAGTTGGTTGTACGTCAAATTTTCCAGGGACCTCTTTCAATCGAAAACATTTTTGTGCAACCGGCACTTCATCTTTATACTTTGGATAATAGCGGCAATCATCTAACAATTCCTTATGATAGCGCTGCTTATTTTATTCCATCTTCTTATAATCAGACCCGAAATACATTTATTTACAACATCAATGAAACTGTAACCGGTGGGACCCCTTCTTTTTTTAACAATCTCACAAATAATACTGTAGCTGAATACCGGATGAATATTACACGGTATGTGCAGAATATTATAAATGGTAAAGCAACGCTGCGGAACTTTAAACTGGATGCTCCTTATTTTGCTGAGTTTAAAGCGCCCCCTGATTTTCCAAACTTTAATATTACCAGCAGCATTAATATTAATCCTGTTGTATTCGGCCGAGTTCAGGTAGGAGGTGGTTCACACCCCACTTATCCTATGTTTGTGCGTATTTATTACTCCAAACAATAAGGGTTGAATTGTTCGCACCCTTATCTTTGCGCCTGTTAAAAAAATCTAATTCATTTTTATGCCTTACTTATTTACATCTGAAAGTGTTTCTGAAGGACATCCTGATAAAGTAGCCGACCAGATCAGCGATGCATTAATTGATAACTTTTTAGCATTTGATCCTCAAAGTAAAGTAGCCTGCGAAACATTGGTTACTACCGGACAGGTAGTTTTGGCAGGTGAAGTAAAATCAAAAGCCTATCTGGATGTTCAGGAAATTGCACGTGGTGTAATTAAGAAAATCGGTTATACCAAGAGTGAATATATGTTTGAAGCCAACAGTTGCGGTGTGCTCAGCGCTATTCATGAGCAAAGTGCTGATATTAACCAGGGTGTTGACCGTAAAACAAAAGAAGAACAAGGTGCCGGTGACCAGGGTATGATGTTTGGTTATGCTACCAATGAAACGGAGCATTATATGCCATTGGCTTTGGATCTTGCACACAATCTGTTGATTGAACTCGCTGCTATCCGCCGTGAGAAGAATTCAAAAATGCCTTATCTCCGTCCTGATGCAAAAAGCCAGGTTACTTTAGAGTACGACGATAACAATCAACCCATACGCATTGATGCCATTGTTATTTCAACACAACATGATGATTTTGACAGTGAAACAAAAATGCTGGCTAAGATCAAGGCTGATGTGATTAATATTTTGATTCCACGCATTAAATCAAAATACAAGCGTTACGCAAAACTCTTTAATGATAATATCAAGTATCATATCAATCCCACCGGTAAGTTTGTAATTGGTGGCCCTCATGGTGATACTGGCTTAACAGGCCGTAAAATCATTGTAGATACTTATGGTGGTAAAGGTGCACATGGTGGTGGTGCGTTCAGCGGTAAAGATCCTTCTAAAGTAGATCGTTCTGCAGCATATGCTACACGCCATATCGCCAAAAACATGGTAGCTGCCGGTTTGTGTGATGAGGTTTTGGTACAGGTATCTTACGCTATTGGTGTAGCTAAGCCAACTTCTATCAACGTAAATACGTATGGTACTTCCAAAGTAGATATGAAGGATGGTGAAATTGCAAAGATTATTGAAGGTGTATTTGATATGCGTCCTTACTTTATTGAGCAGCGTTTGAAATTGCGCAATCCTATTTATAGTGAAACAGCAGCCTATGGTCACATGGGTCGTGTGCCAGAGTTTGTTGAAAAAACATTTACAAGCCCTGATGGTAAACAAAAGAAAGTAAAAGTGGAATTGTTTACCTGGGAAAAACTGGATTACGTAAATAAGATCAAAAAAGCATTTGGTTTGAAATAAAACCTGAGATGAGAAAACAGTAGCCCGCCCACATTGTGAGCGGGTTTCTTTTTTATGTTTCTTTGCAGCAATGAAACAATTCAGGCAAAAGCAAGCACGTCCTAAAAAATCTTCACTCATCATTGGTAAAATCAATGTACTTACAGCATTGCAGCAGGGAAAAGAGCTGGAACGGATTTACATGCAATCAACCCTCCATGGTGATGTGGCCGAAGAAATAAAAACACTATCGCTTAAAAACAATGTGCCTGTAAGCAAAGTGCCAGTTGAAAAGCTCAACTCCTTTAATGTGCCCAATCATGAAGGAGTGATTGCCCTTATCTCCAAAGTACAATACCAGGATTTGCAGAATGTTATTTCATTCATAACAGAAAAAGGCGAAGCACCTTTATTGCTGATGTTGGATGGAATTACTGACATCCGCAACATCGGTGGTATTGCACGTACTGCTTATTGCTGTGGTGTACATGCTATTATCATTCCTGAAAAAGGAGTGGGGTCGTTGAATGAAGATGCCATCCTCACCAGTGCAGGCGCTTTGGAAAAGATAGCTGTGTGCCGTGTCAACAGTTTAATGAAAGCGGTTGATGATTTGCATTTGAATGGTATAAAAGTTTATGCCAGTGAGATGACTGCTTCCAAAACTATTGATAAAGTTGATTTTACTGAACCTTGCTGCATTGTAATGGGAGGCGAGGAGAACGGTATTTATCCAGCCTTGATGAAGATATGTGATGATAAAATCAAAATCCCAATGAAGGGGGACTTTGAAAGTTTGAATGTATCTGTTGCTACAGGTATGATTTTATATGAGGCGATGAAGCAAAGAATAAACGTATGAGCACTGGTCAAAACATAAAATTGATTGAATGCCCCCGTGATGCCATGCAGGGCTGGAAAACATTTATCCCAACTGAGCAAAAGATTGAGTACATCAACTCCTTATTAAAAGTTGGTTTTGATACCATTGATTTTGGAAGTTTTGTTTCGCCGAAGGCCATTCCTCAAATGGCTGATACAAAAGATGTGATTGCCAAACTCCAACTAACAAATTCAAAATCCAAGCTACTTGCCATTATTGCCAACGAACGTGGAGCAGATGATGCAGTGTTGTATGATGAAATCAGTTACCTCGGATTTCCTTTCTCTGTTTCTGAAACTTTTCAGCAACGCAACACCAACAGTTCCATTGCTGAATCTTTAAAAAGGGTTGAAGCCATCCAGGAGCTTTGTTTAAAAAATCAAAAGCAATTGGTTGTTTATTTATCTATGGGGTTTGGTAACCCTTATGGGGATGATTGGACAAAAGAAATTGTATTTCGTTGGGCCAATGAACTGGCGGCTATGGATATTAAAATCATTTCACTGGCAGATACGGTTGGGCTTGCAACACCTGAACAAGTACAGGAGATCACTACACATTTGATAAAAGAATTAAAAGGGGTGGAAGTAGGTGTTCATCTTCATTCCACTGCCGCCAACAGAATTCAAAAACTGGAAGCCGCTCTTAATAGCGGATGTAAACGCTTTGACGGTGCATTAAAAGGTATTGGTGGTTGCCCCATGGCCGATGATGAACTTGTGGGCAATATGAACACGGAAGTCATGATTTCTTATTTTGAACAACAGGGCATTATGCAAGGCATAAATAAGGAAGCATTGGTAGAAAGCCTGCAACTGGCAGCCCGTATCTTTGCCGCATGAACTTTTTCAGTAATATTGATATCAGGCCTTTACCTCAGCCCATCAGCTATGAACATAAAATTATGCTCATAGGAAGCTGCTTTACAGAACACATCGGAAACAATCTCTGTGATCTGAAATTCAATGTGTTGCAAAATCCAAACGGTATTTTATTTGAAACCGCAAGCGTGTGCAGGAGCTTGGTGAATTACCTTGATAATAAGCACTACACAGATGGTGATTTAAGTTATCAAAATGAGCTGTGGCAAAGCTGGGACCATCACAGCCGTTTCAGTAATCCTGATAAAGAAAAGGCGCTGGAAGGCATCAATCAATCTCAGCAAAAAGCACATAACTATATAAAGGAAGCAGATTGGCTCATTATTACATTGGGTTCTTCGTTTGTGTATCGTTTAAAGGAAAGCAATGGGTTTGTTGCTAATTGCCATAAAGCACCGGGCACCTGGTTTGAAAAATACCTGATTCCAATTGCTGAGCAAATTGAACTGCTGGACAATACCATCCATCGTTTATTTTACACAAACCCTAAGGTTAAGATCATTTTTACCATTAGTCCGGTGCGACATTTAAGAGATGG
>JBKCJY010000364.1:0-6842 GCA_046301455.1 Chitinophagaceae bacterium | reverse complement strand
TTATGGTAACATTATTGATAAGATTTGCTCAACAAAATATTTTTCTTTGCTCAGTTCCTGTTTTGAAAAATCTCATAAAGAATTTTTTAATGTGTACCCTAAAATTAAAAATCGACTGCACGGCAACGTGAGCTTTTGAGTAAGTTGGTATAAAAAATCAAGTGGTGTTGTAATAGATTTGAATGAGGATTGCATCCACAACTTTGCGTTGGAAATAATATAGTGAATGTAGAAGTTTGTGTGATAACTACTGAATGAAGCGGTTTGAAGTTGATGATACCCGTGAAAAAGAGATAATCATTTCTTCAACGGAAACTCCGCAATAAATGTACTACCCTTTCCCAGTACACTTTCCACTTTTATTTTTCCATCATGAGCTTCGGTCATAGTTTTTACATAGCTCAATCCCAAACCAAAGCCTTTTACATTGTGCACATTGCCTGTATGAGCCCGGTAGAATTTTTCAAACACACGGCTCACGGTTTCTTTGCTCATACCAATGCCATTATCTTCCACAGTAACTCGAATGTACTTGCCTGCGTTCTTGGTACTCACTTTCAACAACAGTGGTTCTTCTTCTTTGGAATACTTCACTGCATTGTCCATTAAGTTGTTGATGAGGTTAGTAAAATGCACTTCATCAGCTTCCATCAAATCATTTGTTGCATTCAGTTGCATTTCCACTTTACCATTCTTTTCCTGTAACTGCAATTGCAGGTTATCAAGCACTTTCTTTATCACTTCATGCACGTGAATATCTTTTTTATTAAGCTGTATTTCATTGCGGTCCATTTGTGCAGCCTGCAAAATGGTTTCTACATGTTTATTCATCCGTTTGTTTTCATCACGTATCATGTGCGTGAAGTACAAACGCTTGTCATCATTGCTCAAAACTTTTTCATTCTTCAGCGCATCAACCGCTAAAGAGATAGTTGCCAATGGCGTTTTCAATTCATGTGTCATGTTGTTAATGAAATCACTCTTCATTTCACTCAGCTTCTTTTGACGGATTAATGTGCCAAATGTTAAGAAAAAAGCTGTTACAATAATAATGGTAAATAAAACAGAACCTGCAATCAACCATCCAAGCGATTGAAAGATGTAGGATTTAAATTCAGGCACTAAAATGATTAACACTTCTTCAGGCGCCAGGCTTTCCAGCAAACTGCCGCCAACCGGTGTTAATGGATAAAAACTTTTTTTGTTATGCACAGAGTCCAATGCCATATCCATAAACCTTGGTGTTTTCATAGGATAATGGCCGTAAATATTATCGCTGGCAATGGCAAATTCAAATTTTGTGTCTTTCAATCCATGTCTCAAAAAAGCTTTATTTACTTTTTCTTTTACTTCAAACAATGTAAAACGATTGGCTACTGAATATTGTCTGTAGATATCATATGCATCACCCGGAAACTTCATACCAGGTATGGGTGCTAAACTGTTGAATTTACTACCTGTTTGAGATACCAGTTCCTCACCCACTTCCTGTGTTACATCAAACAACTTCATTACCAACTGGTCTTCTTTCAACTCAGCCTGTGTTTTAATCCAACTCACCTGCACAAAGATGATTCCCAGAAGGGAAAGAGATATGAGGGCAATAATGGCGGGAAAAATTTTCTTATTCTTCATTTTCGATTGTAATGTACAGCCGTGGTTTGGTTATTGCAAAAATACCCTTCGGCAACCAAACTCCACACAAATGGCAAAACAGGTTTCTTTTTTAACGTTGCTTTACCTTTCAACAAAATGCTTTGTATTTCAAAAATGAAACGTAAATTAATGCTATGATTGAACCGGGCAAAGGCATTTTACTCATTTCAGACCCTTTTTTAAAAGATCCAAACTTTATGCGTACCGTTGTGCTTTTATGTGAGCATAACACGGAAGGAAGTTTTGGATTAGTGCTCAACCGCAAAACTGAACATACATTAGGCGACCTCATTACCAATCTCGAAGGTATTACCATTCCTGTTTTTTATGGTGGGCCGGTGCAAACAGATACACTTCATTTCATTCATCAGCTTCCTGATTTAATTCCCGGCTCACAGGAAATTGCAAAAGATATTTACTGGGGTGGTGATTTTGAAATCGTAACTGATTTGCTCATTAACAATCAACTCAATGCTTCCAAAATTCGGTTTTATCTTGGTTATAGCGGCTGGGGCGGTGGACAACTTGATGATGAACTGAAAGAAAAAAGCTGGCTCACAGAAAAAGCAACCAAGCAGTTGATTTTTGAAAAAGATGAACAAAGCATCTGGAAAAAATCATTGCAGCAAATGGGCGGTGAATATGAGCAGTTGATACATTACCCGATTGACCCGCAGCTAAATTGACAAAAAATCCCGTCAACTTTCATTAACGGGATTACTTAAGCAAGTAGTTTTTATTTTATTCCACTGGTTTGCTGCCTTCAACCAGCACCGTTACTTTATTATTGAGTACTTCAACAAAACCGCCCTGAATGGTAAACAATTCATTACGATTTTTTTCAACCAGCACCTTTAATTGTCCGGCTTTAAGTGCACTTACTAATGGTGCGTGGTTATCCAGCACTTCAAAACTTCCTCCAATACCCGGAAGCTGAACACCGATTACTTCGCCGCTGTATGTTTTACCTGATGGAGTTAATATTTCAAGATTCATAATTACTCTAATTAAATTAACCTTTAGCAGCCGCCATCAACTTCTTACCTTTCTCAATAGCATCTTCAATAGTACCTACGAGGTTGAAAGCCGCTTCAGGATATTCATCTACTTCACCATCCATAATCATATTGAAACCACGGATTGTATCTTCAATACTTACAAACACACCTTTCAAACCGGTAAAGGCTTCTGCCACATGGAAAGGCTGTGAAAGGAAACGCTGTACTTTACGTGCACGGAATACTGTGAGTTTATCTTCTTCACTCAACTCATCCATACCAAGGATAGCGATGATATCTTGTAATTCTTTATAACGCTGTAAAATCAATTTCACACGGTTAGCACAATTGTAATGTGCATCACCCACAATAGCAGGAGTCAAAATTCTTGAAGTTGATTCAAGAGGACTCACCGCAGGATAGATACCCAAATCCGCAATCTTACGATCCAATACGGTTGTAGCATCCAAGTGAGCAAATGTTGTAGCAGGTGCTGGATCCGTTAAGTCATCCGCAGGTACATACACCGCCTGTACGGAGGTGATAGAACCATTACGTGTTGAAGTAATACGCTCCTGCATCAAACCCATTTCAGTTGCAAGTGTTGGTTGATAACCTACCGCTGATGGCATACGGCCCAGCAATGCAGATACTTCAGAACCGGCTTGTGTAAAACGGAAGATATTATCTACGAAAAACAGAATGTCTTTTCCTTTACCTGTACCATCACCATCACGGAAATATTCAGCAATCGTCAAACCACTCAACGCCACACGTGCACGTGCTCCCGGAGGTTCGTTCATTTGTCCGAATACGAAAGTTGCTTTACTTTCTTTCAAACCTTCCATATCCACTTTGCTCAAATCCCAGCCACCTTCTTCCATACTGTGTTTGAAAGCATCACCATATTGCATAATGCCTGCTTCAATCATTTCACGCAACAAATCATTTCCTTCACGTGTACGCTCTCCCACACCTGCAAACACAGAAAGACCACCATAACCTTTTGCGATATTGTTAATCAATTCCTGAATCAATACAGTTTTGCCCACACCGGCACCACCAAACAAACCAATCTTACCACCTTTTGCATATGGCTCAATAAGGTCAATTACTTTAATACCGGTATATAAGATTTCACTGGCAGTTGAAAGATGTTCAAAAGCCGGGGGTTGCGCATGGATTGAGCGGCCATTAACTTTACTCACCTGTGGCAAACCGTCAATGGCATCACCTGTTACATTAAATAAGCGGCCATTGATTAATTCTCCGGTAGGCATTACAATGTTGCGTCCGGTATCCACCACTTCCATTCCACGCACAAGACCTTCAGTTCCGTCCATCGCAATGGTACGAACGCTGTCTTCACCAAGGTGCTGTTGTACTTCCATTACGAGTACATCACCATTAGGGCGTTTGAGTTCAAGAGCACTGTAAATTTCGGGGAGTGTACCGTCGAACTGAACGTCTACAACGGCTCCGATAACCTGTTTAACCTTACCAGTATTGGCCATATTCAATGTATTTAAAAAGAGGGGTTATTATTCAGGCCGCAAAGGTAAGGGTGCAGGGGTGAAATGAAAAATGGAAAATGGGATAATTTATAATTGAGGAAAACTTGTGAAGCCAGGGATGGGTTGGCAAAGAATTGCTCGAATGGCACGAATAGGGTTGCCACAGATACCCCCAGATGGGATTTTGACTTTTTACTTTTGCCTTTTACGATTTTGGGACTTTGAGATTTTGTTCCATTCTCATCTTCTGTCCGGCGATTTTCGGGCTCGGCTGGCGCCTCGGCCTTGCAGGCCAAGCCCTTCATCCGCTGCAGCCCTTCAGCAATTCATTTCTATTGAGCAAAAAACTAACCGGCTATAGATACACCCACCAGTTTGCCAATACCAAAAGTTATGGCAGCAGCAGCAATTCCAAAAAGAACCTGCCTCATACCCGAAAACCAAATGCTGCGCCCTGTAAATAATGTGATGGCAGATCCGATGATGAACAATCCGGCAGCGCTCAAACAAACACTCCAGATAACAGCATTTATTCCGGATGTGATTATAAATGGGATAACGGGTATAACTGCACCAATTGCAAATAATATAAAGGAAGTTATAGCAGCCGTCCACGCTGAGCTCTTCAGTTCTTCTTCATTAATTCCCAGTTCTTCTTTTACTAATACCTCGTAAGCATGATCAGGATCTTTTAAAACTGCTTCTGCCATTTCCTTTGCGTCTTGTGAAGGAATACCTTTTGCCATATAGATCAACTGCAATTCTTTTGCCTCCGTTTCAGGGTCATGTTTGATTTCTTCCATTTCCAATGCCATCTGCCGCTCATAAAGTTCCAGCGAACTTTTTACAGAAATCCATTCACCTAATGCCATAGATAATGCACCTGCCATTAATCCGGCAAGACCTGCAAGTAAAACGCCAGTTTCACCATTGGTAGCACCTGCTACCCCCATTACAAGACTTACATTTGAAACAAGGCCATCGTTTGCACCTAGTACTGCTGCACGCAACGCATTACCGCCAACTGATTTGTGACGCCTCCCTTCCAATCCGGTTAATTTTTCTCCCGCAATTTTAGTTTGGTTTTGAATGAGGTTTTGAAGTATACGAACATGATTGGCTTCAGCACCAGATAATGGAACAGAACGTTTCATTTTTTGATTGCTGTCTCTGTAAGCCAATGCTTTTTCTGTTTGCATGAGCGAATCCAGCACATACTCATAACCAAAAACTTTTCCGATTTTATTGAGCAATTTTGCACGCCATGATGGTTTCAGTATCATTTGATCACCACCCGCCATATTTACAGCATGAGATTTTTCAATAGTTGCCATTTGCCGGTAAATCTCTGCAATTGCATTTTCTGATTCTGAAAGTGCCAGTTGCTCATATAAATAAGCAGCATCAACCTCTGTTTGTAAGGCAGATTTTTTGGAGTATTGCATATTGATCTTTAGGATTTATATTAATTCTTTATGCTTCATTTGTAAACTCATGAGGACGATAAAGAATCCAATGATGATGTATGAATATTGAAGCCAGTAAGTCATTTGGAGAAGTATCATTTGCACAACTTCATACCCCATCATTAATACACCTGCTGCGACAGCCCACCACATGCTGGCTGGTTTTTCAGTTTTAACTGTGTACCAGGCATATAAATTGGCTGCACCAACAAGGCTCAACAGAAATCCGGGAATTGCATAATTTTCAAATGAGGTTGGTTTGAGCCAATGTAAATCCAACAATAACAAACTGCCGCTTGGTTCAATCATCATCATTGCGCCGCAGGAAACAGAAGTAACACCCACAAAGCCGAGTAATATGAGCAGAAATTTTTTCATATAACTCAAAGCAACTACAAATAAACGGCACTGGAAATGAGGTGTATCAAAAAAAGTAGTGATATAAATCAAGAATGTTACACCAAAGGATGCCGCTTAAACTCTTTGGTTGTATCAATTATATACCGGTAAGTAATCAAATGCCTTGTTATATCTGTACCAAGGCTGCTTGCCACATTCATCATCTTGGGATTAAAATCACCAATCCACTGCAGTTCATAATCTTCATAAAGCTGCTGCCCCTGGATTATTTTAGCACCTTCCATAATCATAAAACTGTCTACACCTTTTCCCTGCCATTCAGGTACTACTCCAAAAATAATTCCGTTGAACTTTTTATTTTTCTTAGTGGCCTTTATCCAGAGAAACTTGAGTTTGCCCCACCAGTCAAATCTTCCGTTGAGGTGTTTGAACCATTGATTTAAATCAACAATGTTGAGCCACACCGCAATGGGTTCGTCATTATAATAGGTAAACCAACTGATACGCTCATCCATCACCGGTTTCATTGCATTGAACATTCCAATTACCAAACGGTGATCCATGGTTTTCAATCCACCATGCCCTGCCCAGGATTTATTGTACACGGTTACAAAATCATGAGCAAACTTATCCAACTGGTCTTTGCGTATATGCACCGCTTTCATACCGGGGATTTTTGACACTTCAGCATGCCGGACATAAAATTTATCCTGCAAGCGGTCTTTTACTTTTAACGCATAACAATATTGATTAAAGAATACTTTGAAACCATAGTTTTCAAACAACTGCTGATAATATTTTGGATTGTAGGTCATGCAATACAATGGCTCCTGAAAACCTCCTACCTG
>JBKCJY010000363.1:0-1614 GCA_046301455.1 Chitinophagaceae bacterium | reverse complement strand
TTTTGTAATCGTATTCATGTTTTGCATTGCTGTTGATTGCTCATCAGCACAAACTATTTTTCCGTTTGCATCAAAGCATATAAGAGATTCTGTAACAGCACATCTCAAACAACAAATTCACAGTACCATTCAACTTCCACTGAATGATTCCACTGCTCAAAAGTGGATGGGCGCTTTCTGGGCTATGGAAATTATGCTCTACAAACCTGCAGGCTATGAAGAAAAAATTGCATTGCAGTTATCAAAACTTCCGCAAATGGGCCCCGGTTTTCAACGTGCATTTTTTGAAATGCTTTCTACCTTATATCCAACTGAGTTTGATGTGGAAGTGGAGCCACTAGTCAAACAGTTGAAAAGTGAAAAAGTAAAAGCAATGGCACTGGAGTATCTTGCTTTATCAGACAAATCAATTTTCATTAATCCATCAGATAGATTTCTGCAAACAGAATATTATCAGCATTACAAATACATACGTTCTAAAACACAGCAGGCGTTGCCATTAAAAAAAGATTTTCTGGATACATCTTTTCTTCCCAATCAAACAGTGCTATGTAGTTTTCAATCTGCCAACAGAAATATTCCCGGCTATTTAATGATTCGTCTACCCAATAGTGAATGGATGCGGAATATAAAAGGTATAGAGATCCGAATTCCTCAATTCGCAAGAAGTATTTCCAATCTTCCATTTTATCTCACCAATGGCAACACACCTCAGGGTTTGTATAAAGTAACAGGCATTGATACATCTGATAACAATTGGATTGGCCCCACCACCAATTTGCAAATGATAATGCCTTTTGAAAATAATGCATCAGAATTTTTTGGAACAACAACTGCTTATGAAAACTATTACAACAATTTGCTTGGTGCGCATCTGCAACAATTCATTGGCTTGAAAGAAAGTTACTGGGCAGGAAAAATTGGCCGCACAGAAATCATTGCTCACGGCACTACCATCAATCCAGAATATTATAAACAACAATCGTATTACCCGCATACACCTTCACTCGGTTGTTTATGTGCTCCAGAATTATGGGATGAAAAGGGTGAACGAACATACAGCGCACAGGAAATGTGGATACAATATATTATCCGGAAAACATTCCAACCTTTCTATCTTATTGTTGCAGAAGTGACTGATTTATAATAAAACCTATCTTATACAGGCATAGTTTTAACTGATTTACATAGAAATTTTAACACTCTTTCTACGATAATAAGGGTAACTTTGCGTAACCTATTAATAAAAACCTTTGTAAACAGAAAAACCATAAACTCCTGTGCAATACTTTTTAATTAAAAAACGTTAATTGCGATGCGTTTATCAAGACAGAAAGCTTATTTGTTTTTGAAGCTTCTTCATCCGTTAAAAACCGTATCCATGAATTATATCCGAAAACATCCTTTTCTTTCATCCGTATTATTATTATTGCTGTTGCAGCTACCCGTTTATATTTCAGGTATTGCAGGAGTTGACAGAAGAAATATCCATCTTCTCAAAATAGAAAATGTAACAACAGTACCCACAGTAAGTTTTGATGAGCTGGTAAAATATGCTGCCGACAGTATTTATAATGAATTAAATCTTTCATCCAAAGGCCTGGAAACAGAAGC
>JBKCJY010000362.1:0-2695 GCA_046301455.1 Chitinophagaceae bacterium | reverse complement strand
TTTCTAATTAGCTATCAACAAGCATATGAGCAATAAAAAGTATTGGCAAAGTTTCGGAGAGCTGAATCAAACAAAAGCATACCAGGAAGATGCAGCAAATGAGTTCAAAGAAGAACTTCCGTTTGAAGGTGCAGATAGTGGAATGAACAGCAATCGTCGTGACTTTTTAAAGTACCTTGGTTTCAGCACGGCAGCAGCTACACTCGCAGCCAGTTGCGATGTTCCTGTAAAAAAGGCAATTCCTTTCCTCAACAAACCTGCTGATATTGTTCCCGGTGTTGCCAATTATTATGCAACAACGTTTGCACTTGATGGAGATGTCGTTCCTGTAATTGCTAAAGTAAGAGACGGTCGTCCAATTAAAATAGAAGGAAACGAACTCGGTTTTACGAAAGGCGGTACTTCACAGCGTGTACAGGCTTCTGTATTGAGTTTATATGATACAGCACGTGTACGTTACCCCATGGAAAAAAGTGCAGATGGCTTCAAAGAAGCACCCACTTACGAATCAGTAGATAAGAAAATTACAGCCGCTTTAGCTGCTGTTGGTACAAAAGAAATTGCAATCTTAACTTCTACCATCAACTCACCTTCAGTGGCTGCTGTGGTAGAAGAATTCAAAGCAAAATATCCAACTACAAAGCACTATACATACGATGCTGTTTCTTACAGCGGTATGATTCAGGCAAATGAAGCTTCTTATGGTAAGAAAGGCATTCCTTCTTATCATTTTGATGCGGCTAAAGTAATTGTAAGCTTTGGCGCAGATTTTCTCGGTACATGGTTGAGCCCTGTTGAATTTGCAAAACAATATGCAACAGGCAGAAAGATTGATGAGAAGAATCCCAGCATGAGCCGTCACTTCCAGTTTGAAAGCATGTACAGTATGACGGGTGCAAATGCTGACGAGCGCTTTAACCACAAACCAAGTGAGCTGGGCGCTGCTTTATTAAACTTATATGCAAAAGTTGGAGGCGCTGTTACAGCTCCTGCAATTGCTGATAAAAGATTAGCCGATGGTATTGATGCTGCTGCAAAAGAATTATTGGCTGCAGGCGGTAATGCTGTTGTTGTTTGCGGAAGTAATGATGTAAACGCACAGGTAATTGTAAATGCCATCAATGCACAAATTGGCGCCAATGGCAAAACCATCAACTTCGGTACGATGGTGAATTACCGCAAAGGTGTGGATGCAGATATGGAGCAGTTGGTGACTGATATGAATGCAGGCAAGGTTGGAGCTGTATTAGTATATGGTGCTAATCCTGTTTATACGTACGCTGATACCAAGAAGTTTGTAGAAGGATGGAAGAAAGTTGGGTTAACCGTTTCTTTCAGTGAAAATGAAGATGAAACAGCACAAAACTGTCAATACATTTTGCCTGCTCCTCACTTCTTGGAAAGCTGGGGCGATGCAGAACCAAAAACAAATCATGTCTCTTTCATTCAGCCAACAATCCATCCGCTGTTTAAAACAAGAGCGTTTCCCACCTCCTTATTAATATGGAGCGGCAGTACAGTGGCTAATTATGAAACCTATTTCAAAAACTACTGGATTTCCAAACTTGGTTCACAGGCTGCTTTTGATAAAGCATTACAGGATGGTGTTATTGAAACAACTGCTCCTGTTGAGGGCGCTTCTTTCAACGGTGCCGCAGTTGCTGATGCTGTAGCAAAACTCAACGCTGCTAAAGCCGGTAAGTATGAAGTGGTACTTTATCAAAAGGTAAGTATTGGTGATGGTAAGATGGCAAACAATCCCTGGTTACAGGAAATGCCTGATCCTATGACCCGTGCTACCTGGGACAACTATGCAGTGATTTCTCCTGCATTGCAAAAAGAACTCTTCCCCAATTTAAATCTTGATAATTACGAAGTAGAACCTGATAAGCCTGTTGTTTCAATTACTGTAGGCGGTAAAGAATTAAAGCTTCCTATTATTATTGTTCCCGGCAGCAATGCGAATACAATTGCAATTGCAGTGGGCTATGGTCGTGATAAGAAGATTGGATTGGCTGCAAATGGCGCAGGACAAAATGCATATCCGTTCGCATCATTCAATGGACAGAACTATATGTACAATGTTGTTGCAACGGATGTAAAGGCAACTGATGAAAAGTACAAGATTTCTCAAATGCAAACACATGGTACCTATGGCAACCGTGTGGAAGTAATTAAAGAAACTTCGCTCAACATATTTAAGAAAGATCCCAAGGTGATCATTAACGAACGTATTCATGAATTAAAAGATTACGGCGGTATTGAAAACTTTGAGGCAGAAGGAACACTTTATCCTGTGTTTGATAAACCGGGCATTAAGTGGAACATGAGCATTGACCTAAACACCTGTACCGGTTGCGGTGCTTGTGTGGTGGCTTGTTCTGCTGAAAATAATGTAAGTGTGGTAGGTAAAAACCAGGTGGGCAAATACCATGATATGCATTGGTTGCGTATTGACCGCTACTTCAGCGGCGATATGGAAAATCCTGATGTGGTATTCCAACCCATGTTGTGTCAGCATTGTGATAACGCTCCTTGTGAAAACGTTTGTCCCGTTGCTGCAACCAACCACAGCAGTGAAGGTTTGAACCAAATGACGTATAACCGTTGTATCGGTACAAGATATTGTGCCAACAACTGTCCTTATAAAGTTCGTCGCTTTAACTGGCACGACTGGAATGGAGCTGACAGCTTT
>JBKCJY010000361.1:0-6456 GCA_046301455.1 Chitinophagaceae bacterium | reverse complement strand
TTATCTTAACGTTTTTGCCCAGCTCTGTGCCATTGCTGCTATCTGTTGCACATCCTGCTGCTCCATACATTTAAAATGGCCCTTAGGACATTTATCATGACCAATTTTGGAGCAAGGTCTGCACCCCAAACCTGATACCTGAAACATAGAACTTGTAACCGGACTGTTTCCATAATAAGGTGTCATGCCAAACGCAGGAACAGTATTACCCCAAATACTGATGACCGGTTTTTTAAAAGCGGAAGCGATATGCATTAAGCCTGTGTCATGTGTGATGAGGAGTTTTGATTTTCGAACAAGATCTGCACTTTCGTTGATGGAGAATTTACCACAGGCGTTATAAATTTTGATATTGTCGAGCGATGCAATTTGTTCACCGCTTGCAGCATCTTCCGGGCCGCCCATTAGAACGATCGGGTGGTCAATGGCAGCACATAATTCTTTAAGCTTGTGCAATGGTAAGCGCTTAGTACCATGTGCCGCTCCAATGGCAATACCGATATAACCTAAATGATGTGAATGCGGCAAATCATTTTGCTTGATTTCTTCTTCTATCGGAATAAAATAATCCAACCCTTTATGATCATTCTTAACTCCAAATGATTTTACAGTTTCTAAATAACGATCAACAATATGAACATTCGGCAAACGGTTGATTTTTAAATTCGTGAGCAACCATTTTTCAATATTGAGTTTATTGAAAGAGAAAGATTTTACTTTGAGTGTTTTCTTAATTTTTAGAGTGCGCAGGTTGTGATGCAGATCAATAATGCAATCGTAGTTTTCTTCTTTCAGTTCATGCATCAATAAATCCCAATCATTATTGAGATAATAAAATTTATCTACGTAAGGATTGGCAGCAACAACTTTATGAAAGCTGAATTTGGTGAGGTAATGTACTTCAGCATCCGGCACCTGTTGTTTGAGACAACGGACAACGGGTGTAGTGAGCACAATGTCTCCAATAGAGCTAAATCTGATAATTAAAAATTTCATTCCACTGAATGAATTATTGATTAGTGATTATTGATTCCTATGGAAACATCTCCTCTCCTTCTACATAATTCAAATCTTTATGAAACGTTTCCTGAGTAAAGTATGCTGCTATTAAGGTAATTGACATTACAATTATACCGGTTACAACACCGCTTTGGGTTAAACCCCAGCCCCAGCTTTTTTGAAATGTATTTAAGAATAATAAATTAATTAAAGGCAATGCACCCCGTACCATATTGGGAATAGTGGTAGCAGCTGTTGCTCTGAGATTTGTGCCAAACTGCTCTGCACCCATAGTAACAAAAATGGCCCAGAAACCTGTGCTGAAACCCAGCCATGCACAAATAGCATACATGGCTACATCACTATTATTAAGCGGTGAAAAGAACAATATCAAACCAACAATTGTAAAACCATAAAACAGGAACAGGGCTTTCTTTCTGCTCTTAAAGTATTGGCTTACCAATCCAATTAAAATATCACCCGTTGCAATGGCAGCGTAGGCAAACATGATCGCACGACCACTGTCAATTTTTGAATCTTCATAAAACTCACCTGCAAAACGATTACTGAGATTTACAAGAATGCCAATGACATACCATGTAGGCAAACCAATTAAAATAGCTAAAAGATATTTTCTGAAACGTGTAGCATCATTAAAAAACATTAAAACATTTCCACGGCTCACACCTGAATGTTTTACTTCTTTAAACATACCGCTTTCAGCCACACTCACACGTAACAATAATAAACCAATTCCCAAACCACCACCAATTTTATAACACAAACGCCAGTCTTGCGTGTATTTAAAAGTGAAGTAAGCAAACACAGCGCCAAACAAACCAATACCTGCTACCAAAGAAGTACCAACTCCTCTTTTATTTTTGGGAAGCAGTTCACTAACTAAAGTAATACCTGCACCGAGTTCACCTGCCAAACCCAAACCGGCAACAAAACGTGCGTAGGCATATTGGTCAACAGTTTGAACAAAGCCTGTAACAAAATTGGCAACACTGTACAAAAGAATAGAACCAAACAATACACTCAATCTTCCTTTCTTGTCACCCAAAGTGCCCCAAAGAATTCCGCCAATCAACAAACCCACCATTTGCCAGTTGATGATTTTTGTGCTTGCAGCAATCATGGCAGCAGTATCAGCTTTGTCAATACCAATACCAACAATGCTTGGTTCACGCACAATGGTAAACAGCAGCAAATCATAAATATCCACAAAATAACCCAGCGCTGCTACTACAACAGCAAGTGAAAAAATGGAATGTTCCTTTTGAGTAGTCATATGCAAGTATCAAATATGTTAATCAGCTTTGGGCGTTCGGTCTTTTTTCTTACTGAAGAAAAATTTCCAGATAACGGGCGCTGTTGTTACAGCGATAATGATTATAACAATGAGTTCTAGTTTATCTTTCAGCTCAATACCAAACTGGTTCTTTGCCCAAATTTGTAAAAAGTGTCCTGCAAAAATCATACTCACCACCCATGCTATAGAGCCAACAATGTTATAGAACACAAATTTCTTTCTGTCCATTTCCACAATACCTGCTACAATTGGTGCAAAGGTTCTAACGATGGGCAGGAATCTTGCCATGATAATAGCACCACCGCCATGCTGCTCATAAAAATCATGTGCATCATGTAAATATTTTTTCTTGAAGAGCAGGCTATCTTTCCATTTAAACATGGCAGGACCTACTTTTCTTCCCGTCCAGTAACCAACTAAATTACCAAGAATACCTGCAACTGATATTAATGTGCAAAGCACAAGCAATTCAATCCATTCATTTGTAATTGAACCCAATCCAATCAATTTCAAAAATTCATTTGCAAGATTTGAACTGTAAATGCCTGCAACAAACAATAAACTATCTCCAGGAAAAAAGAAACCTACAAACAAACCTGTTTCAGCAAAGATGATAAAGAGCAATAACCATAAGCCACCATAGTGAATGTAAAACATGGGATTTACCAGATCCTTCCATGTAAATTTCTTTTTGATGGTAACAGTAGCCCCTTCTTTCAAATCACTCACGGCAATTTTGATGGCGGGGTATTCTTCACCTCTGAATTCTGCGGAATCAGTCGTTGGCACTGTAATAGTAACAGAGCCGTCTTTTGATGTTTTGTAATCTGTTCCATCAACTATAAATCCATCAACAGGCGCTTCATATTGGTTAATCACAATTATTTTTACTTGCTGCTGTGCAAAAACTCCATTTAGAAAAAACAATCCTGTCAAAACTAAAATCAAACTGCGCATTCGGGTATTATTAATTATTTATTACTGATTATTATAGGGTTGTCTATTATTTACCTTCCTTCATAAAAAGTATGAATTGTGTCAGGAGATTTCTGTTTCGGGTGCCAATTCTCCTTCCCATTTACTCACCACACTTGTTGCAAGTGCATTGCCTATTACATTGGTCATACTTCTGAACATATCACAGAAATGGTCTATTGGCAAAATGAGTGCTACACCTTCCGGCGGAATTTTAAACATGGCACATGTTGCTAGAATTACTACCAATGATGCTCGTGGCACACCCGCTACGCCTTTGCTGGTGAGCATGAGTACAATAAGCATTGTAAGTTGAGTGCCTATATCCAGATGAATTCCATAAGCTTGTGCAATTGCAATAGATGCAAAAGTCATATACATCATACTGCCATCTAAGTTGAATGAGTAACCAAGTGGCAAAATGAATGAAACAATTTTATCCTTGCAACCAAAACGTTCCAGTTCTTCTGTAAGTTTTGGGAAGACCGCTTCGCTGCTGGTGGTGCTGAATGCAATCACCATCGGTTGCGAAATCCGTTTCATCAATTTACCCATGCGTTTACCCAAAACAACATATCCAACTGTAAGCAACACAACCCATAACACAGCGATACCACCCAAAAACGAAATGAAATACTTACCATAAAACAGAAAAATATCAAACCCGTTTACTGCAATCGTAGCAGCAATAGCCCCAAACACACCAATGGGTGCAAACTTCATTACATATCCCACCATGTGAAGAATGATGTGTGATGCAATATCCAATCCTTTAATCAATGGCTTGGCATAATCACCCATAGATGCTGTGGCAATGCCAAAGAAAATTGAAAACACTACAATCTGTAAGATTTCATTGGTAGCCATGGCTTCAATCAAACTCCTAGGAAATACATGCTCCACAAAATTTTGAATGCTGAAGGATTGTGTCTTGCCTGCAATATCTTTCACGCCTTCCGCAGTTGCTCCTGTGATATCAAAACCAACTCCGGGTTTTGTTAAGTTTACCAGCAAAATACCAATGAGTAAACTCACGAGTGATGCTGAAATAAACCAAAGCATGGCTTTGCCTCCTACCCTTCCCACCGTTTTTAAATCCCCGAGTTTAGCTATACCCACAACAAGAGTTGTAAAGACCAGTGGTGCAATAATCATTTGAACCAGCCGGAGGAAAATTGTAGTAAGCAGTTTGAGATTTTTTGCAATAGATGCTTTCGTATCAGCCTCTGCATTATAGAAAATAAGTGCTCCCAATGCAGCACCTAAAACCATCGCAATAAGTATGTACCACGTTAACTTATTTCCTTTGCCCATAGTGGTTGGTTGAATGTGTCGCAATATACGGCTTTGTGGTTTTGAACGTGCAGTCAAAACCGTTAATAAATCTTTTGCCTGTTATTAGGAATAAATCTCTATTTTGCCCTTCTTAATTTTTATAACCACAACCAAATACGTATGAGTTTATTTATCAAGAAGCCTCTTGAAGAAATGCTTGCACAAGCCGAGGACTCGGGCAAAGGTTTGAAACGAACCCTTGGTGCGGGCAATCTTGTTGCACTCGGTATCGGTGCTATTATTGGTGCCGGATTGTTTGTAAGAACTGCCGCTGCTGCCGGACAGGCTGCAGGCCCCGGTGTAACACTTTCCTTTATTGTTGCTGCTATTGGCTGTGCCTTTGCAGGTTTATGTTATGCTGAGTTTGCTGCTATGATTCCCATTGCTGGTAGTGCTTATGCTTACAGCTACACTACTATGGGCGAATTAGTAGCATGGATTATTGGCTGGGCATTGATTATGGAATATGCATTGGGAGCAGCTACAGTTTCCATTGCATGGAGTGAATATTTAAACAAATTGCTGGGAGGTGCAATTCCTTATGAATGGAGCCACTCCCCTTTTGAAAGTTTTACGGATAGTGCGGGTGTTCACCACAGCGGTATTATGAATGCTCCAGCATTAATCATTCTTTTATTACTTACTCTTTTACTAATTAAAGGAACACAGGAAAGCGCTATAGTAAACATGATTATTGTTTTTATTAAAGTAGCTATTGTGTTATTGTTTATTGCAATCGGTTGGCAGTTTATTAATCCGGCCAATCATACACCTTATTTGATACCTGCCGATACAGCGCCTGTAACTGACAGTGCCGGAAAAGTAATTGCCGATTACAGCGGATGGAATAAACATGGCTGGGGAGGTGTACTTGGAGGAGCAGGTATTGTATTCTTTGCTTTTATTGGTTTTGATGCGGTGAGCACAGCAGCACAAGAAGCAAAAAATCCAAAACGTGATATGCCCATTGGAATCCTTGGTTCATTAGTGGTATGTACCATTCTTTATATTTTGTTTGGACATGTATTAACAGGTGTTGCCAACTGGAAAGACTTTGTTGACCCTGAAAAAGGAAGAGAAGCTTCAGTAGCTTATGCAATTTCTAATTTCATGACGGGTTACGGATGGCTGGCACAAGCAGTTACCATCGCCATTCTTGCTGGTTTCTCATCTGTAATCTTGGTGATGTTGATGGGCCAAAGTCGTATTTTTTATACAATGAGTAATGATGGTTTGATACCCAAAGCATTTGGCGAATTGCATCCAAAATTTAAAACACCTTACAAAGCCAACTGGATTTTGTTTGTGTTTGTGGGATTGTTTGCAGCATTTGTGCCCGGCCATGTAGCAGGTGATTTAACATCATTCGGAACATTGTTTGCATTTGTGCTGGTGAGTGCAGGTGTTTGGATATTGAGGGTGAAATCACCCAATATTCCACGTCCGTTCAGAGCTCCTATTTATCCTGTTGTATCTTCATTGGGCGTGATTATTTGTACATTGATGATTGTGAGTCTTGATTCACAAACATTAAAAGTAGCCTTTGCATGGATGGCAGTGGGATTGATTGTTTACTTTGTGTACAGCCGCTATCACAGCAAGTTGAGAAACCCGTCAGATATACTGCCCAAGGCCAGTGATTTTGAAAAGCATTAATTGAACTGTTTGAAATAATAAAACCGTTCCGTTGTTTTGGCGGAACGGTTTTTTGTTTACTGTCACTTCACTAAATTTGCGGCCCGGTACTTCTATTTTTTAAAAGATAGTTTAAATACTATTCCAAAAAACAGGGGTTAAAAAAAGCTGGTGAAACGTTGCTGAATAGAATTAAT
>JBKCJY010000360.1:0-4815 GCA_046301455.1 Chitinophagaceae bacterium | reverse complement strand
TTTTTAAAAATCTTAAACACTTCAATTTTTATAAGCTTCCACATGTTGATTGGCCGATGTAATTTTTAAGAAATAATCTTCCAGCGTGTGCCTTGCAGTAATGCCTTTTACTTCAATATTTTGATCCACTAAAAAACGGTTGAAGGCTGGCACCGCATCCCTGCTCATTTTTAATTCAATACCACTTGCATCAACCTGAATGAGTGATGAAGCATAAATTGATTGACTGATAACACTTTCAGCCAAAGGCTTATTATTTGTTTCAAGTAACACAATCGTATCATCAGGATGAAAGAGTTCGTTAACTGAACCTTCCACCAGCTTCTTTCCTTTGTCAATAATCAACATGCGGTTGGCAATCTGCTCCACTTCACTCAGCAAGTGTGATGAAACCAAAATGGTTTTCTTTCGCTCACGGCTCAGCATCAAAATCAAATTGCGCATATCAGCAATACCTTGCGGGTCAAGGCCATTGGTTGGTTCATCCAGCATAATCAATTTCGGATTATGAACCAAAGCAACTGCTAAACCCAATCTTTGTTTCATTCCCTGCGAGTAAGTACGCACTTTACTGTTGGCTCTGTGTGCAAGACCAACAAGTTCTAATTGTTCCATTAATTGAGCTCGGGTAAATTTCAATCCGCTCATTGTAGCAAAAATGGAAAGGCATTCGTATGCAGTGAGATATTTGTATAAATCAGGCCGTTCAATCACTGCTCCTACCTGTTGTAAAATTTCTTTGCGATGGGAATTAAGATTGTAACCAAACAATTCAATGTTGCCTGATGATGGTGTGATGAGTGTAAGAAGCATGCGAATGGTGGTGGACTTGCCAGCGCCATTCTGCCCCAAAAAACCATACACATCACCTTCATTTACGGTAAAAGAAAGGCCATCAACTGCTTTTAGTTCTTTAAACTGCTTGGAGAGGTGCGATACTTTAATGATTGAATTCATACTGTGCTGTTATAACAACAGGGCAGTAAAGATAAGGTTTGATGAAAAGGGGAAATTATTTAGGCAAATAAGTTTGCAAAGCTTTCACATACGTTTCAAAAGCTTCAATACCCTGCGGTGTTACTTTACATATTGTTTGAGGATAATTGTCTTTGAACTGCTTAATAACATCCACATAACCGGCTTCTTTAAGCTTGGTTATTTGCACAGAAAGATTCCCTGCAGTAGAGCCGGTTTTTTCTTTAATAAATGTAAACTCCGCTTCTTTTACACCAATGAGCAGGCTCATTACGGCAAGACGTAACTGAGAATGTAATATGGGATCCAGATCTTTAAACATTTCCGCTTTTCTGCTTCAGATAATTTGAACGTATCATTAATCCGGGTATGAGCCATGATAAGGCGGCTGCAAAGGCCATCAGTACAAAATCAACATAAGTAGGTGTAAAGGTTGCCGCAATGGCGGATACCCAGCAAAAAATTCCGCCTGCCAGCATCCATCTTTGTTTGCGAGCAGCACCTGTAATGATAGTAGGAAAACCAAAAACCAACAACAAAAAACAACTTGCAAAACTCCATGAGCTTTGTATTTCATTTCCTGCAGCACGGTAAGTATCAATAGCCGGTGTCAATTCCATACTCAACCTGTTATTAATAAAATTCACCACAAATACAGCTATACCAAAACATGTCCATACATAACTCAGAATATCATCATCCCATCCTTTGGCTTTACGTTCTTTTCTTTCATTGATGGATATAAAAACCTGCGGAACCAATGCAAATAAGGCAAGCCACCAGATATCAAAACTCATTTCAAAATCATAATAAATTTTTGCGGCCTGTACCAAACTGCAAACAGTAATAACAACTCCCCATAAGATGGGGCCAATTCCTGTATCAACAAAATTGCTTTTAGCACGGTTGATCATTTGCTGAATAATGAGCAAGCTCTCCTGTTCTGTTAATTGTTTTTCTGCCATAATCAGTTTTGATTTTTGTAGCGTGAACGTAAAAGATAGCCAGGTACAATCCATGCAGTAATTACTGCCATCCCAATTAGTAAGAAAGAAAACTCATAAGGAATTTGTGCTGAAACATAAGCCAAGACCCAGCAAACAACTGCTCCTATTTTTAATGCATTAAACTTTAAAATAAACCCACTTAAAAATGTAGGCATTCCATATAATATGAGCAGCACGCTATTAAATAAATTTTGATTATTCGTTTTAGCCAGGATTACTGCAAGTAACCCGCCCATGATGATGAATACCGTCCATACAGCTCCATTAATTTCATCAGTATAAGTTCTAACGGTTTCTTTTTTCTTTTTCCTGAAAATGTAAATGAATTGATAGATAACTGCCACCCAAGTTAAGGCCCACACAGGAAATAAACGATAATCGTTAAACCAAGACAATGAAACAAAACTTACAATACTGCAAATTAAAATAACCCAGCCCCACAACAAATATAAATGCCCGTTTTCACTAAAACGGTTGCGGGCTTTGTTTATCATACTTTCAATAAGGCTCAAACTATCTTGTGGCGAAAATTCTTGTTGTTGCATAACTGATGGTTTACATTCAAAAATAAGAGAGCCCCGGCTCAGTTGAACCGGGACTAATCCACATTTATTTATTACATCCGCCCATCACCATATCAAACTGCATTTTACCCCAAACAGGATGTAATGATGATTTTGGTTTAAATGCTTCAAGTAATTTCATTCCCTGCTCTGCAATTGGTTTGGCTGTAGCACAACCACCACCAAACTGTGCCGGGGTATAAAATAAATTCTGTGCTTCTAATGCATACGGGCGTGGGTTCCCTGGATCCTGCTGTTTTGCATTTGTAATGTTCTCTGCTGAAATAGGGCCATATTGTTGCCAGCGCTGCATGGGATTTACGCTCATTCGCAACGTTGCAATCATACTTTTAACACAACTGATTTCTGAATTATTTTTTTCCAGTGCATCAGCTTTGTTAATGAGTTGTTCTGCTTTATCGGCAACAGGATCAAGACCGGAAGGATCTTTTTGCGAAAGCATAAACCCGTAAATCACTTGCGCATGTGCGGCATAGTAATATGCCAGCCATTGTGTTTTTTCCGCTTCTGCAATTCGTTCAAAAGCATTGCTGAGGTCTAAAAAATCCTGTGGTGTTTGTGCTGTTTTATATCCTTCCAGTTTTGATTGCATAGCAGCAGTGTATTTTTCATTTTGTGCGAAGGAAGCAACGGCTGTAAACATTAAGATGATGAAGATTGCTTTTTTCATTTTTATCTTTTTAAGCTGATGATTTATTGTTTTTGTTGTTGTTTGAGTTTTTCATATTCTCTTTGTACACTGTTTGCCTCAGAATAAACATAAGCACCTAAATAATGTGATACGATGCCAATTCCCCATCCCAATGTGGACCATACAGGCCAGGGAATTCCACCTCCATAATGTTTGGCACTATTAATAGCCCAAAAAATCCACAGAAACGCATTTACAAAAACATAACTAATAAGATGGCGTTTGAAACTTGCACGACGTTGCGCAATTTCCCAAAGTTGTTTATCTTTTTCTTCATTGCCGTCGGGCATGCGTTGAAAGTTGCTCATAATTGAAATCTTTATTGTTGATAAATTGGTTTTATAAGTTATTGTTGATGGCATCTTCACTCCTGTCTACTCCAAAACTGAAGAACGCACCAATGAAAATAAACTGACGGGAAGGCGGTACAATCTCCTGTCTTCTTTGGCCGTTAAAGGAATAGTTATAACCAAACTGTTGTTTAAAATTGAACACATTGCTTATACTCAGTACATATACCACAAATGATTTTGCATCTTTCTTTCCAATCTTAGGTAGATAGTTGAGTGCAAAACTTACGTTGTGAAAAGGGTCAATTTTACCCCTGTCAGAAAAAACAAATTTGCCGCTGTTATTTACATCTGGCTGAATATTATAATAAGGACGGCTGCTTGCAAAATTGTAAGAGAAGTTCACATTCATCTTCCAATCTGTTACAAACTTTTTAACTATAAGTGAGGCGGTGTGTTTTGCGGCAAAGTTGGGTGTAATAGCAAAAGGGAAATTTGCAAAATCACGTTTGGTATCAAGGAATGAATAAGAAATCCAGTAATCTAAATTTTTGATTGTTTTTTTATCTCTCCAAAACAATTCAAAACCTTTTGCATCACCAAAACCCGCATTGCTTACTGCCCTTGGCTGATTATTTACCAATCCTGTTTTAACTAAATTATCATAGTCTTTGTAAAATGCTTCTATACGAAATGTAGTAAGGCTTGTTGTTTTTTGATATTGAGCAATATAATGTGTTGCTTTTTGAAAGTTTAGTGGGTTTAAAGCAGGTAAGTTTCTGTTTTCAGGGTTTTGAAAGAATTGTCCGTAAGCTAAAGAAGCCTGCGCATTCTTCCCTACTTTATACGCCAATGAAGCTCTTGGAGCAATATTGTTTCTGTTGAATAATTCAGAACGCTCAGCACGCAAACCCAGCTTTGCAGCAAGATTATTAGTAATGTACACATCCTTTTCCGCAAATAATGAATAGATATTTTCTTTGATAACTGACGGAAACTTTTGACCGGTAAACAAAATAAAATTCACTTTGTCATTGCTATGATTATACTCTGCTCCAAAACGCAAAGCATTCAACCCTTTAAAACGTTTTTCAAGAACCAGCTTGGAATTGAAATAATTACCACGGTTTTCAATATCAAAGTTTTTTGCAAAACCAAGACTACCAAGAACCACATCATTTTTATTAGCATCCGTCATTCCAAATTTCAAATCATCCCTGTTATTGGAATAAGAAACACCTGCACTCAAACGCCATTTGTTTTTAAAC
>JBKCJY010000359.1:0-5535 GCA_046301455.1 Chitinophagaceae bacterium | reverse complement strand
AACCGTTTCATTGTTTTTGGTGAAGGGTGTGTTACCGCCCGTTGACGCTGCCAAATCAATAATAACAGAACCGTTGCGCATCTTTTGCAGAGTTTCTTCTGTTACAAGTACAGGCGCTTTCTTACCGGGAATTTGTGCCGTTGTAATAATGATATCAGCCTTTGCTGCACTCTCTGAAATTTTTTGCTGTTGTTTTTGTTTGTACTCTTCCGTTTGCTCCACTGCATATCCTCCTGCAGCACTTGCATCAGCTGCGCCTTCCACTTCAATAAACTTTGCACCCAGGCTCATTACTTCTTCCTTTACTGCGGGACGTGTATCAAATACTTCCACCACTGCACCCAAACGCTTGGCTGTTGCAATGGCCTGCAGGCCTGCAACGCCTGCACCGAGTATCAACAACTTTGCAGGTGCAATACTTCCTGCCGCTGTCATAAACATAGGAAAGTAACGGCCATAGTTAGCCGCCGCCATCAGCACCGCCTTGTAACCTGCAATGTTTGCCTGAGAACTTAATACATCCATGCTTTGTGCACGTGTGGTACGTGGTAACATGTCCATTGAAAAGACAGTGGTATTATTACCTGCAAAAATTTTCATGGCATCCACATTCATCAACGGTTGATAAACGCCGAGCAAAATTTTATTGCTGATGCTTTCAGATGGCTGATGAATACTGAGCAGCATATCTGATTGCTGTAACACGTCGCTTCTGCTTTTTACAGTGGCGCCTGCATTTGTATAATCAGCATCCTGCGCATAGGATTTGATACCTGCGCCTTCTTCAACAAGTAGGGTAATATTTTTTTTAACGAGAGCAGATACGGTTTCGGGCAACAATGAAACCCTTGTTTCAAAGCCCGGTTCTTTTAACACACCAAGAATCATGTAAACGTTGGTTTATTGTGTGGTGAAAATAAGTAAAATTCTGTAGTTCAAATGACCCTCTGGGAAAGAACTGCGTTTTTCATAGTGTAACTTCGTACGTTCCTTTATGCATTTGTAGTTATACGTAGTTACCACAAAGTACACGAAGATTTTTTCACAAAGAACACAAAGATTTAAAACCGAACCACAAAATGCTCCTTCTCCTTGTGCTCTTTTCTGAAAAATACCAATCCGATAAAAAACAAATCAACCGTTAAGGTAACTGAAGAATCCTGTTTGATTTGCTCCCATGCTTCTTCCATTTCCCTGCTCCAGTGAATATCATCAAGCAATATTACCGTTGAAGGCTGAGCCGATTGCAGCAGTTGATGAAAGTACCGTAGTGTTGGTTCTTTGCGGTGATTACCATCGATAAAAACAAAATCAAAAGTTTTGTTTGAAACCGAAGGCAATGTATCATTAAAGTTGCCCACGATACAATGAATATTTTGCAATTCCAATTCTTTAAAAACTGTTTTCGCCACTTCAGCAATGGCGCTGGAACCTTCCAGTGTAGTAACCTGTGCTTCATTATTAGCCTTTGCCAGATAAGAAGTACTAATACCCAGCGAGGTGCCGAGCTCCAATACTTGTTTGGAATCAAAATACCGAACCAACCTGTACAGCAACTGTGCATATTTCATCGGTTTGAGTGAGGAAGATGCTATTTGCTGAATTCTTCTTTTTTTGGAGAATCCTCTTACCGAACCTGCTCCAAAATCTTCCACTTCAATTACAGATGTATTGTTTAATAACCTTGTTCGTTCTTCTTCAATAATGCGATAATCTTCATAAACTGTTTTATCATTCAGCACTTTTATTACAATGTTAAACACGAACGGTGAATGAATACCGTGACCTTTTCCATTGGAAGCAGTAATGTAATAGCGGAGATATTTAAGCGCAAGTTGAAAGGGGGAATACATGGAAGAAAATCCAAAATTAAAAGTTCAAAGTGCAAAATATAATTTAGCGGTTGGCAGTTTCGGTTTTTTACTTTTTATTTCTCCTTTTTTCTTTCCCAAACCTGTATAGAAAAAGAATACGCATGTTTTTCATCAGCCGCAAAATCATTGCTCTTTACCAATTCCCATTCATCTACATTAATTTCGGGGAAGAAGGTATCGGCATCAAAATGGGCATGCACACGTGTCATATAGATACGATTGGCTATTGACATGGATTGTTCATAAATCTGTGCACCGCCAACAATGAAAATTTCTTTACAGTCTAATTTCTTTGATTCCTCAATTGCCTGTTCTAATGATTTTGCCCACCACACTTCACCATCTGTTGATGAAGCAATGTTACGAGAAATGATGATGTTTTGTCTTCCCAATAACGGTTTATTATTAACTGATTCAAATGTTTTGCGTCCCATGATCACAGGCATGGCCCATGTGGTATTTTTGAAAAACCTTAAATCAAGCGGCAGGTGCCAGAGCAATTGATTGTTTTTGCCGATGGCGTTGTTGGTACTAGCTGCAACAATTAAGCTTATAATCACGTTTCTGATTTTAGAATGTCGAATGCGGATTGTAATCTAAAATTTGCAATCTGCAATGTAAAATTAGACAGCTACCGGCGCTTTAATTGCCGGATGACTTTGATAATTCTCCAGCGTAAAATCTTCAAACTTAAATTCAAAAATATCTTTTACTGAAGGATTCAGTTTCATTGTTGGTAAAGGATAAGGCGTGCGACTCAATTGCAGCTGAACCTGCTCCATGTGGTTGCTGTAAATATGTACGTCGCCAAACGTATGAATGAATTCGCCATACTGTAAATCACAAACCTGTGCAATCATCATCGTTAACAAGGCATACGAAGCAATGTTAAACGGCACGCCGAGAAATACATCGGCACTGCGTTGATACAATTGACAACTTAATTTTCCATTTGCTACATAGAATTGAAACATCGTATGACAGGGCATCAATGCCATCTTTGGCAAATCAGCCACATTCCATGCACTGATGATGAGTCTCCGGCTGTCGGGATTTTTTTTGATTTGCGAAATGAGCTCCTTCACCTGGTCCACCACTACGCCATTGGCACCTTCCCAGCTACGCCATTGTTTACCATATACCGGACCAAGTTCACCATTTTTATCAGCCCACTCGTCCCAAATACTTACACCATTTTCTTTTAAGTATGCAATATTGGTTTCGCCTTTTAAAAACCATAGCAGTTCATGAATAATGCTGCGGAGATGTACTTTTTTGGTGGTCACTAATGGAAATCCTTCGCTCAGATCAAAGCGCATCTGGTAACCAAAAACACTTTTGGTGCCAGTTCCTGTGCGGTCACTTTTTTCAGCACCTGTATCTAAAATATGCTGTAGTAATGCGTGGTATTGTTGCATGGCTGCAAGGTAAAGAAAAGCCTTTAGCCGATAGCAATCTGCCCTATGTTGTGGGGAATGTGTGGATGACTTAAATCCCCCTCCGCTTCATCTCCTTACGAATCAAACCCAGCTCTCTTCCTGTTTGTCCACTTACGCTGCTGTTTTCCTGTGCTCGGCGCATGAGATAAGGAATTACATCTTTGATAGGGCCGAAGGGCAAATATTTACTTACACTGTAACCGGCTTTTGCCAGATTGAAAGTAATGTTATCACTCATACCATACAACTGTGAGAAATGAACATGCCCGTGGTTATGAGGCAATCCTTTTTCATCCAGTAGCTTCGCCGCAAGTAGATTACTGTTTTCATTGTGCGATGCAACAATGATAGCAATACGGTTGACGTTATTTAAACAAAATGCTAGGGCAGTATCATAATCCCTATCGCTTTTTTCTTTAGTAGGTTGAATGGGTGAAGGATAATTCATTTCCTCAGCACGCTTGCGTTCTTTTTCCATATACGCACCACGTACGAGTTTCATACCCATAATAAAGTTGCGTTGCTCAGCAGCTTCAAAACAATCTTTTACAAATTGCAAACGGTCATGACGGTACATCTGTGCTGTATTATAAACTACTGCTTTTGTTTTGTTGAAATGATCCATCATGAGTGTGGTGAGTGCATCTACAGGATCCTGAACCCATGTTTCTTCTGCATCAATGAGTACACCTACATTTTTAGAAGCCGCTGTATTGCAAATGAGCATCATCCTGTCCCACACCCGTTGCCATTCTGTTTTTTCATCAGTAGTTAATCCGCTCACTACTTTTTCATAACGCTTAATCAAAGTACCTGTTGCAGCATGCATGGCAGCATCCATTTTTTCCAACAGCGCAAACCGTGCAATACCTGTAATCTTTATGCTCATGAAAGGAATGTTCTTCTGCGTAGCTGCATATTCAATTACACGGATAAATTCATCTCTTGCATGATCTTTTTCATCTTCTCCATAATCACCGCCTTCCACACCATAATCTAAAATTACCTGCACATGATATTCTTCCAGTTTATCAGCAACTTTTGCTGTTTCCTGTAAATTTTCACCGCCTACAAATTGTTGAAAAATGGTATTGCGGATAATACCGTTTATAGGCAATCCAACTTTAATAGCCCATGGTGTAATACGTGTGCCCCAATGCACCAGCCATCCAATACCCATACCTTTAAAAAGGAAATGGGCTTTTTTTAATTGTTGATCAGTTTTGTATTCAAATGCGTTGGCTGTATTGTCGAAAGACAGGTTCAAACTCATAGAACAATCGTTGTGGCGCAAATATAAAAGAAAACAAACCGATTGAATGATGATAAAAATCAAATAGCCTGATGATTAAACGGCTGCAACACCATTTCACTCACCACACCGCTAGCAGGTTGCTGGCACAAAAACCAGATAGCTTTGGCCGCTTCTTCGGCACGGATCATTTTATCACGCTGCACACGCAAATCAATGCCATCCCAAAAAGCAGAATCAACACCACCGAGAAATAAATTGGTGATACGGATGTCTGTTCGTTTTACTTCTTCACGGATACTTTGCATCATCCCCACCAATCCATATTTGCTGGCGCTATAAGCAGCAGCTCCTGCCATGGGTGTTTTACCCAGCACACCGGGAATATTGATGATGAGCCCTTTTTTCACCTCTTTCATTTTGGGTAAAAAAGTTTTCATTAATAAGAAAGGAGCGTACAAATTATAATTGAGGGAACGTAAGAATTCCAGTTCCGTTAATGTTTCAGTTGGTTTGATGATACCAATACCGGACGCATTCACCAGCACATCAATCTGCGGAAATACTTCAAAAAATTTAGCACCGAGTTGCTGAACCTGTTCCGGCACACTTAAATCTGCAGCAAAAAATTGATTGGGTGCAAGTCGAAGTTCTTCTGCAACTGCTTTTAATTTTTCCTCATTACGGCCGGTTAAGAAAAGATGGGCGCCACTGCCCGCCAGCAACTTTGCAGTTTGTGAACCAATACCGCCTGTAGCGCCTGCAATTATAATATATTTTCCTTTTGCTGATTCCATAATCGTTTTATTTATGTTGTACCATACAACAATGAGGGCTGTGAATTGTTGTATTTCAAATGCCAACGGCTACACTTATTTTCCCGCACCAGTTATTCAAACAGCATCCTGCTGTGAGAAAGGATACACCCGTATATATTGTTGAAGAATTTTTGTTTTTTAAACATTACAAA
>JBKCJY010000358.1:0-4177 GCA_046301455.1 Chitinophagaceae bacterium | reverse complement strand
ATCTATTCCTTTATCATTGGTTACGTATTCATTTATAAGTGGTGTAATGTATAAAACAAAAGTGAAAGTGCGTGGTGCTATGAAACTGCGGTTGAATCATGATTTGCATTTGCATATTGGTTCATCAACTCATCCCATGGCAAATGATTTACGATTGCTGGGACTGGATGAAAAGAAACCGTTGATTGTGATGGATACAGATAAATTTCAGAGTGTGTTTTATGAAAAAGAATTCTTGGAGAAGCAACACTGAGATGCGGAAATTAAAGAGTTACACAGAGGATATTCGGTGAACCATTTATTCTTTTTACTCCATTTTGAAAAAAAGATCAATACGCTCCGCCACTCTTTCCCATCCTTCTTCCATATTGATACAATGTGCACCTTTGATCAGCACCAGTTCTGCATTCAACTGACGTGCATTTTTTTTTAAGGCGGAAGGATGAACTAAAAAATCATCAGTCCCACCAATCATCAGCAACGGAATTCCGGCGGGTTTTGTAGCGGGCAAATTCAAAAGCATCATATCCAGATAAGCACGAAAACTTTCATCCTGCATACGTGCAACAACGGGCTGCAACTCAGCATCAGGAAAGTGATTGGCAAACATCAGCCGTTTGGCTTTTGCATACGTATTGAAGACTGGTACAAAACTCATCGTTGCCAATGCTTTCAAAAATGAAAACGGAAAAGTTTTTATTACCTGCCATGTAGCACCACCAATGCCGCTTGCAGGAACGGTGCAAAGCAACACCGCTTTTTTTATTTTTAAGGATGGATGTTTCTGCAAATAATGCTGCACCAAAAAACCACCCATGCTGTGACCAATCAAATAAACAGTTCCATCAATTTTTGAAACTACACTATGAATATCTTCAATGTATTCATTGATGGTTCGCCAACGTAAAGAACCTTTACTTTCACTTTTGCCATGATTACGATAGCTCACTGCTATTACATCATAACCATGTTGCGTAAACCATGGTTGAAAATTGTTTTCCCAATACCACGCACCAAAGCAAACACCGTGCAGGAGTACAACTGTGCCTTTGGAGAGAGAAGAAGATTTTATATGAATGGTTTCTAATTGCATGTTGAAGTCTTCACGCAAAGGCATATAGAAAAAGTACGCAAAGAATTTACTTTGTGTCCTCTGTATCCTTTGTCCCTTTGTGGGGAATGGTATTTCTCCTCACATAATCCTTCGGTAATTGTTTTAATAATCTTTTTTTGAACAAATGATGATCTACCGTAATCGTATGTCGTGGTGTGTTGATTTGTTTGAAATCAGGATGCTGCAGTTCATCATTGATTAATTGTTGCACATTAGCAGGTCGTTTCCACTTGCCTGCTATTTCCCTTGCCATAATTTTACTTTGCAATTCACTCCCCGGCCATATACAACCCAGCGGCTGAAATAAACCAATGAAATAAACATTGTCTATTGTCGGGTGAATCATGCGTAACCACAAAGGCACATCACCTTCACTATAATCAATAAAACTTTTATCAAAGAACGGATGTGCAATTACATACCCCGTGCAGGCAATGATAGCATCATATTCACCAACGGAACCATCTTTGAAATAAACTTTGTTCCCATCCAGCCGTTGAATATCTACACGTGGTTTAATTTTACCATGACGGATGGTATAAAATAAATCTTCGTTAATCGTGGGATGATGACTGCCAATCGGCCCTTCAGGTTTTTGCAAACCATACTCATCATAGCTGCCATTGCGGATGTATAGTGAAATATGTGATAATGCACGCCATATAAAACGTGGCAACCAATCCATTTTATGACTGAACACATCAGCTGGTTTACCCATTAAAAATTTGGGGGCTACCCAATAACCTCTGCGCCAGCTCATATCTACACTTTTCGCCACACGACTACTTTCAACTGCAACATCACAAGCGCTGTTACCACCACCTATTACCAGTACACGCTGATCCTTAAATTTTGAGAACCGTTTTACATTATGTGAATGCAAAAACTCACCTGTAAAGGTTCCTTCAAACTTAGGCATGCGTGGTTGCCAGTGATGACCGTTGCACACTGCCAGCGCATCAAATATATTTTTACTTTCAATGCCGTTCTTTATGGTAGTTACCATCCATCTTCCATCATTCAACCGTACACAAAGTTTTACCAATGTTTCAAATTGAATGAAAGGCAGCAAACCAAAATGTTTGGCATAATTCTGAAAATAGTTTTTCAGTTGTACATGGCTTGGATAATCAGGATACGATTCGGGCATCGGAAAATCTTCATACTGACTTAATGTTCTTGAAGAAATGATATGTGTAGTTTCAAATACACTGCTATGGTCTTCCTCTTCACTGAAAACCCAATTGCCTCCTACTTCTTTACCATAATCATATACGGTAACCTGTAAACCTTCGTCTAATAAACTCTTGGCGGCAGTAATACCACTGGGACCTGCACCAATAACGCAAACATGCTTGCTCATTAATACGTTTCTTTTATTTCTTTTCTAAAGTTGGATATAGAATACCTAATTGCTCCAGGTAACTTTTGTACTTTGATGGATCATAATAAAATGCCTTCAGCTTTGGTCTAAATTGGTCCATAATTTTTGTATTGAGAAATGTTGCAGGCGGCACTCCCGGTTCAACAAATGAGTTATACTTCACGTCTTTTGTTTGCACATTATTATGATAGTCCCATGCATCAGCAATAATTTTTGGATTTGTGAGCATATCAATCAACGTTGCGGCAACGGTTTTACTTCCTGCCACCACACCTTTATGTGCAATAGGTGTAGCCATTGCTATTGCATCAGCCCAATTATGACCCGGTGTGCCGGGAATGTTTGATGGAAAACGAAGCACAACAGTTGGAACATTCCATGCAATATCTGCAATATCATCACTGCCTGAACCCCAACTAAACTGTACGGGGCCATTTAATGTATCAAGTTTTAAAGCCAAGCCATCAATTGTATTTCCACGCTGATCCTTTTTTGGGGCATTCACCAACTTTTGAACTGCTTTGGCTAATTGTTGATCTTCATTACTCCATGTTGGCAGACCGATAGTCTGAATATTTTTATACATCGCTTCAGCAATGGATTTATTAAAGTGCCCCGGCCATGCCGTACCGAGTAAACGATGTTTTACTGTTGTTTGCGTCATTAAAGCTGCGCCGTTGGCAATACGGATTCCATCATCATACATCGCTTTAATATCTTCATAAGTTCTTTCACGGAAATAGTACCACACACTTGCTTTGCTGGGTACTACGTTCGGTTGATCCCCTCCATCAGTTACAACATAATGAGAACGTTGAGTTGGTTTTAAATGCTCCCGTTTATAGTTCCAGCCAATATTCATTAGTTCAACAGCATCCAGAGCGCTTTTGCCACGCCAAGGTGCTCCTGCTGAATGGGCGCTGCTTCCTTCAAACATAAACTCAACTGAAACCAATCCATTGTTTCCTGCATCACCCCAACTTACACCAAGGTTGCTTCCTACATGTGTAAAAATGCAGGCATCTACATTTTTAAAATAACCATCACGTATATACCATGCTTTGCTTCCTACCAATTCTTCTGCAATGCCTGGCCATATCATTAAAGTGCCTGGTAGTTTTTCACGCTCCATAATTTTTTTTACTTCTAAAGCTGAAAGAATCACCAATGGCAAACCACTATTATGTCCTTCACCATGACCGGGAGCATCTTCTATTATCGGTTGCTTATAAGCAACTCCAGGCATTTGCGATGCTTTAGGTATGCAATCCACATCACTGCCCAATGCAATCAACGGTTTACCATTTCCCCATTTGGCAATCCATGCAGTGGGGATGCCTGCAATTCCTCTTTCAATAGTAAATCCGTTTTCTTCTAATATTTTAGTAAGATAGGCTGATGTTTCTGTTTCTTGAAAGCCCAGTTCAGCAAAACTGAACACCATATCCACCATTACCTGTGCATCTTTGGCCCGGTTGCCAATGTTGGTCATTACTTCTTTTTTCCATACATCTGCTTTGGTTGAAGGAATGGGTTTTTGTTGAGCGATGAGTGTGGTTGATGCAATCACTATCAAAGCGGCAAGAAACAGTTTCATATTGCGAATGGTTTTGGTTGATGAGGAAAGTTAGGAAATAGTTTGACAGCTGATAAAGTAGATATTAGAGAAATCGATAGAA
>JBKCJY010000357.1:0-3025 GCA_046301455.1 Chitinophagaceae bacterium | reverse complement strand
GTAAATTTAAGACATCAGAACCCATTAACACCACAACTCATGAAGACTTTATCTGAAACCTGGTTTGCCGATGGCTATATTGATTTTGAATTAAAGAAGTACACACTCCTCGCCTATCTGCAGGAAGTAAATAACTATTTTCATGAAGCCAAACTCTATCCACAACTGGCTGATGTAATTTTCCATTATAACAATCTTGTGGCTTTTCGTGAAAATAAAAAGTATTTGCAGGAACAGTTTCAAAAAAAGCTCACGGGTATTCAACTGGAAAAACTGCAATTGCTCTATGAGCAAATGATTGAAGATGATGAGCTGATGCAGGAGCTTGAATCCATCATCCACTACTCCATTGATACCATGAAATCAACCATCACCAATGGTACAGGAATTTATGAAATGGTAGAACAGAGTTTAAGCATTACTCCCGTGGGACTTATTCCACTGGATACTACGGAAGGCTACCTGTTATTACGAAACAAGAATGAAAAACAAACCAAAGTGTATCAATACCGTTTAAGCTTTTTTGAACGGCATGATGCACAATACCGTGCTTTAAAAACAAACTTCATCGATAACTGGATGAGCAACTTTGTAAACACGTATGAAACGATTAAAGGGGAATTACTTCGAAATAACACCGAATTGCCCAACCCGGCAGTTTACAGTATTGAAACCAATCTCTCCTATCCCATTGATGAAACATTTCTGCCCATTGCAAAACGAAGTTTTGTAAAGTTTCTAACGGCGGCATAAGTAATAAAAAAAGGTTTGCAAAATGCAAACCTTTTTTATTGGAACATCATTATAGTTACTCAACTTCCAATCCCCACTCAATTCCTTTTTCAGTTGCAGGCACGCCCTGTTTCATCCATTTAGGCATAGGCGCACCTTTTAAATAATGATCAAAGAATTGCTGCTCCCTTACCTGAATGTCTTTTCTGTTTCTGCGTTCAACAAGATTGTGTGCTTCACCATTATAATTGAGCATCCATGTAGGTTTACCAAGACGGCGTAATCCTGTAAACAATTCAATGCCCTGGTACCAAGGTACTGCACCATCAGCATCATTGGCCATAATTACAATTGGCGTTTTTACTTTGGGCAAATGAAACAACGGTGAGTTCTCTAAATAAAATTGTAAATTCTCACACACTGTAGCTCCAATTCTGCTCTGTGATTTTTAATATTGAAAATGGCGGTTAATACCACCTTCCCAGCGAATGCCACCATAAGCACTCGTCATATTCGCAACAGGTGCACCGGCCCATGCTGCCGAAAATAAATTGGTCATAGTAACTAATTGTGCCACCTGTATGCCGCCCCAGCTTTGACCCTGTATGCCAATCTTTGTGCTGTCAACATAGCCCAGCTTCACAATCGCTCTTGCACCACTTACTACATGATCATAACAATCTTTTGCCACACGTCCTACTCCGTAATGAATATCAGGGGAGAAAACAATATATCCTCTGCTTACAAAAAATGAAATGTTCAAGCGACTAGGTGTAGGCGAAGGTGCCTGGTATTGATTCAATGTTTCAGAATGCGTTTCATAGAAATAACAAATCATGGGGTACTTCTTTTTCGGGTCAAAATCTTCAGGCTTGTAAATAATGCCTTCATTCATTTTGCCATTGTAAGCTTTCCATTTAAACAGTTCTGCAGTGCCCCAGTTGTATTCTTTTTGCTGCGGGTTGATATCACTCAACTGCGTTGAGCCTTTAATTTCATAACGGGTTACCTTGCCATTGGCATCAGTAACGGCTGATGAATCAATACTAGTAACTACTGCAACATTGTAACTCTGTTGATAGTTTCCTTTTTGATAACCAAATACAGCACTGTTCTTAGCTTTAAAAAATCCAAGCATACTTAATGGATAGGTTTGCTTTAAACCGGAATTGAAAACAAAGGATTCTCCCAGTTTATACATTTTTAAACCGCTGCCTTTTTCTTTATGATCAAAGATGCTGAGTAAAAGTGGTTGGTTCTGTTTTACAAATTGTTCGTCACGATCGGTTCTGATGTAACGGAAAGTCATTTGATTATTTCGGCCATTACCGCCCGTTAAGCAAACGGGTTTTGATGTGCCGCCTGCATCTACTTTCCAGATGTCATATTTATCATACACATAAAGAAAGGCATCGTTTTCTTCCCATCCCATTACACCATGAGGTGGAGGATCATCGGGGTTGTCAAAATCTTCATCCCAAAGCGGCACTAAAATATCTTTGGTGATGTTGATGGCTTTTGCTGTTGCTGTGTTGTAAGCAAAATAATGTTTCTTTTTCCAGTCGTACCAAACCACAAATTTTGCTTTGGGTGAAAGAGAAGCACCGCCTTTTAATTTTTTTGCTACCAAAGTGCGTTCGCCGGTGTTGGTGTTTACAAGATATACATCATTCAGATTGCCTTGTTCCCATTGGCTTTGTACACGATAGGCTTTATTGGTTTCGCCCAATGCCAGATTTGAATTATCATCATCAGTAGTTTCAATACGTTCCAGGTTTTCATCAGCCAAAGCTGTTACTGATGCTGCATTATTATTGATCACACTCAAATAACTTCTGCGCAATTCATTGTTGAGCTGAAAGAGTTGCTGGGTTTGCAGATAATCTTCATTGTAATGCCAGATGTCCAGCCTTGCTGTTTCAAACTCAACAAGCGTTGTCTCTTTTGGTTTACGTATGGGCGCCAATCCAAAAAACAGGCGCTCACCATTCTTGCTGAATTTATTCGTGTAATCCGCACTGATCGTTAAACCTGTTTTTATTCCGGGTGTTGATTTATCAGCTTTCATCTTTGCTTCGCTCATTCCGGGTTGATAGTACCACAGCTTATAAAACTTCTTTAATGATTTGGCACTGCTGTCTCGTTCAGCAACAAATGCAAGTTGCCCTGCCTTTTCATCAAAGGCATAATTCTTGGCATCATTAAATCCTTTCATCACCGTATCAATTTTGCCATTGGCTGTGTTCATCCACAATACCATTGCTTTACTCAGTGTATCGCCATTCTTTTTAGT
>JBKCJY010000356.1:0-3676 GCA_046301455.1 Chitinophagaceae bacterium | reverse complement strand
TTCTTACTGGCAAAGCGGAAAGAAAAATCATGATGGGTATGTAAGTTGTTTGAATACGATCATGGATTTTCCATTGCAGGCTGCGTTGGTGCAATCATTAAACGGTGATGAAGGTGAATCGTATAATGTACCATTTACCCGGTTGTATGAAGCGCTTGCCAATGATTTTGTTTATCCTGATCCCAACCAAATGTTATTATTTGGTGATAATCATGATATGAACCGTTTGTTTATGCAGTTGAAACAGGATGTGGCTTTAACCAAAATGGCCTTAACTTATCTATCAACCATTCGTGGCATTCCGCAAATTTTTTATGGTACAGAAATTTTAATGGACAATACGCCCAATCATAAAAACGATGGTTTGATACGTTCTGATTTTCCCGGCGGATGGAAAGATGATAAAGCCAATGGATTCACCGGCGAAGGATTGAATGCCGACCAGCAATCTGTTCAAACTTATTTAAAACAATTACTGAACTGGAGAAAGAAAAATCCTGTTATCGCTAACGGACAAACATTGCACTTTGCGCCATTTAACGGCATGTATGTGTACTTCCGTTACAACAAAGAAAAAATGGTGATGGTGGTGATGAATAAAAATGAGAAAGAGATGAATGTTGAAACCAGTCGCTTTGCTGAAATATTAAAAGGTAAATCAAATCCAGTAAATGTTTTAACAGGGGAAACAGTTGTTGTTGTCAATTCATTTATTGTACCGGCGAAGAGTGCATTGGTGCTGGAGATAAAGTAGTAATAGTTGTGTGGCTACTTGGAGTGGCCTTACAATTACTTCATCACCACTTGTACTGTTTCCGGGCTTTGTTGTCTCAGTTCAATGATTTTTCCTGCAGTCATCTTTTCCAATAAATCATTGGTGTAATGACGGATGCTTAAAAGCGTTAAGCCTTTCTCCACCTGCACATCAAAAATTTGTGAAGCAGCTAACGCAAGCTTTTCAATTTTATCGCTCCTGTCGTCCATACACAATTGCAAACTTACTGCATGTGTTTGAATGAGGTTAGGTTTGATTTTTAATTTGGCCATCATCTCATACAAATCGCTCATGGGTTGTTCACCAATGAATGAAAAATCTTTCGTGTGCAATTGCAACAACACCTGGTTTTGCTTTAATACAAAAATGGGCGGTAGATTTTTTACTGTTTCATTGTGAATAACCGTGCCGGGCAATGAAGCATCTGCAAAACATTTTACATACAATGGAATGCTTTTATTCTGCAATGGCTTGATGGTTTTGGGGTGAATCACCTGTGCACCGTAGTAAGCCATTTCAATTACTTCATCATAGTTGAGTTCGCTGATGTACTGTGCATCAGCAAACTGCTTGGGGTCGGCATTCATCACACCTTTTACATCTTTCCATATAGAAAGACTTTCAGCATTGAGCATGTTGGCAAAGAGTGCAGCAGAGTAATCACTTCCTTCACGGCCCAGCGTTGTACTTTCGTTTTCATCTGTACAACCAATAAAGCCTTGTGTAATTACAATATCAACAGCATCAAATAAAGGTTGCACTTGTGTTGTTACCTGTTGTTGTGTAAAATTGAAATCAATCGTTGCGTCACGAAAGTTATCATCGGTTCTGAAAATATCTCTTACATCAAGCCATTCATTTTTCAATCCTATTTCATTTAAATAAGCGCTTACAATGGATGTGCTCATGAGTTCGCCTGTGCACACTACCTGGTCGTAATAATAATCATATTCACGAACGGGTTTATCATGCAGCAGCCATTCCACCTCTGTAAAAAAATCATTGAGCTGTGCCATCAGCGGATTGAAATGTGTAACGAGCAAAAACTTAGCTTCATCCATATGCTGCAACTTCACTGCACGGAACAATTCCATTGCATCTTCTTTCTTGCCTTCAAAAAAAGCATTCACTACTTTTTCCAATGCATTGGTAGTTTTGCCCATGGCGCTAATCACCACCATGATTTTTTGGTTGGGGAAATGTTGAATGATTTCGCCAACGTTCTTGATTTTTTCATAGTTGCTAACACTGGCGCCGCCGAATTTGAAAACCTGCATCTGTAATGGATAATTGATAATTGGTGAATGAATTATGCGGGGCAAAGATAGGTGTGGAAGGCAGTTTCACACAAAGCAACAAAGAAGGTAAAGGCGCAAAGGAGCGGAGTCGCAAGTGATTGCATAAAGGGCCCGGTGTTTCATGAGTTCAGACGTTTGAAGGCGAATGAACGTTGAGCTGTAGGGATGCATTCAGGGTGGGTTTAATTCCAGCCAAATACTGCCTGACGTGGGGGCGAGTAGGAGCCTGAACGCTTTATATAGGCACCTCCTATGCACTTGGTATGGGCCTTCCATTCCTCTTCCTGTCTGATAATATGTTCAACCGTGCAATGGACTTCTGCCAATTTTTCACCTCTACACCCCATGGCACTATCATTGAGTATGTAGGTTGAACAAAAAATTGAATCATGGGAAAGATAATAGGAATTGACCTCGGAACTACCAATAGCTGTGTGGCCGTTATGGAAGGCACCGAACCCGTAGTAATTGCCAATGATGAAGGCCGTCGTACCACGCCTTCCATTGTAGCTTTTTTGAAAAACGGTGAACGTAAGGTGGGAGACCCTGCCAAGCGTCAGGCCATAACCAATCCGCACAACACCATCATGAGCGTGAAGCGTTTTATGGGCCGCCGCTTTGATGAAGTAAATGAAGAGAAAAGCCACTGGAGCTATAAAGTAGCGCAGGGTGACAATAATACCGTTCGTATTGACATAGATGGCAGACTTTATACTCCGCAGGAAATCAGCGCTATGGTGCTTCAAAAAATGAAGAAAACGGCTGAAGATTATCTGGGCACAGAAGTAACAGATGCGGTGATTACCGTGCCTGCATACTTTAATGACGCACAACGCCAGGCTACGAAAGAAGCAGGTGAAATTGCAGGGTTGAATGTTCGCCGTATTGTGAACGAACCTACGGCTGCGGCATTGGCTTACGGTTTGGATAAAAAACACAAAGACCAGAAGATTGCCGTGTTTGATCTTGGTGGTGGTACGTTTGATATCTCTATCCTTGAATTGGGCGACGGTGTGTTTGAAGTGAAAAGCACCAACGGTGATACACACTTAGGTGGTGATGATTTTGATAAAGTAATTATTGACTGGCTTGCGGGTGAGTTTAAAGCACAGGAAAATATTGACCTGCGTAAAGACCCGATGGCATTACAGCGTTTGAAAGAAGCGGCTGAAAAAGCAAAAGTGGAATTGAGTTCTTCAAGCGAAACAGAAATCAATCTTCCATACATCACTGCAGTTGATGGTGTGCCTAAACACTTAGTGTTGAAATTAACACGTGCGAAGTTTGAAGCATTGGCTGATAATTTGTTTGAGCGTTGTTTGAAACCCTGCGAAGCTGCATTGAAAGATGCAGGTATGAGCACAAGCGAAATTGATGAAGTGATATTGGTGGGTGGTAGTTCACGTATTCCCAAAGTGAAGGAGATCGTTGAAAAGTTCTTTGGTAAAAAACCTAATCGTGGTGTGAACCCCGATGAAGTAGTTGCTGTAGGCGCTGCTATACAAGGTGCGGTTTTAACCGGTGAAGTAAAAGATGTGTTGTTGCTCGACGTAACTCCGCTTAGCTTGGGTATTGAAACACTGGGTGGTGTAATGACTACGTT
>JBKCJY010000355.1:0-5008 GCA_046301455.1 Chitinophagaceae bacterium | reverse complement strand
CTTGTAAACCAGGCCGTTTTACTTAAACTCAATCATAAAAAAAACGTAAGACAATTTTATCCTAATCCGGTAAAGTTCAATGAAAAAGAAATTCAGATATTAAAATTGCTTGCAGAAGATAAAACAACTGAGGAAATTTCAAAATTGGTGTTTTTGAGTCCCAGAACGATTGAAACCATCAGGCAGAACATGAAAAATAAAGTGGGCGCAAAAACCATTGCAGGCTTAATTGTTTATGGCATGCGAAACAAGTTGTTAGAATAAACCGTAAAAACCACAAATAAATATTCAGGTAGTTGTACCTAAAAAAACAACGAAAAATTTTGCAACTTGCACTCGAATTAATCCGAAACCTTAGTAATTTATTCTATGTATCAAATGGAAACCGCAAAACCCAATACTACTTTGACCGATACCATTAACGTAGCCATTACAGACGACCATGTACTTTATCGTGCCGGAGTAAAAACAGCTCTTGGAATGAAGAAGGACATTAAAATCCTTTTTGAAGCTGATAATGGAATGCATTTGCTCAACATGCTCAAGAGCATTCAGCCTGATGTAATTTTACTTGACGTACAAATGCCTATAATGGATGGCATTGCTACTTTGCCTGAAGTAAAGAAGCTGTACCCAGATATTAAAATCATCATGCTAACTATGCATGATGAGCCCACTATGATTACAAGGCTGATGGAGCTGGGCGCCAATTCTTATTTAACCAAAAACTCTGACAGTGAGCTTATTTATGAAGCCATAAAAACTTGTCATGAGCAGGAATATTTTTTCAATGCGCTTACAAATAAAGCTTTAATTGATGGTCTTAAACACAGGCGCCAAGGTGGCGATGGCTACAACCATGATGTAAAGCTAAACGAAAAAGAATTATTGGTGCTGAAACTGATGTGCGAAGAAAAAAGCACAAAGGAAATTGCAGATATTGTTGACCTCAGCCCACGCACTGTAGAAGCAATTCGTGATAAACTCAAATCAAAAATTGGAGCACGCTCTACCGCTGGATTGATTTTGTATGCGGTTAAGAACAATATCATCGAAGGATAACAACCTAAACCAACTGATAACAGCAGGGCGATACTAATGTGTCGCCTTTTTCATTTTACTTTGCTCAGATGCTTTCAATCAACTTAAACGGAAAAATTCTGCCAGGGGATACTGGACTCATTCATCCCGACAACCGTTCCTTCCGGTACGGCGAAGGTTTGTTTGAAACTATTCGTTTGCATCGTAGTAAAATGCCGTTGTGGGAAAAACATTGGTACCGATTAACTACATCCCTTCCGCAATTATATTTTGAACAGCCGAAACATTTTTCATCTGAGCTATTACAAGCTGAAGTATTACAACTGGCTGCCAAAAACAAATGCTTAGATGCTGCCCGTGTTCGCATTACCATCTTTAAAGGAGAAGGCGGACTGTGGGAACAACCATCAACATTATTCAACTATCTCCTTCAATGCTGGCCGTTGGAGAAAAAGGAATTTGAAATGAATGAAAACGGTCTGGACTTGGGCGTGTTTGAAGCCGGACGAAAAGCCTGCGATGCGTTTTCAAATCTCAAAAGCAATAATTACCTGCTCTATGCCTTGGCTGCACAATATGCCAAACAGCAGAAGTGGAATGAAGCGGTAGTACTTAATCAGCATGGAAGAATTTGTGATACCACCATTGCTAATATCTTTTTCACAAAGAATTCTATTGTTTATACCCCGCAATTATCTGAAGGATGTATTGCAGGTGTAATGCGCCAACAGTTAATGGAAGAACTTGCAAAAAACGGAATTGCAATAAAGGAAGGCACTTATACAGTTTTTGATTTGAATGAAGCAGATGAAATTTTTCTTAGCAATGCTTTTTATGGCATTCGCTGGGTAAAAAGTTTGAATGAAAAGCAGTTTAAGTGTAACCTATCTGCTCAATTCTTTCAGCAGTTTATAAAACCATTGTTTTGAACTTTTTTGGATTCTTTCCGTTAATATACCATGCCCAAACAATCAATTTCTATTTGCTGGTTTCGTCGTGATTTACGTCTGCAAGATAATGCCGCACTGTTTCACGCATTAAAAGATGAAAATCCCGTATTGCCCGTTTTCATCTTTGACCGTGCCATCTTGGATTTGCTTGAAGATAAATTAGACAGAAGAGTTGAATTTATTCATAATGCTGTTACCGGTATGCAGCAGCAGTTAGTACAAATGGGCAGCAGCATGGAAGTGTATTTTGGGTTTCCGGTTGAGGTGTTTAAAGAGATTCTCCAGAAATATCATATAAAAAAAGTGTTTACCAATCATGATTACGAGCCTTATGCAAAAGAGCGTGATGAAGAAATAAAAAAACTATTGAACGATGCGGGCGCTTCCATGCACACATTCAAAGACCAGGTAGTTTTTGAAAAACTGGAAGTAACGAAAGATGACGGCAAACCTTACACCGTATTCACTCCATACAGCAAACGATGGAAAGCATTGTTGAGTGATAATGTATTAAAAACTTATCCTACAGAAAAACTTTTCTCTAATTTTTACAAGCAATCATCAAAGCCAATCCCTTCATTGGAACAAATGGGCTTTCAAAAAACAGGATTGCCGTTTCCTTCATTGCAGGTGAAAGATGAGGTAATTAAAAAATACAAAGAACAAAGGGATATACCATCAATTGAAGGCACCAGCCGTTTAAGTGTTCATCTTCGTTTTGGAACGATCAGCATCCGTGAGCTGACAAAACACACAAAAGACTTGAATGAAGCTTTTTTGAACGAACTCATATGGCGGGATTTTTATCACATGATTCTCTGGAATTTTCCGCAGGTTGGAAAAGGCAAGTCATTCAAGCCTGAGTATGATTTCATACATTGGCGCAATAATGAAAAAGAATTTGAAGCATGGTGCAACGGACAAACGGGCTATCCCATTGTAGATGCAGGCATGCGTGAACTCAATAGCACAGGCTTTATGCACAACCGTGTGCGGATGATAGTTGCTTCTTTTCTTTGCAAGCATTTGTTGATTGACTGGCGATGGGGTGAGGCTTACTTTGCAAAAAAACTATTAGACTTTGATTTAGCTGCCAACAATGGCGGCTGGCAATGGGCTGCTGGCAGTGGATGTGATGCTGCACCATATTTCCGCATATTCAATCCTTATCTGCAAACACAAAAATTTGATGGTGAATTAAAATACATTCGGAAATGGGTGCCGGAGTTTGAAGACTTTGGCTATGTTAAACCAATTGTAGAACATGATGTTGCAAGAAAGCGTTGTTTAGAAGTTTATGGTAAGGCGTTGAAGAAAGAGTTAAGTTGAAGCAATTTCAATAAATCTGTTTACTGCCTTCATCCCTTCTTCTCCCAAATCCAAACTATAATCATTCACATACAAATCAATATGCTGCCTCATCACTTCTTCACTCATCTCCTGTGAGTGTTGTTTTACATAGTCAGTTATAGTAGTATAGTTTGCAAATGCATATTCCAAACTTCTACGAACCAATGAATCAACTTTTGCACTAGTCTCAGCCCCAATTCTGTTATGCGTAACAATACCACCCAGCGGAATGGGATAACCTGTGCTTTGTTCCCAATATTCACCAAGGTCCATCAATTTATGTAATCCTTTTTGCTGATAAGTGAATCGGTTTTCATGAATAATTACACCACAGTCAACCTTGCCACTCAAAACAGCTTCTTCAATTTCATGAAATACCATAAACTGTTTTTGTTTTGTATTTGGGAACGCTTGTGTGAATAAAAAATGTGCAGTCGTATTTATACCAGGTATTGCAATTGTTGATTCATTGACAAATTGCTGAAGTGCTGCATCATTCGTATTTCGTACTTCGTTCTTCGTAATCAGTAGTGGTCCCACACCTTTACCCAGCGCTCCTCCGCTTTTCAGCAATGAATAGGTATTCAACAACAAAGGATAAACGCCATAACTTATTTTTGAAACATCCAGCTTTCCTTGCAAGGCCCATTCGTTGAGCGTTTGTACATCTTCAAGCAATACATCAAACTCTAAACCTTCTGTATCAATCTTTCCATTCACCAATGCATCAAAGATGAATGTGTCATTTGGACAAGGAGAGAAACCTAATGTAAGTTTCATTTCGTTTTGCGTTATTAAATTATTGGGTTATTGAGTTATAAACTTTCAACTAATCGTATCAACTCCGTATTCAAGTTATTCACCGCTTCTTTCAACTTCCAGTTTTTTTTGTTTCTATCGCCCACAACATTTGAAATGCTGCGTATCTGCACAAATGGAATTTTTTCTCGCAGACACACATAGTGCACCGCTGCACCTTCCATATTTTCAATATGTGCTTTGTATTTTTTCTGATACAGTTCTGCTTTCTTTTTTGAAGTGGTGATTTGATTTACACTGATGCTGTTAACCTGTGGCAGCGAAGTCCGTTCCAAAAACGCAGTATGCACATTTGTTAATTTCTTTTTTGTAAACGGAAATTGATTTTGGGGCAGAAGCTTTAAATCAAACACATCTTTATAACCATCTTTTTCATCCACACCCAAATCAGCGAGCAACTCATTCTTTACCACTACAACAGAACCGAGTGCATATTTGTTGCTGAAAGTTCCTGCAATGCCTGCATCAACCACCACTTTGGGGCGTTTGTGTTGCAAATATTTCATCAATGCATACATTGTGTTCATCATACCCACACCGGTAATTAAAAAATCAAGTTGCAAATCAATATAATCCAGCTTATTGGAGTTGCGGCAATGCTGTATAAATGGGCTTATTTCTGAAGAAGTAGCTGATACCAATAAACAATTCATATGATTTTTTTTACAAGATTACCACAAAAACTCTTTCTGCTCAAATGAATGAAATTAGCTACATTTGCGCCTCATTTGCCTCCGCCCAATTTTGCTGTGAGGTACAAAAAAGTAAAGCATGGTTTACTTAACAAGATTGGAACATTTCAACGCAGCCCACAAACTTTTTAATCCCAACTGGAGTAAGGAAAAGAA
>JBKCJY010000354.1:0-3285 GCA_046301455.1 Chitinophagaceae bacterium | reverse complement strand
ACAGCTGGCGTTCCGCCAAGTGGTGCTAATGCATTGGGGGCAATGGCTAAGAATCCTGCTTGTGCTGCACGGCGTGCGACGTCTTCAATATGTGTATTCAATCCACGGTTTTCATGAATTACAACAACAGTTCCGTATTTCGTTTCTTTTTTTGGCCTTGCCACATAAGCTTTCATTGGCTCACCGCTTACTGATGGATAAGTGATGTACTCCGTAAACAGATCATCGGCCGGTGTTGCCATCGCTTTTGCATAATTATTTTCAAGCAAAGGTAGAATGGCCATAGCTGCTGCCGTGCTTCCGGTTAAAATAACAAGCCGTTTCATAAAATCATTACGGCTTAAAGGCTTGTGTGTGTACTCATCGTAGAGGTTGATGATTTGCTGATCCATTGCATTTTTTTTAGGCATTTAAGTTACGAAGTTTTTGAAAGTTTAAATTAATCTGTCCATGGTCAGCCTTTTTACTTCCTGCGGATGTTTTAAATCATATGTTTTGATATTCTATTAAGAGAACTTTATTGTGTATTTCACCGGCGAGGTTTATTTACCTGATTTGTAACTCTTAAAACAGAAGTTATGAAACATTATTACCGTTTATTTATTACTTTCTTTCTTTTAGTCGTTTTATCATTAAGTTATTCCAAGGCTCAAATAATTCCTAATGGTAATTTTGAAAACTGGATAACCGGGAATTTTGAACTTCCTGTCAATTATCCCTTTTCGTCTAACCCCGGAACATTTTTGAGATGCAATGCTCCCTTTAATGTTGAAAAAGTTGCAGATCCTTATCATGGTTCTTTTGCAATGCGCTTAACAACACGTGGATCAGGTCAGCAAGCTTGCTTTGGCTATATTATCAACTCAAGCACGGGAGATAATCCTTTAAATTTTCAGGGTGGCTTTCCCTATAATCAACGTCCAACAGGAATCAGGGGTTATTACAAATCATCAATTCCCGTAGGGGATTCAGCATATTTGCTTTTAATCTTTAAACAGGGAGGTAACCTTATAGGTTTTTATGAAACAAGATTTTTTGGAACGAAAACAAGTTATACTTTATTTGATTATAGTTTTATTGATCCACTACCTATAAATCCTGATACAGTAATTTTGGGTATTACATCGAGTGATGTTTTTAATGGAACAGCTATAAATGGCAGTATGATACAATTAGACAGCATTTCATTTAAAGGTGTAACATCACAGCCGACGTTGATGAATGGAAGTTTTGAAAATTGGCAAAGCTCAGTAATTCATAAACCTGAAGGCCCTTGGTTTTTTAATGAAATTGGTGAATACGGCGAAGGAATGTTCAGAAGTACGGATGCATTTGCAGGTACCTATGCATTGCAGTTAAAATCCTTGCCAGAAGCAGATGTTCTTACAGGTGAACCAGCTTCAAGACCATCTCAATTGGGATTGGGTACAATTGATTGCAGCGGACCTGCTTGTATTGCTTTAGGTGGAATTCCTTTTAATAGAACGAAGGATACGTTTACATTACGATATAACTATTTGCCGGCTATCGAAACTGATAAGGCACAAGTGAATTTGCATTTTAAAAAGCTTGGAAGTATAATCGGTCAATCGGGCGTACAATTAAATCCAGCTGCTTCTTATACCTATGTAGAAATTCCTTTTTTGCTCGGTCAGACTCCTGATAGTGTTATTATCCAGTTTACTTCCGGCGACTGGAGTAACTCTGCTCCGGGTTTTGCAGGGGCCGATTTAAAAATTGATGATATCAAATTCAAGTCTGATCTCAATACAAACGTTACAGACTATTTAGATCAGCAATCAGTAAAAATATTCCCGAATCCATCAAAAGGAATATTTATTGTTCAGGCTGATGTGAAAGTAACATCGGTTGAAGTTTTCAATGTTTCAGGACAACGGATTTTTACAGGCATCATCAACAATAACAGAACTAATATTGATCTTACGCAACATCCCAAAGGTGTTTATATGTACAAATTGTATAATAAAGACAAATCAGTTGCAAGCGGTAAACTCATTATTGAGTAGCTAAGATAAGTTGTGATGTAAAAGAGGTGCAGTATTTCTTCAGGAAATGCTGCACCTCTTGTTTTTTAAACAGGATATTTTATTTCTTCTTAACTTTCTTTTCTTAAAACAACTGCATCATGCGAATCCATTTCTTTCTCTTGGTTACCTTTTTAGTACAAATAGCATTTGCCCAAAACAAAGCACTTGTTGGCGGCACACTCATTGATGGTTATGGCGGTGATCCCATCCGCAATTCAGTTATCCTCATCAAAGGAAATAAAATTGAAAAAGTAGGTACGGTAGAAACACTTCCTGTACCTGCAGATTATGAAATTATTTCTACAGAAGGGATGAGCGTGCTGCCCGGTCTTTGGGATATGCATGTGCATCTCATGATCAATGGGCACAGTGATTATCCATACTGGGATAAAAAATATCCGCCACTCTTTCGCAACGTCATTATGCCTGCAGGTGCTAAACAATTATTGATGGCCGGTGTAACAAGTGCAAGAGATTTGGGTGCACCGCTTGAAGATATTATTCCCGTGCGAGACAGCATCAACAAAGGAAAAATGATAGGACCTACGATGTATGTGAGCGGACCGTTTTTGCAACATGCACCTTACCCAGGTACTGAACAGTTTCGCTGGGGTATTAACGGTGTAGCAGATGCAAGAGCAAAAGTGCAACGTTTGGCAAAAGCCGGTGTTGATTGTATTAAACTCATTGATCAGGATCAAATGACGCAGGAAGAAGTAAATGCAATTGTGGATGAAGCGCATAAGTGGAAATTAAAAGTAGTAGCACACAGTCATCGCCCTGAAGAAATAAGAAAAGCATTAATAGCAGGTGCTGATTGTTTTGAACATACAGGTCTTGCAACTGCCCCTGAGTATCCTGAAGATATTATTAAAATGATTCGTGAACGCACAGGCAACAGCAATAATAAATTGTTTTGGACACCAACAGTTGAAGGATTATTCAATAATGATTATAATATTCGTAATACAGAACATCTCGACGATCCATCATGGCAAGTGGGATTGCCCGATAGTGTTGTAAGAGATATCCGCAACTCTCTTAAAAACCCTTCGCAACTTTCTTACTTCCAGGTTACACCTTACCGAAAACCCACGTTAAAAAGAAAATTCTCACAGTTGCGTGAAAGCGGTGTGATTTTATTGATCGGTACGGACAGTGGCATTCCCATGAAATTTCACAGCCAAAGCACATGGAATGAATTGGATATTTGGGTAAGAGAAATGGGAGTTGATCC
>JBKCJY010000353.1:0-1863 GCA_046301455.1 Chitinophagaceae bacterium | reverse complement strand
TAAAAAAAAGAAAGCTTGATATTGTTGTGCTTTCAGATATTCACCTGGGCACATACGGATGCCATGCAAAGGAGTTGCTTCAATACCTCAAATCCATCAAACCAAAAACCGTTATACTCAACGGAGATATCATTGACATCTGGCAGTTCAGCAAACGCTATTGGCCCAAAAGCCATATGAAAGTGATCAAGTATTTAACAGGCTGGATGAGCAAGGGTGTAAAAATTTATTACATACCGGGCAATCATGATGAAATGCTGCGCCGCTTTGCAGGTTTTAAAATTGGTTCTTTCTCCATTGTAAATAAACTGGTACTTGAACTGGATGAAGAAAAGAAAGCATGGTTCTTTCATGGTGATGTGTTTGATGTAACCATGAAGCACAGCAAATGGCTGGCTAAACTGGGTGCAGTGGGTTATGATATGCTCATCCTCATCAACCGCTTTGTAAACTTTATTTCAGAAAAAATTTTCAACAAAGGCAAACTTTCGCTTTCTAAACAAATAAAGAACGGAGTAAAAAGCGCTGTAAAATTCATCAACAATTTTGAGCAAACCGCTGCTGATATTGCCATCAGCAATCAATATGAGTTTGTAGTGTGTGGACATATTCATCAACCACAAATAAAGGAAATGAATAATGAGGATGGCACCGTTACTTATCTCAACAGCGGCGACTGGATTGAAAACTTAACCGCACTGGAATATGTACATGGCCAATGGACGCTTTATAAATATGATGAAGCTGAATTTGCAGTTGCTGAAAAAGAATTGGATGAAGAAGTGGAAGTAAACAACTCTTTGCTCTTTCAAAATTTGGTAGCCGAATTTGAATTACTCAAATAAACAACTCCGATGAAAATACTCTACGCCATACAGGGCACAGGCAACGGGCACTTAAGCAGGGCACGTGATATTATTCCCATTTTGCAGCAAAAAGCCGAGCTGGATATTTTAGTAAGCGGTATACAGGCTGATGTGGATTTGCCCTATCCTGTTAAATACCGTTTCAAAGGTTTAAGTTTCATATTTGGTAAAACGGGCGGTGTTGATGTATTAGCCACCATCAAACGCTCCAATATTCCCAATCTCATTCGTGAAATAAAAAATGTACCTGTTCAAGAATATGATTTGGTGATTAACGATTTTGAGCCGGTGAGTGCATGGGCCTGCAAACTAAAGGGAGTTAAATGTTTGGGTTTAAGTCATCAGGCTGCAGTTATTAATTATAAAAGCCCCAAGCCTGCACATATTGATTTATTGGGTCAACTTATTTTACATCATTACGCCCCTGTAAAAAAAGCGTATGGGTTTCATTTTAAAAGTTACAATCACAATATTTATACACCTGTAATACGAAGCCAGGTAAGAGAAGCTGTGCCAACAGTTCAGGATTATTATACTGTTTACTTACCAGCTTATGATGATGCCCATATTATAAAAGTCCTCAGCAAAATTAATAATTGCAAATGGCAGGTATTTAGCAAACACAGCAAAGAAGAATATGTAAATGAGAATGTTCAAATAAAACCGGTTACAAACGATGCATTCATTGAAAGCCTCATTCACTGCAAAGGGGTGTTATGCGGTGCAGGTTTTGAAACACCTGCTGAAGCTTTGTATTTAAAGAAGAAATTGCTTGTAATACCTATGAAGGGGCAATATGAACAACACTGTAATGCAGCAGCTTTAAAGGAAATGGAAGTACCTGTGCTCAAATCATTACACGTAAAATACGTTGAGCAAATAAAATCGTGGACTAAGAAAAACAGAATCATTCCTGTTCGGTATAAAAATGAAACGGAAGCCATCATCAACAACATCATCAGCAATCATTACTTTGATAAAGCTGAAAACCGAGATA
>JBKCJY010000352.1:0-20961 GCA_046301455.1 Chitinophagaceae bacterium | reverse complement strand
AACAGGCAATCTTACTTTGGAAACAAATAAAATAGTAAAGAATCTTATTTACGATAAAGATAAAAAACGTGCAACAGGTGTTGAGGTGATTGATTCGAACGATAACAAAACATACGAGTATAAAGCAAAAATTATTTTTTTATGTGCATCTACTTTCAATAGTACATGGATCTTAATGAACAGTGCAACGGATATTTGGCCGGACGGATTAGGCAGCAGCAGCGGAGAGTTGGGTCATAACATAATGGATCATCACTTTAAAATTGGCGCTGAGGGTAACGTAGAAGGCTTTAGCGATAAATATGAATATGGGAGAAGACCCAGCGGAATTTATATTCCACGCTTCAGAAATGTTTATGATGATAAGCGTGACTATGTTCGGGGTTTTGGTTACCAGGGCAGCGGTCATAGGGGAAGAGGAATGAATGTGGCAGAGTTCACAATAGGAGCAGAGTTGAAAGACGCACTCAGCGAACCATCTGAATATTGGAGAATGGGTATTACTGCCTTTGGCGAAATGCTTCCTTATCATGAAAATAAAATGTCGCTAAGCAAAACCGTGAAAGATAAATGGGGGTTACCTGTTCTTGAATTTGATGTTGAATTAAAAGAGAATGAAATCAGAATGCGCAAGGATATGGTGAACGATGCAATGGAAATGCTTACAAATGCCGGCGTGAAAGATGTAGAAAGTTTTGATGGAGGTTATGCCGTAGGAATGGGTATTCATGAAATGGGAACTGCACGCATGGGCAGAGATCCAAAGACAAGTGTATTAAACGGAAACAACCAGGTGTGGGATGCACCCAATGTATTTGTTACTGATGGAAGTTTTATGACCAGCGGCAGTTGCGTTAATCCTTCATTAACATACATGGCATTTACAGCAAGAGCTGCTGATTTTGCTGTGAATGAGTTGAAAAAACAAAATCTTTAATTCAAACTATTTTGAATATGAATCGTAGAGACTTATTAAAACAAATTGCACTACTCACTGGAGGAACGGTTGTTGGCGCTGAACTTTTTTTAAGCGGTTGTAACACCGGCGTGAAAACAGACGCAGGGTTTACCAATAAAGTAATTGCATTGCTGAATGAAGTGGGCGAAACCATTATTCCAACAACTGCAACTCCTGGCGCAAAAGCTGCACAGGTGGGTGAGTTTATGAAAGTATGGGTAACAGATTGTTTTACACAAAAAGAACAGGATGCATTTATGGCGGGAGTTGCTTCTTTGGATGAAGCCTGCAAAAAAATGCACAACAAACCTTTTATGGATTGTGATGCAAAACAGCGTCATGATTTCTTAGTGAGTTTGGAAAAAGAAGCCAAAGAGTTTAACGGCCAAAAGAAAGAAGAGGAACCACCGCACTATTACACCATGATGAAGCAAATGACCCTAAATGGTTTCTTTACCTCCAAAACAGGAGCAACGGAAACACTGCGTCATATTCAGGTGCCGGGCAAGTATGATGGTGCATTGCCTTATAAAAAAGGTGATAAGGCTTGGGCAAGTTCACTTTAATTTATTGACATATGAGTAATTATAATCGAAAAGAATTTTTAAAAACCGTTTCTGCTTTAACAGCCGGTATTGCCATGTCAGATACATTAGTTGCCTGTAATGATAACACAACTGCTGCAAAAGAAAATTATGGCATACAGGTTTATACTGTTCGTGAGGATATCAAGAAAAACCCTGAGGCGGCATTAGCTTATGTGGCCAAAGCTGGATATACACAGGCAGAGTTATATGGCTTTGATGATGTAAAAACCTTTTGGGGTTTACGCACACCAAAGCAGGTAAAGAAAATACTGGATGAAAATGGAATGGTTTCGCCCAGTTGTCATTATCACCTCAAAGGATTTATGTATGAAGGAAAGATAGATGACTGGAAGGCGGCAGTAGAAGCATCAGCAATCTTAGGTAATGAATACATGATTGTTCCCTGGGTTGAAAAAGAATACAGAAGTGGTGAGTATTATAAAAAACTTGTTGATTTACTTGGTAAGGCATCTGAACTTACAAGAGCAGCTGGAATGAAGTTTGCCTATCATAACCATGATTTTGAATTTGAGAAAGATGCTGACGGGAATATGTTTGAAGAAACATTGCTCAAAACGTTTACTCAAGAGCAAATGGAATTTGAATTGGATTTATACTGGGTGGTATACGCAGGTCATAATCCTGTTGACTGGTTTAAAAAATACCCTGGCCGGTTTACTATGTGGCATGTAAAAGATTTAACTACTAATAAAGAAGGAATAAAAGAAAGTACACAGGTGGGTGATGGCGTTGTTGACTTTACTTCTATCTATGCACAACGCAAACTTTCCGGACTTAAATATGGTTATGTGGAGCAGGAGGCCTACACAATGCCTGAGGAAGAATGTATTAAACGAAGCATTGAGTATATGAAGAAAAAGAAATGGTACAATGTTTAAATAATCAAAGCGGCGATGAGCCGCTTTTGTTTTTGGTGTAACTTCCATCAATGAAAAAATTATTCATTTTAATTCTGCTTATATCCTCAACAATTGCTTTCGCCCAAAATAAAGACGAACAGCAAATCCTTTCCATCCTCGATGCACAAAGCAAGGCATGGAATACCGGAAATATTGACCAGTTTATGAAAGGCTACTGGCAAAGTGATTCGCTCATGTTCATCGGCAGCAGTGGTATTACGTATGGTTATGATGCTACATTAAAGAATTATTACAAACGTTATCCTGATCGTGATGCTATGGGGCAGCTTACGTTCAACATTCTGAAACTAAACCGAATTTCAAACGACTCATATTTTGTAATAGGCAAATGGTTTTTAAAGCGTGAAAAAAACGGAGATATTGGCGGACATTTTACATTGCTCTGGAAAAAAATAAAAGGCGAATGGGTGATTGTAGCTGATCATTCAAGTTAGTAAGCTGCGTATGGCGGAATTTCAGAGCAGTATTCAAACAATTTATTACAACAGTTAAATACACAACTATGTTTCTTATTATTCTCGGTTTAATTGGTATTGCAGTGGGCATTGCGGTAGCAAAAAGTGATGGGCAATTTCAAAAGTTTGGAAAAGTAATCCGTTCGCTCAGTTTTGTAGTGATTGCCATTGGAATACTTACTTCCTGCGTGGTACAGATTGATGCAGGCCAGGTGGGTGTACAAAAGCTCTTTGGCAAAGTGCAAACACGCATTCTGCAAAGTGGTTTAAACTTTGTAAATCCATTGGTAGATGTAATTAAGATGGATATTAAAACACAAAACTACACCATGAGTGGCGTGCAGGATGAAGGGCATAAAACAGGCGATGATGCCATCCGTGTACTTACGGCAGATGGATTGGAAGTAACCATTGATCTTTCTGTTTTGTATCGTGTGCTGCCAACCGATGCACCCAAACTGCTGGCACAAACGGGTGAAGATTTTGAAGACAAAATTGTTCGTCCCATTACCCGCACACGTATACGTGACAATGCTGTTTATTATGAAGCTGTTTCATTGTACTCTACCAAGCGTGATGAATTTCAGCAACGCATTTTCAAAAGCATTGAAGATGATTTTAAAAAACGTGGGCTGTTGCTGGAGAATTTATTGGTGCGCAACATTACATTGCCTGCAAGTGTACGTGCTACTATCGAACAAAAAATAAATGCCGAACAGGATGCACAAAAAATGCAGTTTGTTTTACAAAAAGAAAAGCAGGAAGCGGAACGCAAACGTGTGGAAGCACAGGGTATTGCCGATTACCAGCGCATCATCAGCGAAAGCTTAACCGACAGGCAGTTGCAATACGAAAGCATTAAAGCACAACTGGAGCTTGCCAAATCACAAAACTCAAAAATTATTGTGATGGGCAAGGGAAATACACCGGTCATTCTTAACCCTGAAAAGTAAGTAATGGTTTTATTTTTGATGCTCATTCAAACAAAGACCTTTCACAAAAGAAGGGTCTTTGTACTTTCTATCCCTAACTTTGCATTTTAAATTTATTTCATGAAAAAGTGCGGATTGATTTTGATGGTTTTATTCATCTTTTTATTGGTTTTCTCTGTTGATGCAGCAGCTCAATGCTCCATCTGCACCAAAACAGCATCACAAATGGGAGAAAAACCCGCCGCAGCACTTAACTCAGCGATCATTTATTTGATGGCCGCTCCTTTTGCTATTATGGGTTTTATTGGCTGGCGCTGGTGGAAGAGCCAGAAAAATGCAGAATGATTTTTTGAATCGCCCCCTCTCTTCAAAACATTCATAGAATAGTTGACCGTTAAAAATTCCCGGTGGTTTTTTTATTTATCTTGTGTTTATCAACTTAAATAATATGAGAACCATACTACTCCTGCTTGCAATTATTCCATTTACACTTACTGCACAAAAGCTTCCAACCATTGAAGAAAAAACAAATGGTCTGAAAAAGCTTGAAGGTTATTTTAATTATTGGTGGGATGAAAATACAGGCAAGCTTTGGCTGGAAGTAAATAGACTTGATACTGAATTTCTATATTGCACATCCATGCCCGCTGCGTTAGGCTCCAATGATATTGGCCTGGACCGTGCATTACCAGGTGATGACCGTGTGGTGAAGTTTTATAAAGTGGGCCGTAAGGTTTTATTAATTCAACCTAACTATGCTTATCGTGCAGTGAGCAATGATGCAGCAGAAAAACGAGCAGTTGAGCAATCATTTGCTCAATCAGCTTTATGGGGATTTACGGTTGAAGCAGAAAGCAATGGCGCTGTGCTGATTGACGCAACTGATTTTTTATTGCGTGATGCAATGAAAGTGAGTAATACCATCCGCAGATCAAGACAAGGTAATTATCAATTGGATAAAAGCAGAAGCGTGATGTATTTGCCACGCTGTAAAAACTTTCCTTTCAATACAGAATTGGAAGTAACACTCACTTTCACCAATAATGATGGCGAAGTGGGTAACTATGTGCAAAGTGTAACACCTTCAACTGAAGCTATCACACTCCGTATTCATCATTCCTTTGTACAACTGCCTGATGCTGATTACAAGCCAAGAACATTTGATATACGCAGCAGTTTTATTTCTACTTCATATTATGATTATGCAACTCCTGTGAGTGAGCCCATTGAAAAATATTATGCTGTACGTCATCGTCTGCAAAAGAAAGATCCTTCAGCGGCAATCAGCGATCCTGTGAAGCCGATTGTTTATTATTTAGATAACGGAACTCCCGAACCCATTCGCTCTGCATTGCTCAAAGGTGCAAGCTGGTGGAACCAGGCATTTGAAGCGGCAGGATATAAGAATGCGTTCATTGTAAAAGTGTTACCGGACAGCGCTGATCCCATGGACATCCGTTACAATATGATTAACTGGGTGCACCGTTCTACACGTGGATGGAGTTATGGTAATAGTGTAGTAGATCCACGCACCGGAGAAATTATTAAAGGACAGGTTACATTAGGTTCCTTACGAGTGCGGCAGGATTATCTCATCTTCAGTGGTTTACTTGCCCCTTATGAAAATGGAGTGCCTGCAAATGATGAAATGTTGAAAGCTGCATTGGCAAGGTTAAGTCAGCTTGCGGCACATGAAGTGGGCCACACCATTGGTTTAATGCACAACTATGCAAGCAGTGTAAACAATCGTGCAAGTGTGATGGATTATCCGCATCCGCTCATTCGTTTAAATGCAAAAGGCGAAATGGATTTTACCAATGTATACGATGATAAGATTGGTGAGTGGGATAAAATTTCCATTACATGGGGTTATCAGGATTTTCCTCCAGGCATAAATGAACAAAAGGCATTGAATACAATTCTTACTGAGGCAACAAAAAAAGGGTTGCAGTTTATCAGTGACAGGGATGCACGTGCGCCGGGTGGTTTACATCCGCAGGCGCATTTGTGGGATAATGGCAACAATGCGGTGGATGAATTAAAAGAAGTGTTACGAGTGCGTGCAAAAGCCTTGCAAAACTTTGGAGAGAAAAATATAAGACCAGGAATGCCCATGGCCTTACTTGAAGATGCATTGGTGCCGGTTTATTTTTATCATCGTTATCAATTGGAGGCCGTAACGAAGTTAGTTGGAGGTATGTATTACACCTATGCATTGCGTGGCGATGGACAAGTGGTTACAAAAATGCTGAGCAAAGCAGAACAACTCAGTGCATTAAATGCAGTTGTTGATTGTATTGATCCCAAACTACTGATGATACCAGATAATATTGCAGCACTCATTCCGCCAAGACCGGCAGGTTACAACGACTCAAGGGAATTATTCAGAAATAGAACCGGATTATCGTTTGATGTTTTATCGCCTGCTGAAACAGGTGCGGATGTTCCATTTTCATTTTTGTTCAATAGTGAACGATTAAACAGGATGCAGCAACAACAGATGAACGGAGGTTTGGGTGTTGATGAAATGATTGCTGTACTCATCAATCAAACATGGAAAGCCTTAAGAAGAAACGGAATGGAAGCATTGATTCAGCAACAAACAGAACAGGTGTTGCTTACATATTTACTGGCAGCATCAGTTGATGATAAGAATTCCTATGGAGTACGAAGTGTACTGCAAAAACAACTATCTGATTTGAAAAAGTATATTGAACTGCAAATCAAAATCAATAGTTCTTTAAGCGGCCATTACCAACTGGCGTTGGAACGGATGAGAAATCCGAAGGATGCTAAACCCACTATTCATAAAGAAATTCCTCCGGGTGCACCGATTGGATGTGATGAATAAGAAAAGAAATGTAAGAAAGAGGGCACATGAAAAAAGTACGCCTCATCGTCTGTCATTAGTTATCCTTTCCCTCTTTTAAACTCCTAGTTTATGACTTCCATCACAGAACGGGCCGTTCTTTGTATGCTTGCATTGGCAAAACCAAACCGTTTCATCTTTTTCCGGTGTATACTTTAAGCTTTTAAAAGGCATTACAGTTTCACCGTTTTCTTCATACCAGCTTGCTTTGTGTTTGCCATCGCAAAAAGGTTGTTTTTCGCTTAGGCCACAGGTGCACCATGCGTATGTTTTTCCGGCTTCCAGTTTTACTTCGGCAGGGAAAGATTGAGCTGCTACGGGTAATTTATTTGTTTCCATGCACCAATAACGTTTATCCAAAAAAATTGTTCAGCAAGGAATGAATCAGTTCTCGGTTTAAACAATTTAATTTGCTTAATGATTCCCGGTATTTTTCATTTTATCTATTTTACTTCAAAAGAGAGACCGCCGTTGGTTTTCCCTTTGTCTTATTACATTGCTGTCAAATCAGCTATTGAAATTAATAAACCGCAGGAAGTCATTTTTCATTTTGACCGTGAGCCAACCGGTGAATGGTGGGAAAAAATAAAACCGCATCTCACATTGCATCAAATGCAGGCTCCGGAAACATTTATGGGTAATCCCATTCTGCATCCTGCACATAAAGCGGATGTGGTCCGATTGCTCTCATTAAAAGAGACAGGAGGAATATATCTTGATCTTGATACGATTTGCGTTAAGCCGCTTACTCCGTTTCTGCAACACTCATTTGTAATTGGCGAAGAACTGGAGGCGCCATATGAACCCAAAAATAAACGACAGGAAATCAAATATAAGATTCGCAGCAAACTGGGGCTTGTAAAGTCCTATGTGCCCAGAACAATTTTTTGCAACGGTGTTTTGCTTGCAGAAAAAAACAGCCCGTTTATTGATTTATGGATTCAAGAGTATAAAACATTTCGCTCCAAAGGGCAGGATAAATTCTGGAATGAACATTCATCTGTTATTCCAGGAAAACTGGCACTCCGTCATCCTGAATTAATTACAATTGCTGGTCCTTACTGTTTTCATTTTCCGCTTTACACTAAAGCAGGTATGAAATCGATGTTTGAAGAAGTGACAAACTTCCCGGAATCGTATATTCACCATGTGTGGGAGTCATTTTCACGAAATGATTATCTTTCCAAACTTACTGTTGAGGCAATACAAACTGTTGATACAACGTATAACCTGGCAGCAAGAAAAATTTTATAAAACAAAAACATGAGGATTGGTTTTGCAGGCAGATGGAACCCATTAGATAAAAAATCGTGGAGCGGCACGTATTATTATTCGCATCAGCAATTGTTGAAGTATGGTGATGTGGAAGTATTTCATTTTCCCTATCCTGCCGGATTGAAGAACTACCTCATCAATTTTTATAAGAATCCCAATAAATTGTTGTTTAAAAAGAATACAGCCGTTGAGTTTTTAAAGCCTTACGCTAAACACTACAGCAAACAATTAGAGAAAGCATTGACTCAAAACAAAGTTGATGTTTTGTTTGCACCAGCAGCACCACAGCTTATTGCCTATTTAGATGCATCATTGCCCATCGTGTTTATGACGGATGCTACCTTTCAACAAATACAGGGCTATTATGACACATGGGAAAATTTTGCAGCTTCTAACATAAAACAGGGAATTGAAATAGACAGACGTGCTTTTGAAAAAGCAACACATTGTATGCTGGCAAGTGATTGGTGTAAACAATCTGCCATGAAAGATTATGGGTTGAATGAAAATAAAATTACAGTTGCTCCCTTAGGCGCCAATCTGGATGTCATTCCTGCTGCTGATGAAATTGATTACAATCGTAACAGATGTAATCTTCTATTTCTTGGGGTAGAATGGAAACGCAAAGGCGGTGATTTGGCCTTGCAAATATTCCGTATGCTCAAACAAAAAAGGATAGAACCCACATTGCATATTGTTGGCTGTACACCTCCTGAAACAATTTTTGAAAAAGGAGTTACAGTGATTCCTTTTTTAGACAAGCACAAACCACAGGATAAAGAAAAATTGCATCAGCTTTTCTTGAATACTGATTTTTTATTACTGCCCACAAGAGCTGAAGCAGCAGGTGTGGTGTTCAGCGAAGCATCTGCATACGGAGTGCCCTCCATAAGCACACTTACGGGCGGAGTACCCACTTATGTACAGGATCATGTAAATGGATTGTTGCTTTCACCAGAAGCAAATGCATATGACTATACAGATGCTATTATGAAACTGTATTCAGGCATCACCACCATGCAAAATTTGCGCAAGAGCAGCAGGCAATTGTATGAGCAGCAATTGAACTGGGATGTGTGGGGAAAGAGCTTTGAGCAAATCATCAATAACTTATAATTACGGCAGCCAATGATTGTACCTCCGCAACAAACAACTGCTTATACCATTATAACACCCAATTACCTGGCACATGCAAAAGCATTGCAGCAATCTTATATAAAACATAATCAAGGCAGCAACTTTATCATTTGTGTAATTGGCGAGCAACAGCATTTGCCTGCAACTGAAGGATGTAAATTCGTTTTTTTAAATGAGCTCAATGATCAACGGATTGATGGCATGCTGCAACGCTATCAACCATTTGAGTTGAGTTGTGCATTAAAACCTTATTATGCGTTGCACATTTTCAATCAGTATTCATCCGTTGAACGTTTAATTTATCTGGATGGAGATATACATGTGTTTGGAAAAATTGAACAGCAAACAGAAGCAGCGATTACCATTACACCACACCGCACACGTTATGTAAATTACCTTCCCGGTCTTGATAACTTCAGCACTACAGAACTTTTGCGTTATGGCGTGTACAATGCGGGTTATTATGAATTGCTGCGTAAAGATGAAACATTCAAGTTTTTAAACTGGTGGGCGATGTTGCTTGAAGAATATGCTTTTTCACTTCCAGATAAACATATTTTCACTGATCAGTTATGGCTGAGTGTGATTCATTCTTTTTTCGATGATGTATACATCAATAAAAAGCCCGGATATAATGCGGGCTTCTGGAATTTAATAGAGCGAACCGTTACTGAAGACAAGGGCAGTTATTTTGTAAATAATGAGCCGCTTGTTTTTTATCATTACTCCCGTTACAACCTTGAATTGCCTGATGACATGGTTAACTTTCAGCACCCCATGCTCAGCTTCAGCAATATTCCTGTATTAAAAAAGGCATATGATGTTTACAGGCAAAGTATTTTGAATGAAGGTTATGAAACGGCGAAACAGCTGCCTTATCCTTACAAAAACAGGATTGTTGCAAAAAAGAAAAAAGGTTGGAGAAAGTTTTTTAAGTAGCGAGTTTAATTTGCAGATGGCACAGCAATGTAATTGATAGCACCACTTTCAAAAAATATCTCCGCAGTAAACCGTTTGTTTTTTTCGCCCGGTTTGTAAGGGAGTGGAAATATGGTATAATTCTGTGCAGCAAAAAAATCCCATAATGGTTTCCGTTGTTCCTTGCGGTTGGTTTCAAAAAGAATAGCAGGTTGCAAACGATGCATGGTTTTTACAGATCCTTCCAGCACATTCAGTTCATTGCCTTCTGTATCAATTTTTAATAACTGTGGATCAAGTCCTGATTCTGAAACATAATCATCAACCGTTGTTACAGCTACAGTAACTTTTTCAAGTTTGTGTTTTTCACCCAATGCCGCAGCTTCTGTTTCAACAATGGTAGCTTCCCATGTTTCACCCGGCGGTATCCACAATACAGCTTCACCTTTTTTATTACCAACAGCGGCATCCACTACGTTGGGCTCATAACCATTAAAGCGGCATAGTTCCTCGATTTCTTTTTTAAGAAAAGGAATGGGTTCAAATGAAACAGTATGAACCCCATGGCTCAGAAATAAAACACTGTGTGTTCCGTAATTGGCACCAATATCAAAAAACACTTTTACTTTTCCTGTTTGAAGAAAATTTTTATAAGTTGTTTTTAACTCACCATCTAATGCTGAAACGGCAAGTGCCAAATCCCAATCCAGCAAAAGTGATTTATTGCGAAGCGGAAATTTTAAATACTTACCGGCAAATTCAACCTGCCATGCTCCTTCTTCAATCTTTATACTGCTATTTTGAAAAAGACGGCCATACAGTCTATGAAATCTTGTTTTTTCATACTGCGTCATCTTAAGAAACCAATCGTTAAGCTTTTTTCTTTTTACAGGATCAGCCACACGTGCCTGCATTGTAACCAGCGATTTTTTATAAGCTGGTTTCCATTTTTTCATCACTTTCAGAAAAATGCGGTTGTACAACATAAACAGATTTTTATTTCGTGGGCTGTAAAATTTTAAGAATGCAATGTATGAATGTTGAAGACGATTAACCAGCTCAATCTTTTTTCTTTTTTGCCATACCATACAAGCCATTAATCATCAATCCATCAGTAAATGCATCAGTCATTTTATGCGGATCGTTTTTAATTAGGCGTTTCATAAACGGGTTTAACAGTTTGGCCCAGCGTTTTCTTTTGCTTCCTCTTTTGGTAGCAACAATCCACATTCCAATCATTTGCGCAAATGAAGTATTCCAGCCGCCATGTGCATATATTTCCACATCTTCCATTCCGTACTCAGTTAAAATACGCTTGAGTGAAAATGGTGTGTAGCGAAATTCATCATGCGGCACCTCATGCAGATTCCATAAAAAGGGAACAGTGAAAAAGAACACACCGCCCGGCTTCAATACACGGTTTATTTCATGAATGATAATGTGTGGGTTGGGACAATGTTCAAGCACCTCAGTTGCCATTACAGTATCAAAACTGTTATCAGTTACAGGCATGGAGATACCATCCCATGTAAGTTCAGGTTTAATACCTTCTTCATAAACAATGGCTGCTTCAATATCAATACCTGTATATTGATTAATGTATTGATTGCTCAATAAAAATTCTTTGTAGGGTTTTTTCCCGCAACCAACATCCAGCAAATGACCGCTGAATTTTGGTGCACAGGCCTGTAACGCATTCCAGATACAAGTACGCACAACATACATGTCAACGTTATCCCATGTTTGCGGAATGTTGGTGAAATTATCTGCTTTCATTAATGAAGAATGCTAAAGTATGATTTGAAAATATAATAAATGATTGTTAGAAATCAATCTTACAGTATCTCTGAAGTCTGTGTTGCCACAAAACTGTAAAGATTAAAATTTTGGTGCTCCATTTGCTGCTCGATGTTTTTTTGCAAAGCAAGTTTATCAAAACCCTGCATTCTTTTTTTCACAAGTAAATGCCAGGCCTTTTCCGTAAGCAACCAGCTCTTGCGTTTGTTGTAATGACCGCTGTGCAGGTGTGCATCCATCTTCTGCCATAATTCTTCTATGCCTTTCTTTTCTGTTGCCACAGTTTTTACAACAGCAATTTCAAAACGATCTTCTTTAAACGAAGGTGCCAGCATCAACCGAAGATTGCGTACAAACAAATCAGCTTCCGGCCTGTCTGCTTTGTTTACAACAAATACATCTGCAATTTCCATTAATCCGGCTTTCATGGTTTGTACTTCATCACCGGCTTCGGGCACAAGAACAACAACAGTAACATCAGCCAGACCAGTAATTTCTATTTCACTCTGACCAACACCCACTGTTTCAACAATTACGTAATCAAACGGTGCTGCTTTGCACACATCCGTGATCTCTAAAATTTTAGGATGCAATCCGCCAAGTGAGCCACGTGTTGCCAACGAACGGATGAACACATTGGGATGATTGTACCAGTTGCTCATACGAATACGATCACCCAGCAATGCACCTAAATTAAACGGCGAAGAAGGATCTACACAGAGAACGGCCACTTTTTTTCCCTTGTCCACCAACACTTCAATCAACGCATCTACCAATGTGCTTTTACCTGCACCGGGTGGGCCCGTAATTCCAATTAGCGGCGTACTGCTCAATGGCAAAGCCTGCAGCAAAGCTTCATAACCACTCACTTCATTTTCAATGAGACTTATGCAGCGGGCCAAACTTTTTTGAGAACCGTTTTGTATTTCTGTGAGCAGTTGCTTCCACATACAGCAAACCTAAAAGAAAATAGAACGCAAAGCAGAAAGCAAAGCGTGTTTTTTAAAGCAGCTTTGATACTATCTTTATTTTTTGAAACAGAGCACAAACACATGCAGCCCATTTCAGTTGTAATCATTGTAAAGAACGAAGCACATATGCTTCCGCAAACTATTGCAGCTGTACAGTCAATTACAGATGATGTGCTGATATGTGATACGGCCAGTACGGATGATACGATTGCTGTTGCACACTCATGTGGCGCAAGGGTAATTGAAGAACCATGGATGGGTTTTGGACCTACCAAAAACAAAGCCAACAGCCAGGCAAAGTACGATTGGATCCTACAACTGGATGCTGATGAAATACCTGATGAACAATTGCAACAGTCGTTACTGCAATTGCCATTGAGCAACAGCAAAGAACTGTTTAATATGCAGTTCAAAACTTTTTTGGGCGAACAATGGATTCGTTATGGCGAGTGGGGTAAAGATGAACACATCCGCATGTTCAACCGTACTACAGTACAATGGAATGAAGCACCTGTGCACGAAAAATTAATTTATGATGATTCATTTACTATTACAAATGTGCCGGGTTATATCAACCATAAGACCATGCGCAACATGCAGGAGTTTGAGCAAAAGATGAAAGCCTATGGCATTAAAGGCGGTGAAAAATATTTTGAACAGAACAAAACGGGTGGATGGTACAAACAATACACTTCAGCTTTTTTCAATTTCATCAAAAATTATTTTTTCAAACTTGGTTTTTTAGATGGTAAAGCAGGATGGCAGGTAGCAAAGATGAATGCGTGGTACACATTTCTGAAATATCATACATTGCAACAATTGAAAGCGAAACATAAATGACCAATTTCATTCCTATATTTCCATTGAGCATTGTGGTTTTTCCCGGTGAAAAATTAAACCTGCACATTTTTGAACCACGTTACCGTCAGTTGATTAAGGAATGCAGTGCACAAAAAAAAACATTTGGTATACCGGCTGTAATTGAAAACAAAGTACAGGAGCTGGGTACACTCGTTGAAGTTACTGATGTAAATAAAGTATATGACGATGGTAAGATGGACATCAGTACACGTGGGGTAAAAGTTTTCCGCACGCTGGAAATAATAAAGCAAGTGCCCGATAAACTATATAGCGGCGCCATTGTTTCTTACCCTGATGATGTGGATGATGGTAGCAGAAACATTATGCAAAAAGTAGTAAGTGGTATTAAAGAACTGCATAAGCTGTTGGAGGTAAATAAAGATTTTAAAAAGCCCGAAGAAGAATTAAAAGCATTTGATGTAGCGCATCATATGGGTTTGAATTTGCAGTAAGAGTATGAACTGCTGGGTTTGTTTCGTGAGCTGCAGCGCCAGGAATATTTAAAACGTCATCTTGCTAAAGTAGTTCCCTTGCTTTCTGAAATGGAAACATTAAAGGAAAAAGTAAAACTCAACGGGCATTTTAAAAATTTGAGCGGGTTTCAGTTTGAAGAGTAATCAATTAAATTATACGCATGTCCATCACCATTTGTTTTGATTTTGGCAATACACGTTACAAGGCAGCTGTGTTTCATGACGATCAGTTACAGGAAGTTATTGTGTTAGTTGATGACAGCCATGATACCATGCTGGAACTCATGCATCAGTTCAAACCATCTTTCACTATTCTTTCATCCGTTGTCAATCATCAACCCGTTGTTGAAGATGTATTAAAAGCACATTCAAATTTTCATAAACTCAGTCATCACACCAAACTGCCTTTTACTACACCAGTTGGAAAACCTGAAACGATTGGTGCAGACAGATTGGCTCTTTGTGCCGCAGCTACTTATCTTTTCCCCAACTCCAATAATTTAGCTATTGCATTGGGCACCTGCATTACGTTTAACTTTATTAACATACGAAATCAATTTTTGGGAGGCAGCATTTCACCTGGTTTGCAAATGCGTTTGCAAAGTATGCATGCACTCACTGCCAAACTTCCACTGGTAAATATGGAGTGGAATTTTCCGTTGATTGGCTATGATACCAAAACCAATTTATTGAGCGGAGCGGCATGGGGAATGGCAAAAGAAATTGATGGCATCATTGATGCTTACAGGGAGAAATTCGGGAACTTTAACGTGCTGTTAACCGGGGGTGATACCCCTCATTTTGCTCCTCTGCTCAAAAACATGATATTTGCAGACCCTCAACTAATATTTAAAGGTCTTTATGCAATCAGCGTGTACAACAGGTAATCGTGTAATTGGTAGTATTTTTCTGTCAATCTTATTCAGCATCAATGCGTTAGCCCAGGACAACAGTCCCTGGAGCCGCTATGGTTTGGGCGATCCCGTTCCCGGAACCAATATTGTAAACCGTGCTATGGGTGGAGCAGCCGCAGCATATGCTGATCTGCAAACTATCAATTTCACCAACCCGGCTTCTTACAGTTTATTTGGTGCTCAAAAAGCCATTTTTGATGTGGGCCTTGATATCAACAACCGCACCATTAGAAATAATGCCGGCTTAAGCTATTCATCAGCCAATGCCATTATTCCATACCTGGCAGCAGGTTTCCAAATTCGTCCTCAAAAGTCAAAAATCAACTGGGGGCTTGCATTTGGTTTGCGCCCCGTTACCAAAGTGAGTTATAAAATTCAAACCGGTACAAGGCTGCTTACTGGTGACAGCGTAGCTACACAGTACGAAGGCAGCGGAGGTGTAAATCAGGCATTTGCCGGCACGGCAATTGGCTATAAAAATTTCAGTATTGGTATTAATGGTGGTTATCGTTTTGGATCAAAAGATTATACAACTCGTGTATCTATTTTAAATGATACAGTTCCTAACCGCTATACGCCAGGTCAAAAAGAAGTGCGCAATAATTTTGGAAGCGCTTTTATTGAACTCGGTCTGCAGCAACGTATAAAGATTAATGAAAACAGCAGCATATCGTTTGGAGCTTACGGAAGCATGCAAACATCTATGCGAGGCACAAAAGATGAAGTATATGAAAGTTTTGCTGTAGGAGGTGATGGGGGCATTATTTCAAGAGTTGACAGTGTATCTGAACTCAAAAATGTAAGAGGCGCTATCGAATATCCATCTTATTTTGGTTTTGGTGTGTTGTATGATTTTCAGAAAAACGGGAAGTTGATGATTGCTGCAGATTATGTGCGTACCAACTGGAAAAATTACCGTTTTTATGGTTCGCCTGATGCATTACAAAATGCATGGCAGGCAAAAGCGGGTATACAACTCATTCCAATGCTAACGGGTGATAAGCAACGTACTTCTTACTGGAGTCGTGCTATTTACCGTGCCGGTTTTAATCTTTCACGTGAGCCTTTCCTCATTAACAATACTGAATTAAACAGCTATGGTTTTACATTAGGTATGGGATTGCCCGTTGGCAAGTATGGCCTAACTGAAATATTATACCGTAATCATGTAATAAATTTTGCATTTGAGTTTGGTCAGCGTGGTAATAAAAATTCAGTGTTGCGTGAAAACTTCTTCCGTCTTTCTGCAGGATTTTCATTGAGTGATATCTGGTTCATTAAACGCAAGTATGATTAAGAATGGATACACCCGGTTTTGTATAACAGCAGCTTTTTTGATGGTACTCATTGCCTGCGAAAATGATTATGATCAAATACAGGATCTCCAACGAAAAAAATTAACGGTTGATGAAGTAATAAAAGTGGAGAGCTACCTCAGCCAGGCCGGTGTGGTAAAAGCAAAATTAACAGCTCCTTACATGCTTCGCTTTTACGATAGTGTGCCACGTGTAGAATTTCCACGTACACTGCATGTTGATTTTTACAACGACAGCATGGTAATTGAAAGTTATCTCGATGCCAAGAAAGGATTTTATTACGAACAGCAAAACCGTGTGATTTTAAATGACAGTGTAGTTGTGATTCGTATCAATGGCGATACGCTCAAAACAAAAGAACTTTTCTGGGAGCAAAACCTTCATAAACTTTTCACCAACTCAGATGTTGAAATACGGCAGAAAACAAAAACCATTTTTGGAAAAGGTTTTGAAAGCGATGAGCAACTCCGCAATTTTAAAATTGACTCTGTAAAAGGTGTGTTGCTGGTGGGCGATTCGAAGTTTGCCGGAAACTAATGATGAATTTTAAGGTTGACAGAGTTTATGAAGGTGATAGAGGACTTCTCCAATTCAAAACCTTAATCAACTATATTCTTATAACTCAATAACAAAATAACTCAACACATGGAATACAGAAGACTTGGGAGATCAGGTTTACAACTTAGTGTACTTTCATTCGGAAGCTGGGTGAGCTTTCACAAACAGATTGACGATAGTATTGCTGATGAACTCATGGGTATGGCTTATGATAACGGCATCAACTTTTTTGATAATGCTGAAGTTTATGCTCTGGGCAAAAGCGAAGAAATGATGGGGCGTGTTCTTAAAAAGAAAAACTGGGACAGAACATCATATGTTGTTTCAAGCAAAGCATTCTTTGGTTGGAGAGGAAAAGAAAACAAACCTAATCAAACAGGATTAAGCCGTAAGCATTTAACGGAAGCTTGTCATGAAGCATTGAAACGTTTACAGGTTGATTACCTGGATTTATATTTCTGTCACCGGCCCGATAAAAATACACCTATTGAGGAAGTAGTTTTTACAATGAATACTCTCATTCAACAGGGAAAGATTTTATACTGGGGCACCAGTGAGTGGAGTGGGGTGGAAATTATGGAAGCACATCGTGTGGCACAAGCTTATCGGTTGATTGGTCCAACTATGGAGCAGCCGGAGTATAATATTTTCAACAGACATAAACTGGAGAATGAATATCTGGAAGTGTTTAAAAATGTGGGGCTTGGTACTACTATCTGGAGCCCGCTTGCAAGTGGATTACTCACAGGAAAATATAATGATGGCATACCTGAAGGAACGAGATTAGCCATTCCCGGTTTTGAATGGTTGAAAGACAGAACATTTGTTGAAGACAAGCTCAATAAAGTAAGAGCATATCAAAAAATTGCAGATGAATTAGGCGTAAGCATGGCTGCTTTGAGCATTGCATGGTGTATTAGAAATCCCAATGTATCAACTGCTATACTAGGTGCAACGAAGAAAGAACAGCTTACTGAGAATTTAAAAGCGTTGGATGTATTACCAAAGTTGAATGATGAAGTGATGCAAAAGATTGATGAAGTATTTGGAACGAAGCCGAGGTTGCCTGAATATTAATTTATGAATGAATGATTTTGGAAAAGAGATGGAGAAATCCATCTCTTTTTTATTTAAGCTCTTTAATCCACTGACTGATCAAGGCAATTCCTTCCTTATGCACCAACTCTCTTCCAACTTCCGGCATGGCAATACCGGGGTCAGTTGATTTCATACGATAGATGAGAATGGATTTATCTGGTTTGCCGGGATGAATATCAAATGAAAGATTACCGCTTGCTCTTCCTGCTGCAACAGGCGTTTTGTTAATACCTAAACGGGTTATATCTTTTTCATGAATATCCAAAAACAAACCACTGCTGTTGCCGGGACCTTTGGCATTGTGGCAATGACCACAGTTGATATCTAAGTAAGCTCTTGCTCTTTGCTCAACTGTTCCGCTCTGTTCTTTGTTCCACATGGCATTGGTAGGAATGGATGTTTTTGGCAAATCAATCATGCCGAGTTGCTGCCAGTATTGCAATTGATTTTGTTTGCCAGAAGAATAACTATACTCACCGTTCAAATGCCGTGCTGCGATGCCGATGGGTTGCAAACCGTTGTTTTGTTTATGACAGCCCATGCATTGTGCCTGTGTAGGAATAATATAGTTGAACGAAACTTTTTTCCCATTGGTATCTATGTACTCAACGGGAGTGACATCACCGATGGGTTCAAATACCGCTTCTGTTTGTTCTTTATTCCAGATGTATTGATAGGTAGCCCAGCCATCTGTTTGATTCACAAGTAAACGTGTTTCAAGAATTCTTCTGCCTTTGCTTTCATCACGAAAATCATTAGGATAATAAAAGTTTTTGATGAGCACAGTGCCAATAGGTAAATCAAAAACGGAATCAGCATTATACTTTGCTTTTGTTCCCTCAGGCAGTTGAATAAATCTTGCTTTTTCTGCATAACTGCTGAAGAGTGGTGTGTTTAAATCATAAGGAACAATGCCGTCATTCGGCTGTAGCAGTTTCATTTCGCCTTTGAAAAAATGATATTCACTGAGATTTTCGTGGAATTCAAAAGCAGGTGTTTGTTGTTTGCTGATGAATGAGTTTAGCAGAACAAGCAGTATGCAAATGCCTAACGCAACAATAATTTTTTTCATGAATCTTCTTTAATTCTTTATCTCAGTAACAGGAGCGGGTTGCAAAGTACAATCATGTTTACTTACATCCCGACTGATGTTTTTAAAATTATTTTCCGCATCAATATTGGCAAAGCTTTGATTTTGGTTATTGCGAATACAAATCTGACCTGGATTTTTGGTATCAACAATTCCATCATAAACAATATGCGGAACATTTTTTCCAAACTTTAATTTGAAACGATACATCTTTCCCATTCTTCCTTTCATTGTGGCTTTGGTATTTTTGCGTTCATAGACATTATCATGCACTGAAATATTTGACGGGTAAGGATAGTATGAGGAATCTTTAATGGGATTTTCTGAAATGTAATAACTCACAATCGCTGTGCCCGTGGTTTTATTATTGATGATGTGGTTGCTATATACCTCTACATGATTGGTAGCCATAATCATAATACCTGTGCCAAGCGGTACTTTACCCACAATATTTCCTTTAGGCGCAAAGTTTACATGATTATTATGATGTACATTGTTTCTGAACACACGGATGTAACCACCTTTTTTCTGCACCAAATCTGGTAAGTCAAAAATCAAAATGCCGCCTGTATTGTTGGTGGCTTCATTATCAAACACATCGGCATATAACGAGTTCTCTATTTCAATTCCGGCTACATTTTCATAAGCCTTTGAATTTTTCACTACAATATGTTTTGATTGGCCTACATAAATTCCAGCATCGCTGGCGCCACGGGCTTCGCAACTGTCAATGACCACATTGCTGCATTGTACAGGGTACAAACCATAACCGCCGTTTTTACTGTGAGCACCTCTTGTCCATTCTGCTTTTACATTGATGAATTTGATTCCATTTACATATTGTGTTTTAATAGCATCGCCTTTTGTATTTTGTACGGTAAGGTTTTCCAGTGTGATATTTTTCCCGTTGGTGATTTTAATGCCTTCTGCTCCGCTGATTTGATTGGTAAAGTTGAGAAAGGTTTTGTCTTTTCCTTTTCCACGAATGATGATGTTGTTTTTGCCATCCAGCCAGAGTGATGTTTGTAACTTGAAAGCTCCTTCCGGTAATTCAATCACAGCACCATCTTTGGCAGCGATGAATTGGCGCTGCATTTGTTTGATAGGGTCTTCTTGCGCAAAAGTGTTTATACAGATGAATAATAGCAGAAAGGTTGAAATTGCTGAATAGAATTCAGGGCGTACAAGAGTGCGACGCAACTGAGGTATCATAATAGTAGTATTGCCGGTGACCAAATAAAATCTTCTTTTACAAAGTACAAATTCTTTGTGGCAGTTGCAGAACCTTTGTTATCTTTCTTGCTCAAATTATTTATTATGAGTTTCAAAGGAAAAACGGTTTTTATTACGGGCGCATCCAGAGGCATTGGGAAAGCAATGGGATTAAAACTGGCTGCTGTAGGAGCTAATATTGTAGTAGCTGCCAAAAGTGTAGAGGAAAATCCAAAATTAGGCGGTACTATTTTTTCTGCTGCTGATGAAATGACGGCAGCAGGCGGACAAGGCCTCGCCATTCAACTTGATATCCGTTTTGAAGACCAGATTGCTGCGGCTGTTGAAAAAACAGTAAGCACATTTGGTGGTATTGATATACTAATCAACAACGCATCAGCTATTAATTTAACTCCAACAGAACAAACAGAGCCTAAGCGTTTTGATTTGATGCATGATATTAATGTGCGGGGTACCTTTTTTATGACACGTGCCTGTATTCCTCATTTACGCAAGGGTAACAATCCGCATATACTCACATTATCACCTCCCGTTAATTTAAAACCGAAATGGCTTGCCGGACATATTGCTTACACGCT